>NZ_JBVJIJ010000001.1:343631-741028 GCF_055586325.1 Dactylosporangium sp. NPDC051087 | reverse complement strand
GACCGCCCCTGCCCCGGCGGCGGCGTCGTCTCCAACTGCAGCGGCATCGCCCAGAACAACTGGCAGTTCACCCAGATCACCGCGACCTTCACCGGCTGATCAGGCGAAACCGTTAGAGGGCTGGCCCTACAGGGCCAGCCCTCTTCTGTCTGGGTGGCGGCCCAGCCAGGCCGTGTACCGGTCGTTCTTGCGCACCGCGTCGGCGTAGGCCTCGATCGCATACGCCCAGACCTGCCCCGCGACGTCCGCGGCGGGACCGTCGGGCAGCCAGCCGAGCATCTGCCGCCAGTGCAGCGGCGCGCCCTGGATCGGCACCGCGGCGAGACCGGCCATCGGCCGGAGCGTCGCCTGGCACAGCCCGACCGCGTCGCCGGACTCGATGAGGTCGATCGCCCCGCGGACCTCGGTCTCGAAGAGCACCTTCGGGGTGAAGCCGGCCCGGGCGCAGGCCGCCGCGTGGCACGAGGAGAAGCAGCCGTCGCCGGGCGCGGCGACCCACTGGGCGTCGGCGAGCTCGGCCAGGTCGACCTCGTCCCGGTCGGCGAGGCGGTGCCCCTCCGGCAGCAGCAGGAACACCGGATCCGCGGCCACGACCCGCCAGGCGAGCCCGTTGTCCGTCGCGGGCGGCGCGTCGCCGCAGGCGCCCACCAGGACGAAGTCCAGCTTGCCGGCGAGGACCTGGTCGCCGAGCTCCGCGGCGGACCACGACGCGTGCGTGCTGACCTGGGCGCCCGGGTGGTTGCTGCTGATGCGGTGGACCAGGCCGCCGAGGATCGGGCCGTTGACCGCGCCGATACGGTACCGCCCCGCGCGGTCCTTCGTGCTGGCCAGCCGCGTCGCCTCGTCCTGCAGGCCCTTCACCGCCGGCAGCAGCACCCGCGCCCGGGCGAGGACCAGCTCGCCCAGCGGTGTCGCCCGCGCCCCGCGCCGGTCCCGCTCGAACAGCAGCCCGCCGAGGGCCCGCTCGATGCGCTGCAGCTGTGCGGTCAGCGCCGGCTGCGCGAGCCCCAGCACGGAGGCGGCCTTCGTGACACTGCCTGCGTCCGCGATCGCGCACACGACCCGCAGATGCCGCAGCTCCAGATCCATATGCAGACGGTAGGGCGTCTGCGGGATGGGGAGAAGACCCCGGGGCCATCGAGACTCACCGTTTTCGCAGATCGACACATCATCGAAACACGTCGGTCGATTGCCGATATACCCCCCAAGGGTATGCGGTCGTGTTATGGAACGGTCCGGCGCGGGTCGTAGGCTTGGCGGGTGCCCTCCCCCCGCCGCTGGTGCGCCGGTGCCGCCACCGCGACCGCGGCGATCGGCGCGACCGGGCTGGCCTTCTCCGTGGCCGGCTCGGCGCCGTGGCGCTATGTGAGCGAGTCCGGCATCGCCGGCGCGCCCCACCCGACGCTCTACCGGGTCAGCATGCTGCTCCTGGCGGCGTCCCTGGCGTTCCTGGCGGTGCCGGCCCGGCACACCGCCCGGCACGCGTTCGCGGCGCTGCGGCTCGTCCCGGCGGGGGTGGCCGGAGCGGCGATCGCCCTGGCCGCCCCGCTCGCGGCGCTGTCCGGCGCGGTCACGTGTTCGCCCGGGTGTCCGCTGCCGCCGTATGAGACGCCGCAGCCGCGGGACCTGATCCACGCCGCCGGGGCGATCGGTGCGCTGCTGCTGCTCGCGGCGGCGATCCTGGTGTACGCCACGCAACCCGACGACACGACGCTGCGCCGTGCGGGGCGGCTCGGGGTGCTGCTGGCCTTCCCGCCGCTGATCCTGTCCGCGATCGGCATCCTGCTCCTCGGCCGCGGCCTGTTCACGGGCCTGATGGAGCGCGCCGCCCTGGTGGGCGTGTCCGCCTGGCTGGTCCACACCGCCGCCATCCACCTGCGCGCGAAGCCGTGAACAGCCCACAGCCCACCGCCGGCCACCGGCGCGGAGCCGAGAACACGGCACGGGCGCTCGCCGGCCACCGGCCCGGAGCCGAGAACGACAAACGACCCACCGCCGGCCACAGGAGCGTGGCGGCGTGACGCGGACCGTCGTCGTCACGGGCGGCAGCGCGGGCATCGGTCTCGCCGCGGCGCGCCGGTTCGCGGCTGCCGGCGACCGGGTCGTCCTCCTCGGCCGGCACGAAGGGCGGCTGGCGGCCGCCCTGGAGGCGGTCAGACAGGCCGGGGCGGCGGACCCGGTCGCGGTCCGCGCCGACTTCGCCGACCCCGCCCAGGTGCGCGACGCCGCCGGCCGGGTCCGCGCCGCCTGCGACCGGATCGACGTGCTCGTCAACAACGCCGGCGGGTTGTTTCGCGGCCCGGCCTGCCTGCAGGTCAACCACCTGGCGGGCTTCGAGCTGGCGCACCTGCTGCTCGACCTGCTCCGGGCACCGACCCGGTTGATCACGACCGCGTCCCTGGCCGAGGCGTGGGGCGTACTGGACGTCGACCGGCCGCTGCGCGACTCCCTGTGGCACCGCAGCCGCTGGCTCGCCTACGGCTCGTCGAAGCAGGCCAACGTCCTGTTCACCGTCGAGGCCGCCCGCCGCTGGACGGAGCTGGGCATCCTGCCGGTGGCGTTCTTCCCGGGCCTGGTGCGCAGCCGGTTCGCCACCACCAGCCCGCTCTTCATGCTCGGCAAGCTGATCCCGGTGCTGTTCACATCCCCGCAGCGGGCCGCGGACACCCTGCTCTGGCTCGCCGACGCCCCCGCGCACGACCTGGTCCCGGGCGGCTACTACTTCCTGCGGCAACCCTTCGGCGCGACGCCCCGCTCGACCTCGCCGGCCCGCGCGGCCCGCCTGTGGAACGCGTCACTGGCCGCCATCGGCGACCGCTAGCCTGCGGCGGGCGCCCCGGCCCGGACGGGGCACGACGTCGCGCGGGGGCACCTCGGCGTGGCCGGACTCGCAGACCAGCACCGCGTGCACCGGCGCGCCGCAGTCACGGTGGACCGTGTCCAGCGGCGGGCCCTCCGGACCGGCCAGATACCGGTCGCCCCACTCCCTGACCGCGACGAGCAGCGGATACAGGTCGAAGCCCTTCTCGGTGATCCGGTACTCGTCGCGGGCCCGCGAGCCCGGCTCCCGGTAGGGCACCCGGCGCAGGACGCCGTTGTCCACCAGCATGCCGAGCCGGTTGGTGAGGACCTGCCGGGGGATGCCGGTGCGCACCCGCATGTCGTCGAAGCGGTGGATGCCGTTGAAGACCTCGCGCAGCACGACGACGGTCCACTTCTCGCCGAGGATCGCCATCGCCGCGCCGATGGTGCAGTTGTCGACAGACCAGTCCAGTGCCACAGGCCTCATGCCGCCAGGCTAACCCGTACCTGGGTCTTGTTGACAGATCCAGCCCGGGGCGACCAGGCTGCATCCATGACGCAGACTCAGGATGGGCTCCGCAGCCGTACGTTCACGTGGTCCGACCCGATGCTCAACGCGGCCGAGATCGGCCGGCGCAGCGGCCTGGAGGTGCTCCAGGCGATGGCCCGCGGCGAGCTGCCCGCCCCGCCGATCACGCACCTGCTGGGCGCCGGGCGGATCGAGGCCGAGCCGGGCAGGGTCGTCGTCACGCTGGAGCCGCAGGAGTTCCACTACAACCCGCTGGGCAGCGTGCACGGCGGCGTCCTGGCGACCCTGCTCGACACGGCCGCCGCCTGCGCCGTGCACTCGACGTTGCCGGCCGGCGTCGGGTACACCTCGCTCGACCTCACGACGAAGTTCCTGCGCCCCGCGTCGATCGCCTCCGGCACGCTGACCTGCGAGGGCACCGTGCTGTCCAAGGGCCGGCGGACCGCTCTCGCGCAGGCCGTGATCACCGACTCGCGGGGCGGGATGGTCGCGCACGCCACGTCGAGCTGCATGCTGTTCGACCTCACAGCGTGACGAGCGACACTCTGCGTAAGGTCTGATCAGCGAAGAGTGTCCGACCTGGTGACAACGCTGCGCTACGGGCTGCTGAACCATGGATCACGGCGAGTCGTCGACCCATGGAAGGGGACCGAATGCCAAGCAGTCACCGGAGCGCACTGGGTGCCGCCGCAGCAGCGATCGTCACGATCGCCGGGGTGGCCGTCCCGAGCGTGCCGGCAGCCGCCGCGCCACCGACGGTGTCGGCCGCCGACCATCTGACCCGCGTCATCGTCGCCTATGACGACGCCGGCGCGGCCGCCCGCGCGGTCGACCGCGCCGGCGGGACGGTCGGCCGGGCACTGTCGATCGTGGAGAGCTTCACGGCCGAGGTACCAGATACGCAACTGTCCGCTCTGAGGGCCGCACCGGGCGTGCGGTCCGTGACCATTGACGGCGAGGTGGCGCTGCAGGCCGAGCGATGGCGCGCCGACGGCGACGCCAACTCGATGTTCAGCGTCGTGCGCGCGACCGGCGCGCTGGACGTGTGGAAGAAGGACGACGCCAGCGGCAGGCCGATCGGCGGCACCGGCGTCGGCATCGCCCTGATCGACTCCGGTGTCACGCCGGTCGCGGGCCTCAACGACCCGACCCGGATCGTCAACGGCCCCGACCTGTCGTTCGAGTCGCAGGCGGCCAACCTGCGCTACGTCGACACGTTCGGGCACGGCACGCACATGGCCGGGCTGATCGCCGGCCGCGACCCGGGCACCAACTTCCGGACCGTCGACTCGCCGACCAACTTCACCGGCATGGCACCCACCTCGACGCTGATCAGCGTCAAGGTCGCCACCGCCGACGGCGCCACCGACGTCTCGCAGGTCATCGCCGGGATCGACTGGGTCGTCACGCACCGCAACGACCCGGGGCTGAACATCAAGGTACTGAACCTGTCCTTCGGCACGGACAGCTACCAGGACGCGAAGCTCGACCCGCTGTCGCACGCGGTCGAGGCGGCCTGGAAGAAGGGCATCACGGTCGTGGTCTCGGCCGGCAACGACGGCAAGAGCCGCACCGCGCTGTCGATGCCGGCGGCCAACCCGTACGTCATCGCGGTCGGCGCCGCCGACTCGATGGGCACGGACTCCCGGTCCGACGACGTCCTGGCCGAGTTCAGTACCCGCGGAAACACCACCCGGACCGCCGACCTGACCGCACCCGGTCGCTCGATCGTCGGCCTGCGGGACCCGGGCGCCTACGTGGACGTGAACTACCCCACCGGGCTCGTCCCGGGCGACACGACCGGCCGGTACTTCCGGGGCAGCGGCAGCTCGCAGGCCGCGGCAATCACGTCCGGCGCCGCGGCGCTCCTGCTGCAGCAGCGCCCCGGCCTGACCCCCGACCAGGTCAAGAAGCTCCTGGTGAGCACCGCCGACACGATGAGCGCCGGGGACGTCCTCGGCCGGGGCTCCGGCCAGCTCAACGTCAAGAAGGCGATCGAGGCGCCGACCCCCACCAACGCGACACAGACGTGGGCGTCGACGACCGGCACGGGCACCCTGGAGGCCTCCCGGGGCTCCGCGCACGTGGCGGACCCGGTCACCGGGGTCGAGCTGACCGGTGAGAAGGACATCATGGGCCGGCCGTGGACCGCCGCGAACTGGGCGAAGTCGGCGACCGCCGGCACCGCGTGGACCGGCGGCACCTGGAACGGCGCGACCTGGACGGGCACCTCGCTGGGCGGCAACACCACGATCGGCCGCAGCTGGGTCGCGGTCGGCTGGTCCGGCAACAGCTGGGCCGGGCGCACCTGGAGCGGGCGCACCTGGAGCGGCGCCGTGTGGGACGGCCGCACATGGAGTGGCCGAACTTGGTCAGGTAGCACGTGGAGCGGCCGAACTTGGAGTGGAAGCTACTGGTCAGACGCCATCTGGCAGTAACCGGCACCAAGGCAGAAACCCTCGAACAAAGGGCGATTCCGGGACGGTCATGAAGAAAGCACCTGCGTGGACGCGCCCGGACGCACGGGTGGCGGCGCTCAGCCTCTGGTTGGGTGTCGCCACCATCGTGGCGCACGGCCTGCGCGTCCAGCACGGCGGACTGCCGTCGGCCCCCGACGCGCTGCCGCTGATCCTGCTCGGCGCCGCGTTCGCGCTCACCGAGGGTTTCGCGGTGCACATCCGGGTCCGCCGCGGCGGTCACGCGATGAGCCTCAGCGAGATCCCGATGGTCCTCGGGCTGCTCTCGGTCGACCCGACCCTGCTGCTCGCCGTCCGGCTCCTCGGCGGCGGCCTCGGCCTGGTCGTGCTGCGTGGCCAGCGCGGCGTGAAGCTCGGCTTCAACGTCGCCCTCCTCGGCGTGCAAACCACCGCCGCGTCCGTGATGCTGCGCGCCCTCGCCGGCCCGGAGCCGACCGACGTCGGACCGGTGCAGTGGCTCTACGTCCTCGTGGTCATGCTCTTCTCCGACGTCGTCGCCGCGGTCCTCGTCACCGCCGTCATCGCGCTGCACGACGACCCGAGCGAGTGGAAGCGCCTGCCGAGCGCGCTGCAGGGCCTGCCGCTCGTCGCGATCACCACCAGCATCGGCCTGATCAGCATCCTCGCCATCGACCGCGACCCACGGTCGATCGCCCTGCTCGCGATCGTCTCGACGGTCACGTACCTGGCGTACCGCTCCTACGTCAGCCAGAGCCAGGGCCACGCGCAGGTCGAGGAGCTCTACACCTTCACCCGGTCCCTCGACGGTGTCCTGGACACCGGCGGCGTCGCCCGGATCGTGCTCGAGCAGGCCCGCGACCAGCTCCGCGCCGAACGCGCCGAGCTGATCATGCCCGGGCCGGACGGCACCCAGATCCGGATGCGGATGCACGGCCGGCACCAGCTCGACACCACCGTCATCGACGCCCTGCCCGAGACGGCGTGGTGGCAGCCCGCCCGCACCGGCACCCCGGTCCTGGTCGCCAAGGGCAGCCGCGTCGTCGGGTCCATCATCGACGGCATCGCGGTGCCCGTGCCGCTCAGCGACGGCGCCACCGGCGTGCTCTTCGTCGCCGACAGCCTCCCGGACATCCCGACCTTCGGCGAGCAGCACGTCCGGCTGTTCCAGGCCCTCGCCAACCACGCCAGCCTCTCCCTCACCAAGGCCAGGCTCCTGGACGAGCTGCGGCAGGAGGTCGCGCAGAAGGAGCACCTGGCGCTGTACGACCCGCTGACCGGCCTGCCCAACCGGCAGCGCTTCCAGTCGCTCACCGACGCGCTGCGCGCCCAGGGGACCCCGGTCGCGATGCTGCTGATGGACCTCGACCGGTTCAAGGACGTCAACGACGCGCTCGGCCACGACATCGGCGACACGCTGCTGCGGCAGGTCGGCGACCGGCTGCAGGGCCGCCTCGGCGACCGCGGCACCGTCGCCCGCTTCGGCGGCGACGAGTTCGCCGTCCTGCTGCCCGGCATCCGCACCCGGGAGGTCGCCGTGGCGATCGGCGACGACCTCGCCGCCGCCATGGAGCAGCCGATCGCCATCGGCCACCTGCGCCTCAACGCCCGCGTCAGCATCGGCATCGCGCTCGCGCCCGAGCACGGCCACGACGCGAAGACCCTCATCCAGCGGGCCGACGTCGCCATGTACGTCGCCAAGACCACCCGGACCGGGGTGCGCGTCTACCAGTCCGACGACGACCGCAACAGCCCCCGCCGCCTCGCCATGGTCGCCGACCTGCGGGAAGCCATCCAGCGCCACGACCTCGTCGTCGTCTTCCAGCCGAAGCTGGAGACCGCCACCGGCGTCGTCCGCGGCGCCGAGGCACTCGCCCGCTGGCACCACCCGGCGCACGGCTTCGTCCCGCCGGACGAGTTCATCCCGCTCGCCGAGACGTCCGGCCTGATCCGGCCGCTGACGCTGCACGTGCTGGAGGTCGCGCTGCGCCGCTGCGCCTCGTGGCGGCGGATGGGGCACGACATGCACGTCGCGGTCAACCTGTCCCCCAACAGCCTGCAGGAGGCCGACCTGCCCGACATCGTCGCCCGGCTGCTCGGTCAGACAGGTGTACCGGCCAGCGGCCTGACCCTGGAGATCACCGAGAGCAGCATCATGGACGATCCGGCCGGCAGCCTCGTGACCCTCGACCGGCTCCACGCACTCGGCGTCAAGCTCGCCATCGACGACTTCGGCACCGGGTACTCCTCCCTCGGCCGCCTCCGCGAGCTCCCCATCCACGAGATGAAGATCGACAAGTCGTTCGTCCAGCGCATCGCCGTCGACCACCGCGACCGGGCGGTCGTGCGCTCCGCCGTACAGCTCGGGCACGCGCTGGACCTGGAGGTCGTCGCCGAGGGCGTCGAGGACGAGCAGACCCTCAACCACCTGCGCCAGGAGGGCTGCAACCTGGTCCAGGGCTACTTCATCTCCAAGCCGCTGCCGGCCGACGAGTTCGCCGACTGGCTGACCGCGCGGGTGCCGCAACTCGGACAGGCATAACCTTTCCCCGCATGTGCACCGTGCTCCTCCGCTTCGACCCCGCCGCCACCTGGCCCGTCCTGCTGGCCGCGGTCCGCGACGAGTACCTGGCCCGTCCCTGGGAGCCGCCCGCCGAGCACTGGCCCGGCCGCTTCGGGGGGCGCGACAGCACCGGCGGCGGCACCTGGCTGGCCGTCGACCCCGTCGCCCCGTCCGTCGCCGCGCTGCTCAACGGCTTCCCGCCGCTGCCGCCCCTCGGCGACCGCCCGACCAGGGGCACCCTGACGCTCGGCCCGCTGCCGGCGGACTTCTCCGGGTTCGACGCCTTCCACCTGGTCCGCGCGACGCCTGCCGCCGTCACCGTCCTGTCCTGGGACGGCGTGGAACTCACCGAACGGTCCCTTCCCCCCGGCGACCACGTGATCGTCAACCAGGGCGTCGACGTCAACGACTTCGCCCAGCTGCGCGCCGCCGCCACCCCGCCGCTGCGCCCCGGCACCGCCACCCACGATGCCTGGGGCGACTGGGTCCCGTTGCTGTCCGGCGGCACGTTCACCGGCGCCGCCCCGCGCCCGCTGATCGTGCACCGCGAGGTCGACGGCCTGGAGTACGGCTCGGGCTCCGCCGCCCTGGTCGCCCTCTCCCCGACCGCCGCCCGCTACGACTTCGCCACCGCCCCCGGCCCCGACGCCACGTGGACGGAGGTCCCGCTGCCCCGGTAGCGCCGACTCACAGGTGGCGCACAGGTGGGGTGCAAGGTGCTGGCAGGGCCGGGTCGCAGTCTCGGGGCATGACGACGACGCTTACCCGGCCCGATGCCATCGCCGACGCACCCGCAGGGACGCCACCGCGGGACCCGGTGTGGGTGCGGCCCGCGCTCGGGGTGCTGCTCGCCGGGACGCTGGTGGCGTACGTGTGGAACCTCGCCGCGTCGGGGTGGGGCAACGCGTTCTACGCGGCGGCGGCGCAGGCCGGCTCGCAGAGCTGGAAGGCGTGGTTCTTCGGCTCGTCGGACGCGTCGAACTTCATCACCGTCGACAAGACGCCCGCCGCGCTGTGGGTGACCGGGCTGTCGGTGCGGATCTTCGGGCTCAGCTCGTGGAGCATCCTGGTGCCGCAGGCGCTGATCGGGGTGGCGACCGTTTGGGTGCTGTACCTGACGGTCCGCCGGTGGCACGGCCCGGCGGCCGGGCTGCTCGCCGGGGCGGTGCTCGCGACCACGCCGATCGCCACGCTGATGTTCCGGTTCAACAATCCCGACGCGCTGCTCGTGCTGCTGCTCGTCGCCGGCGTGTACGGCATGGTGCGGGCCCTGGAGCGGGGCAGCACGTGGTGGCTGGTGTTCGCCGGGAGCAGTGTCGGCTTCGGCTTCCTGACCAAGATGCTGCAGGCGCTGCTGGTGGTGCCGGCGTTCGCGCTCGCGTACCTGCTGTTCGCGCCGACCGGGTGGGGCCGCAGGCTCGTCCAGCTGCTGGTCGCCGGCGCGGCGCTCGTCGCCTCCGCGGGCTGGTGGGTGGCGGTCGTCGAGCTCGTGCCCGCGTCATGGCGGCCGTACGTCGGCGGCTCGCAGACCAACTCGATCCTGGAGCTCACGCTGGGGTACAACGGCCTCGGCAGGATCACGGGCAACGAGACCGGCAGCGTCGGAGGCGGCGGGGGCGGCAACGGCGGCGGGTGGGGCGAGACCGGCTGGTCGCGGCTCTTCGACGGGCAGACCGGCGGCCAGGCGTCGTGGCTGCTGCCGACGGCGCTGATCTTCCTGGTCGCGGGCCTCGTCTGGTCTACGCACAAGGCCGCCTACGTGCTGTGGGGCGGCTGGCTGGTGGTGACCGCCGTCGTCTTCAGCACCATGCAGGGCATCTTCCACGACTACTACACGGTGGCCCTGGCGCCGGCGATCGGCGCGCTGGTCGCGATGGGCACGGCCACCCTGTGGCGCCGGCGCGGGGACCTCTTCGCGCTGCTCACCCTCGCCGCGACGGTCGCGGTCAGCGCGGTCTGGTCCTACGTCCTGCTCTCCCGCGCCACCGACTTCCACCCGTGGCTGCGGACCGCGGTCCTGCTGGCCGGCGCCGCCGGTGCGGTGGGGCTGCTGGCCGGCCAGCGGCTCGGGGCGCGGCTCGCCCGGCGGACCGGGATCGTGGCCGCGGCGGCGGCGCTGTTCGCGCTGCTCGGCGGTCCGGTCGCCTACTCCGCGAACACGATCGCCACGCCGCACTCGGGATCCATCGTCACGGCGGGTCCGGCGGTCGCCGGTTCGGGCTTCGGCGGTGGCCGCGGCGGCGGCTTCCGCAACGGTGGCGGCTTCGGACCCGGCGGCACTCCCCCGGGCGGCACCACAGGCGGCACCGGCGCGATGCCCGGCGGCGGCGGTCAGCGGGGCGGCGGCGGTATGGGCGGCGGCGGCATGGGCGGGCTGCTCAACGCCACCACCCCCAGCGCCGAGCTGGTGGCGCTGCTGCGGGACGACGCGTCGCGGTACACCTGGGTCGGCGCGGCCGTCGGGTCCAACAGCGCCTCCGGGTACCAGCTGGCCACCGAGCTCCCGGTGATGGCCATCGGCGGGTTCAACGGCAGCGACCCCGCGCCGAGCCTCGCGCGGTTCCAGCAGTACGTCGCCGACGGCGAGATCCACTACTTCATCGGCGGGGCCGGCGTCGGCGGGCGCAGCAACGGCGGCAGCAGCGTCAGCGCGGAGATCGCCGCGTGGGTGGCGGCGAACTACACCGCGCAGACCGTCGGCGGGATCACCGTGTACGACCTGTCGTAGTCCCACCAGCACAAAGGGGCCGCTCCGGAAACCGGGGCGGCCCTTCGCGTTTCACAGGTGCGCCACAGGAACGCCACAAGGTGCCGGAAGCCGCGGAGCCGACCTTGGTGACATGACGACAACGACGTTCCCACGCACAGCAGCCACCGCCGACGCCCCCGCCGACGCCACCGCGGCCCTGGCCGTCAACACGGTCCTGGACGTCGTCGTCCCCGTGCACAACGAGGAGCGTGACCTCGGGCCGTGCGTGCGCCGGCTGCACGCGCACCTCACGGCCACGTTCCCGTATCCCTTCCGGATCACGGTCGCCGACAACGCCAGCACCGACGGGACCCTCGCGGTCGCCACCGGCCTGGTCGGCGAGCTGCCCGGCGTCGAGGTGCTGCACCTGGGCGAGAAGGGCCGCGGGCGGGCGCTGCGCGCCGCGTGGGACGGCTCCGACGCGCCGGTCCTCGCCTACATGGACGTCGACCTCAGCACCGACCTCAACGCGTTGCTGCCGCTGGTCGCGCCGCTGCTGTCCGGGCACTCGGACGTCTCGATCGGCACCAGGCTGGCGCCCGGCTCCCGGGTCGTGCGGGGCGCGAAGCGCCAGTTCATCTCCCGGTCGTACAACCTGCTGCTGCGCGGAACGTTGCGGGTGGGCTTCTCGGACGCGCAGTGCGGCTTCAAGGCCATCCGCGCCGACGTCGCCGAGCAGCTGCTGCCGCTGGTGCAGGACACCGGATGGTTCTTCGACACCGAGCTGCTCGTGCTGGCGCAGCGGGCCGGGCTACGCATCCACGAGGTGCCGGTCGACTGGGTCGACGACCCCGACAGCCGGGTCGACATCGTCGCCACCGCCGTCGAGGACCTCCGCGGGATCGCCCGGCTGGGCCGGGGGCTGCTCAACGGGTCGCTGCCGCTGCAGTCGCTGCGCTCGAAGTTCGGCCGGGAGCCGCTCGTCGCGGCGGGCGTGCCGGCGGCGATGCCGTCGCAGCTGCTGCGCTTCGCCGCGGTCGGGGTCCTGTCGACGATGGCGTACCTGCTGCTGTTCGCCGTGCTGCGGCCGCTGACGGGCGCGCAGGCGGCGAACTTCGCGGCGCTGCTGATCACCGCCGTCGGTAACACGGCGCTCAACCGGCGGCTGACGTTCTCCGTGCGGGGCGCCGCGCACGCCGGCCGGCACCACCTGCAGGGCCTGCTGCTGTTCGCGCTCGGCCTGGCGCTCACGTCGGGCTCCCTCGCCCTGGTGGACACCTCGGTGCGGGCCCTGGAGCTGCTGGTCCTCGTGACCGCCAACCTGGCCGCGACGGTGCTCCGCTTCGTGCTGATGCGGGTGTGGGTGTTCCGCAAGGCCTGACCCCGGGCCGCACGGACCGCGCACCGTCGCGCGCGGCCCGTGCGACGGCCGGTGCTCAGCCGCAGGAATGCACCCAGGTGTGGGAGTCGTAGTCGTTGTCGTTCATCGCCGTGTCGACGAACTCCATGGGCTCGATGCAGATGCCCCTGATCCCGTAGTCGACGTTCAGGAACACCTGGACGTTGTCCGGCACCGTGGTGCTCGACTCGGTGTGGTTGTACAGCGACTCGGCATCGTCGTGCATCCCGCGGTGGACGCCCCAGTTCGTGTCGTTGACGCCCTGGTTCCACCTGACGCGGCGGCCTTCGTAGTTGTCGGCGCTCCAGGCGCAGAAGTTGTTGCGCTCGAAGCAGTCGTTGCGGTGGGCCTGCGCGGCGGACGGGAACGCCACCAGGGCGATCGCGACCGCGGGCAGCGTGGCCACCAGTGCCTTCAGTGCCTTGCTCATGTTCGTAACCCCTTTCGCGTTTGTACGGTCAGGACGCGGCCAGGACCTGCCTGGCCCGGGGAATCGCCCGCTGTTCGAAGGACTCGAGCGCTTCCCGTTCGTGGGAGAACCTCCTCTCCGCCGGTGGACGGTAGATCCGTTCCAGGGCCTGAACGGTCCCGGTCAGGGGGGTCGAGCCGGCGCAACCCGCCTCGGTCTCGGCCGCGGCGACCGCCACGGCCCGGGGCTGTTCCTCCATGAGGGCGCGCAGCTCGTACGGTGTGCCGGCCGGGTAGCCGTGGTCGCGGACGCAGGCGGACCAGGCGGCCAGCGCGGTGCGGTATCTCGGGTCCTCGACCACCTGGTTGCTGACGTGGACGTTGATGTGGTCCACGACCCGCCGGGCCTGATACCAGCCGGCGAGGTCGGTGTAGAGGACCCGCCGCGCGTCGGCCGTGCAGCCGTTGTGGGCCGTGGAGACCCGGCCGAGGCCCGGAACGGTGGCGGTGAGCCTCCGGCCGGTGCCGCTGAGCGTCCGCTGCCGGGCCCTCCCGCCGCTCGGGCGACAGCTGCCACACGTCGGGGTCCTCCTCGCCGGTTCCGGGGGCGCTTGCGCCGAACCCGTACTCGCGCGCCCAGGCGGCGTCGTCGATGACGTACGGGAAGTCCCGGGCGGCCGGTGGCGGTGGCGGCTGCTCGGTGTAGCGGTACCCGTGGCGCTGCATGCACCGTTTGATCAGGCGCTGCTCGGCGCGGCGGAGCAGTTCCCGGTCGGCCGCCGTCACCGGCGCGCCGGATGCCGCCGGCGGCCGGCCGTCCGCGCCGGCCCGCACCCACCCGGCGGCACCGGCGGCGACGGCGAGCGCCGCGGCGACCGCCAGCGCGCGGCGGGCTGTTCGCCTCGACATCGGTCTGGCCTCCCTCTGCATTCGCCACATATGGTTGCCAAAGTTGTGTCAGGCACTAATTCCGCGATTTCCGGGCAACCTCGTGGTGACGCTATGGCGGGGCGGCCGTTCGCGGCAGGTCCAAACACGACGCCCTCGACCCGACCAAGTTGGGACACGCGTGGAGCTGTTCATCGATCCAGACGACCGCCGGTCCGTGAGCCGTCAGCTGTACGAGCAGGTCCGCGACGCGATCCTGGAAGGCCGGCTCGGCCCGGGCGACCGGCTGCTGCCGAGCCGGGCGGTGGCCGCCGACCTCGGACTGGCCCGTTCGACGGTGACGGAGGCTTACGGCCGGTTGACCGCGGAGGGCTATGTCGAAGGCCGGTCGGGCGGCGGCAGCATCGTCTCCGGCGACCTGGGACCGGGCACCGGCGCCGACCCGCCGGCGGCGCTGACCCCGACCCCGCTGGCGGCGTCGGTGCGCGCCTACGACCCCGAGCCGGAGGCCGAGGCCCGCTTCGGCCTGCGGACCGGCCGCGTCGACCTCGGCCTGTTCCCGGCCGTCGCCTGGCGGCGGTGCCTCCTGGCGGGGCTGCGGCAGCACCCGGCGCAGTACGGTGACCCGGCCGGTAGCGCCGGCCTGCGCGCCGCCCTGTCGCGCTGGCTGGCCACGTCCCGCGGGATCACGGTGCACCCCGCGCACCTCGTGGTGACCTCCGGCGCCGCGCACGCCGTCGACCTCGTGGCGCGGGTCCTGCTGAAACCCGGCGACGTGGTCGGCATGGAGGAGCCCGGATACCCGCCGGTGCACGAGCTGCTGCGCGCGCAGGGCCTCACGGTCGTCGGCGTGCCCGTCGACGAGCATGGCATCGTCGTCGAGGCGGTCCCCGCCGCGGCCCGGCTGGTGTACGTGACCCCGTCGCACCAGTACCCGCTCGGCGTCGTCCTGGACCGCCGGCGGCGGCTGGACCTGCTGCGCTGGGCCGGCCGGGCCGGCGCCGCGATCGTCGAGGACGACTACGACAGCGAGTTCCGGCACACGGCGCGCCCGCTGGAGCCGTTGCACCGCATGGACCGCGACGGGCGGGTCATCTACGTGGGCACGTTCAGCAAGACCCTCAGCCCCGCGATCCGCGTCGGTTTCCTGGCCGCACCGCCGACCCTGATCCCGGCGATCACCGCCGCCCGTCAGGTGATCGACTGGAGCCCGCCGGAGGCCACCCAGCAGGCACTGACGTCGTTCATCGACGACGGCCACCTCGGCCGGCACGTGCGCCGCGCCCGCACCGTCTACGGCCAGCGCTACCACCGGGTCTGCCGGCAGCTACGGCAGCGTCTTCCGGACGGCTACCGTCTCGTGCCCGCGCACGCCGGCCTGCACCTGGCCGTGCTCGGCCCGGACACCCCCGCCGACGACGAGCTGCTGCGCCGCGCCACCGCGGGCGGGGTGCTGATGAGCTCCCTGCACCGCACCTACCACGACACCGCCGAGCCGGCGGCCGGGCTGCTCATCGGCTTCGGGGCCCTGCCGACCGCCCGCGTCGCCGCCGCGGTCGAGGCCCTCACCGCATGTCTCACGCCTGCGGCGACCTGACGGCGTCCTCGGCCGGCCAGGAAGGGCTGCGGCGCTCCCTGAAGGCCGCGATGCCTTCCGCGATCTCGGCGGGGTCCTGGCGTACCGGGAGGTCGTGGCCGTCGATGATGGACTTGGCCGCCCGGACGCTGAGCTGGGAGCGGGCAGCGATGGTGGCGGCGGTGTCCCGTACCAGCGCGGCGAGCAGACCGGGAGCGACGACGGCGTCGACGAGGCCGATCCTTTCGGCGGCCCCGGCGTCGATCAGCTCGCCGGTGAAGAGCAGCAGCTTGGCCCTGGCCGGGCCGACGAGCGCGACCAGCCGCCGGGTCGTCGAGGCCGGATAGACGATGCCGAGCTTCGCCGGCGTGATGCCGAAGCGGCTGTCGTCGGCGGCGAACCGCAGGTCGCAGGCGACCGCCAGCTGGCACCCGCCGCCCACGCAGAACCCGTCGACACGGGCGATCGTCGGCTTCGGAAAGGCCGCGAGGGCCAGCTCGGCCCGGACGGCGACGCTGTCCTCCCCGTCGGCGGCGATGGCCGCGGCGTCGCCGATGTCGGCACCGGCGCAGAACGTGCCGCCCGCCCCCTCGACGACCACGACCTTGACCGCCGGGTCAGCGGCCAGGCCTTCCAGCAGCGTCGGCACGGCCCGCCACATGGCGGCGGTCATCGCGTTGCGCTTGCCGGGGTTGTCGATGACCATGGTCGCCACCGCGCCGTCGACCGCGACCCGGAGCTGCCCGTCCGAACTCGTCACGGGGTCCAGTGTGCGATCACCACTCGTGGACCGGGGTGTTGGAGTGCATGCGTGGGAGATATTCCTCAAGGAGCTTGCGCATGGTGTCGTCGCGGTCGATCTGGCCGGAGCCGGCGATGCGGTGGACGGTCTCGACCTGCCAGGTGGCGCCGTTACGGGCGGTGAGGCAGCGCTGCTCGATGATGCCGAGCAGGCGGTCGCGGTGGGAGGGGTCCACCCCCCAGCCGTCGAGGCCCTCGCGGGCCAGCGGCAGCAGGCGGCGCAGGACCAGCTCGGTGACGGGGACCGCGCCGAGACCGGGCCAGAACACGGCGGCGTCGATGCCGTGCCGGGCCGCGGTGTGGAAGTTCTCCTCGGCGGCACCGAAGGACATCTGGGTCCAGACGGGACGGTCCTGCTCGGCGAGGCGGCGCACGAGGCCGAAGTAGAACGCGGCGTTGGCCATGCTGTCCACGACGGTCGGGCCGGCGGGAAGGACCCGGTTCTCGACCCGCACGTGCGGCTTGCCGCCGACGACGTCGTAGATGGGGCGGTTCCAGCGGTACACGGTGCCGTTGTGCAGGCGGAGCTCGCCGAGCTTCGGGACGCCGCCGCCGTCGAGGACGGCGATCGGGTCCTCCTCCTCGCAGATGGGCAGCAGCGACGGGAAGTAGCGGACGTTCTCCTCGAAGAGGTCGAAGATCGAGGTGATCCAGCGCTCGCCGAACCAGACGCGGGGGCGCACGCCCTGCGACTTGAGCTCCTCGGCGCGGGTGTCGGTGGCCTGCTCGAACAGCGGGATGCGGGTCTCGCGCCACAGCTCGCTGCCGAAGAGGAAGGGCGCGTTGGCGCCGAGGGCGACCTGGACGCCGGCGATGGCCTGGGCCGCGTTCCAGTGCGCGGCGAACTGCTGCGGGCTGACCTGCAGGTGGAACTGGACGCTGGTGCAGGCCGCCTCGGGGGCGATCGAGTCGCAGCGCACGTGCAGCCGCTCGACGCCGTCGATGGCGATGAGGAGGTCCTCGCCGCGTGCCGCGAAGATCTGCTCGTTGAGCAGCGCATACCGCGGGTTGGCGGACAGCACGTCGGGGGTGAGCTGGTCGCGGCGCAGCGTCGGCAGGATGCCGATCATCGCGAGCCGGGTGTCGACGCTCGCGGCGTGCTCCTCGGCGGCGTTGAGGCTGGCGCGCACCTGGTCCTCGAAGCCGGCCAGCCCGTCGCCGGCGAGGCGCCGCGGCGGGACGTTGATCTCGATGTTGAACTGGCCGAGCTCGGTGACGAACGCCGGGTCGGCGAGGGCGTCGAGGACCCGCTGGTTGCGCAGCGCCGGGTCGTGCCGCTCGTCGACGAGGTTGAGCTCGATCTCCAGGCCGCTCATGCCTTCGCCGTCCTCGAAGTGCGCGTCGGCGAGCATCCTCGCGAACGCGTCGAGGCACTGGCGCACCTTGTCGCGATAACGCATACGGTCTTCGCGGCTGAACTCGGTCGTTTCGACGTCCTTGCCCATGCGTGCCACCTCCGCGCGCAGCCGGTGCGTTCATCTGGCATACCACGCTCGACAACTTTTTACTCCTGTCTCCCAACCTGACGCGCCCCCGGACGCCTTGAGATACCGAGGAGGTCACGTGCGCGAGGAACTGGAACACGAGTACGTGGAGTATCTGCGGACGCGGATGCCACAGCTGCGCCGTCTGGCGGCGCTGCTGACCGGCGACTTCCACCGCGCGGACGACATCGTGCAGAGCACGGCAGCGGACCTGTACACGCACTGGAAGCACGTGGCCGGCGTCGAGCACGTCGACGCCTACGTGCGGAAGATGCTGATCAGGACGTTTCTGCGGGAAGAGCGGAAACCCTGGTCGCGGGTACGGCTGACGGACACGCTTCCGGAACGACCGGTCACGGGGCCGGCCGTCGACGAGGCGATGGCCGTACGGGCCGCGCTGCGCACGTTGCCGGCCAGGCAGCGCGCGGTGCTCGTGCTGCGGTTCCTGTCCGACCTCCCGGTCGCCGAGGTGGCGGTCACGCTGGGCGTCACGGAGGGCACGGTCAAGAGCCAGACCTCCGACGGCCTGGCGGCGCTGCGCCGCCACCTCGGCAGCGACGCGTTCACGGGGAGGACGGCATGAGCGACCTACTGAAGATCATCGACTTCGATCCCGACCGGCTGCCGCCGTCCACTGTGGACCTGGCCGCCGCGGTGCGGACCGGCCGCCGGCGCGAGCTCCGCAACCAGACGGTGGCGGTGACGGCGGTCGCCGCGGTGATCCTGGTCGCGGCGGCCGGCGTGGCGCTGGCGGTGCGCCCGGCACCGGCGCCCCTGCCGGTGCAGCCGCAGCCGTCGCCGTGGGTCTGCACGGTGCGGACGCCGGAGTCGCCCATGGACCTGGTCGACCCGAGCGGCCGGATCGCCGTCACGAACATGCGCGACGGCAGCGGTTTCACCGGCAAGGGCCCGACGGTGTCGGTCGACGGCGGCCGGCCCACCTACGTGGACGTGTCGGTCGTCTCTGAGGCGTTCGTGTTCGCCGCCGCGGTCAACCCCTCCGGGGTCATCGCCGGCTACTCGATGACCGACCAGTACTTCGACGGGGTGCCGTGGGTGCACCGCGACGGGCGGACCACGCTCCTGCCGCTGCCGGATCCCGGCTACGTGGGGCAGAGCACCGCCGTCAACGCCCGGGGCGACGTGCTCGGCTGGGGCGGCAAGCCGCGGGCCCTCGAAGGCGACACCCTGCTGTGGCCGGCCGCCCGGCCGGGGACGGTCGAGGTGGTCGACACCGGCGAGGGCGCCAGCACGATCGCGCTCGCCGACGACGGCACGATCGTCGGCACGGTGCCGGCGGGCGACGGCGACGCACCGGGAAGCGCCCGGCTGCTCGCGCTGTGGCGGCCCGACGGCACCACCACGGTGGTCCGGGAGCTTGGCCCGGTCACCGGCCGCCGCCCGTTGCCCGCCGGAGCTGCGGTCATCGGGGTCGACGGACCCTGGGTGTTCGGCGGCCGGCAGGACGGCGGCTTCCGGTACAACATGATCACCGGCGTGAGCGAGGTCTTCGACACCTTCGAGCCGGTGGCGGCGGTCGCGGAGGGCGGGCTCGTCGGCCGGCTCAGGACGCCGGACGGCACGGCGCCCCCCACCGTCGCGATCTGGCACAACGGCACCGTCACCGCCCTGCCCACGCCGGACGGCGGTCAGCGGGCCGACGTGTACTTCGCCGGCGGCAGGACGATCCTGGGCGCGGCGCGGCAGCCGGCCGGCGGGGGCGACAACGGCGGACTGATCTGGAGCTGCTGAGCGGTCAGGCGACGTGGGGCTTGAGGCCGAGGTAGCGCAACGCCGCCTCGGCCGACGGCTTGTGCGGGAGCTTGCCGAGCCACGACTGCCAGTGCCGGCGGTCGGCGGACCAGGCGCGCAGGTAGTCCACGCACAGGTCGGGGGTGATGGTGAGGCTGCGGCCGTGGGCTCCGGCGAGGGCGGCGGCCATGCGGTGGCGTTCGGCGTCGTCGGCGACAGCGGCGCGGGGCAGGCGCTCGATGACCTGCTGGATGAAGTCGCGGCGGACCTGGAGGTAGGAGGCCCAGTAGCCGACGTCGGCGGCGTCGATGGTCTTGCCGTCGTCGAGCAGCGCGTAGACGCCCTCGGCGAGGGTGTCGCCGAACTCCTCGCCGCGGGCGCGGACGGTGTCGCGGAAGGGGTCGTATTCCTTCTGGGTGACCTTGCCGACCATGGTGACAGGGTCGATGCCGTGGCCGTTGAGCAGGAAGAACCAGTCCTCGTTGTAGATGTTGGGGAAGAACGAGGTGGTGCGGTTGACCTGGACGACGAGCGCGCCACCGCCGACGAAGGTGCCCTGGATGCCGCCGGTGCGCCGGTGCGCGTGGCAGACGACCGAGTTGTCGGGGAAGCCGTGGTTGACGAGGCCGACGGCGGCGTGGGTCTCGGCGAGCGCGGCGGCGTCCCAGATGTCGCCGGGCTCCTCGACGCGGATGTCGTCGTCGAGGAAGAGCACGAAGCGCCAGCCGACCATGCGGGCCAGGGCCAGGCCGACGTTGCGCTTCAGGCTGGTGTCGGTCCTGCGGGAGAAGCGCCGCCAGTCCCGCTCGGCGAGCAGGGACGAGGTGCGCAGGTCGGGCAGGCGCGGCTGGTCGTGCTCGACGTCGACGGTGACGACCCGGACGCCGACGTCGGCGGCGAGGTCGAGGGCCCGGCCGGCGTCGGCCCACTTGCTGCACAGCACGATCAGCTGGCAGTTGAGGGCCTTGACGAGCTCGGCCGCGTCGCGGAGATACCCGTACGGCCGGGCGGTCGGCACGATGACGGCGTTGACGCCGGCGGGACGGGTGGAGCGGACCGTGGCGGTGCTGAGCAGTCGCGTGTGCGACGCGTGGTGCGCGTGCACCCGCGGTGGGACCGGTTGCGGTCCTCGGGTCACTCCGTGAGCTCCGGCCATTCGTGCAGCCGGGTCTCGGGGACCGTCCAGTCAGGAGTCAAGACTTCCCCTCTGACGATCTGCACCGACGTGAGGATGCTGAAGGTATCGCGGGACGCGAACCGGGTTGCGAGGTACCCACCGTTGCGATCGCGGAACCTCACGTCGGTGAGCGAGCGCACCGCGCCGTAGGTGCCGCGGCCGAACATGCCGTTGAAGATGGTGACGGTCCGCAGGCGGTTGTAGGGGTTGGGCGCCCGGTGGAAGTGGGCGACGTCCTCGACGAGCTGGCCGTCGACGAGGGTCGGGGCGAAGACCTGCACGTCGTCGCCGGAGCCCACCTGGAACGCGGCGCCGGTCTCGTCGTCGCCGAGCCGGTCGTGCTGGGCGACGGGCACGTCGAGCCGGGTGAGCAGGGTGCGGGTGAGGAAGTTCCAGTCGACGCCGCCGAGCAGGACGAGGTGGGTGGTGAGGTCGTCGGCGGACAGGGCGTCGTCGGCGCGGATGTGGATGGCGCTGAGCGGGTTGGCGGCGCGGATGTGGCCGTGCAGCTCGAGGAGGGTGTCGAGGTCGGCATACGTGTAGGACTCGGTGTAGTCGGGCTCGGCCGGGTCGACATACGGCATGTTGCGCCGGAACTCGGGTGGCAGCCGGGCGCACACGATGGTGATCGGGCGGCCGTCGGCGAAGAAGAGCGGCCCGCTGTGCAGCCGGCGCAGGTCCTCGTCGGCGTGCCGGACGGGGGCGGGGGTGCCGTTGGCGGCGTCGCGGAGGGCGAGCAGCTCCTCCTCGAGCTCGCGGCGGCGGGCCTGCTCGTCGGCGTCGAGCTCGTCCTCGACGAGCAGCCGGACGCGGCCGCCGTCGAAGGAGCGCACGGTGCAGAACAGCCGGGCATAGGAGCTGATCCTGCCGGTCGGCGGCAGGTCGGGCTTGCCGGGCGACTCCCACGACGAGATGAGCGGCGGGCTGACGCCGAGGGCCTTGGCGAGCTGGCTCTGGGTCAGCGCGGCGCCGCCGGTCTCGGTCCGCAGCGACTTCAGCCGGAGCGCCAGTCTGGACTTCGCATTTGCTGTCGGCGCCGCCATGAGCACCCTTTCCTGCGATTCGGACTTCAGCAGGTGAATGAATTCCTCTGACGGCATTCACCATAGCAAACCGCAGGTCAAACGGCTGAGATCGATGCGTTGCTTCAGCCCGTACTGAAGTTTAGGCTGACTTCAGGCAAGTCCATTCCGTGACCTGCACAGGTCGGACCGGTGGAGGGGACGGCCCGGCAGTGCGGGTGCCGGGGTCGGGGTGGTGGATCGCCGCCCCGCCCCGACCCCGGTGCTCATCGGCCACCACATCGACCGGGGTCGCACGAGAAGGCACTATTGCTGAGTGTTGTCAGATCATGCTCTGGAGGTCAGACCCGCGATCGCGCACGAGCTCGATCTCGTGGTCGCCGCGTTCGGTGACGCGTCATTCTTCGCCGAGCGAATGGCACGACAGTCCGAGGACAACGGCGTCCTCCTGGTGGCATGGCTGCACGGCGAGGCCGTGGGCTGTGTCTATGTCTGGTTCGAGGACGCCGAAGAGGCCGAGCTGCGCAAGCACCTGCCGGGCGTGCCGTTGCTCAACCGGCTGCGGGTGGTGGAGCGGTTGCGCAACAACCGCATCGGGACCGCGCTGGTCCACGCCGCCGAGCGGGTGGTCCGAGCGCGGGGGCACGCGCAGCTGGCGCTCGGCATCGGCCTGGACAACGCCGGCGCCGAGCGCCTGTATCTGCGGCTGGGGTTCGCGGAATGGCCGTACGGCCTGGTCGACACCTACTACGTGGTGTTCAAGGACGGCAGTGAGGTCCGCGAGCCGGAGCTGTGCAGGATCCTGGTCAAGGACCTGGACGGTCAGTAGCCGCCGCAGGGCGGGGTCCCGCGGGTCGGTCCTGTCGCCGGCCCGCACGACCTCGCCCGCGTCGATGATCGGCGCTTGAAGGAGGGCCTTTTAGAAACACCCTAAATGCGACTTATACTCGCGTACCGTCGTGATCATGGCGCGTACCTTCCTCCTCAGGGTCGCCAACGTGAACCCCGCGAGCGTGCGGACGCACACCGACCGGGCGCTGTACCGCTCGATCGGGGTCTTCATCCTGCTGTACGGCGTCTATGCGATCGTCGGCGCCGCGTCGTTCGTCGACGCGAGCACCAACTACGCCCACCCCTGGTGGCAGTGGCTGGTCGGCCCGCCGGTCGCGGCCGCCGTGATCGCCTACGACCGGGCCGTCGTCGGGCGGGTCGCGGTCAGCTACGACCAGCTCGAGTCCGCCGACCCGCAGCTGCTGCTGCGCCGCAGGACGCTCGGGCTCTACGCGGGCCGGCTGCTGCTCGCCCTGCTCTTCGCCGTCGTCATCACCGAGCCGCTCATGCTGGCCCGGTACAAGGGCGAGATCGACGCGTACCTCGGTACCGTGCACAACCGTCAGCTCATCGAGCTGGAGCGGGCCGGTGCGATCGCCGCGTTCACCGAGCAGGTCGACGCGCTGCACCAGCAGGACGCCGACGACGACGCGGCGGTCGCCGACCTGCACGGGCTCGCCGCCGCCAAGCGCGCGGAGGCCGCCACGGTCTACGACAAGGCCCTCGCCGACTCCCGTGCCGACGGCGTCACCCGGCGGGCCGGCTGCCCGGCCGGAGGGTTCTGCGACACCCTCGTGCAGCAGTCGCGGGCACTGACCGCCGAGGCGACCCGGCTCGACGACGAGGCGGCCGCGCTGCAGAAGACCCAGGAGAGCGCCCGGCTGGATCGAGCGAAGCAGGTGGCCGCGCTCAACGAGCAGATCGCCGGGCAGCGCGCCGCGAACCGGCGCTCGGTCGAGGCCGGCGCCGGGTTCGGCGCCCGGACGACCGCCATGTGGCACCTGGTCAAGAGCGACTTCTGGGGTTTCGGCTTCTTCTACCTGGGCGTCGCCGCGCTCCTGGTCTGCCTCGACTGCGCGGCGGTGTGGCTGAAGCTCGTCTCGCACGGCAACGCGTACGAGCGGACCGAGGCCCGCGACGCGCGCCGCCGGGAACTGACCGCGACCCGCCGTCATGAGCAGGAGCTCCGCGTCGCCGAGGCGGCCCGGGACGTGGCCGGCGACGGCCTCGACACGGTCGTCGCGGAGCGGCGCCTCGTCGACGCCGCCGTCGAGCAGGCGACCGCCCGGCTCCTGGCGGAACTGGAGGACCAGTCCCTCCCCTCTTCGTCCAGAACTTCCTGAATCACTTGCAAAAGGGGCAACCGCCCCGGGCAGACTGGTCGACGTGCGTCACACCCCCACGCGCCGCGCCCCGGTGCTGCCGATCGTCATCGGCATCGTCCTCGCGGTGGTCGGCGGGATCGGCTTCGTCCGCGCGGTGTGGCTGACCTCGCCGTCGTCCAGCGCCACCCCGTCCGTGCGCGCCGAGGAACGCGCCGACCGGTCCCGGCCGCGCGCCGACCTGCGCTGCGACGGCGTGCCGCTGAGCGCGCCGCGGGAGCTGCGCGGCATCTGGATCACCACGGTCGAGAACATCGACTGGCCCAGCCGCCCCGGCCTGCCCGACGAGCAGATCAAGTCCGAGTATCTGGGCTGGCTCGACCTCGCCGGCAAGCGCAACCTCAACGCCGTCTTCGTCCACGTGCGACCGAGCGGTGACGCGCTGTGGCCCTCCAAGTACGCGCCCTGGTCCGAGTGGATCACGGGGGTGCGGGGGAAGGCGCCGGGCTTCGACCTGATGCGCTGGATGATCGACGAGACGCACGCCCGCGGGCTGGAGTTCCACGCCTGGTTCAACCCGTACCGGGGCAGCCAGCCCGCACCGGCCGGGGCCGGACCCGACATCAACGCGCTCGCGCCCGACCACCCGCTGCGGCAGCACCCCGAGTGGGCGGTCGTCTACCCGGCGGTCGGCACCGGCGGCAGCCGGCTGCACTTCAACCCCGGCATCCCGGCCGCCCGCGAGTTCGTCGAGGACTCGATGCTGGAGGCCGTCAAGAACTACGACGTCGACGGGGTGCACTTCGACGACTTCTTCTACCAGTACCCGGTCAACAAGCAGGAGTACCCGGACGGCCCCGCCTACGCGATGTACGGCAACGGGATGAGCCGCGCCGACTGGCGCCGCGACAACGTCAACAAACTCGTCCAGGAGATGCACGACAAGATCCACAAGCTGAAGCCGTGGGTGAAGTTCGGCATCAGCCCGTTCGGCATCTGGCGCAACGACCGCACCGACCCCACCGGGTCCCCGACCCGCGGCCTGCAGTCCTACGACGAGATCTACGCCGACACCAAGCTCTGGGTGCAGAAGGAGTGGCTCGACTACATCGTGCCGCAGCTGTACTGGAACATCGGCTTCGACGTCGCCGACTACGCGAAGCTGCTGCCCTGGTGGGCGGACGTGGTCAAGGACACCGACGTGCAGCTGTGGATCGGCCAGGCGGACTACCGCGTCGGGCAGTCCGGCGCCTGGTCCGACCCCGCCGAGCTGGACCGCCAGCTCGCCCTGAACCGGAAGTACCCACAGGTCAGCGGCAGCGTCCACTTCAGCGCCAAGAGCATGCGCAACGACACGCTCGGATCGGTGTCGAAGTACGCGGCGAGCTTCTACCCGACGCCGGCGCTGCCGCCGATCATGACGCAGCTGCCCGCCGACATCCCCGCCCCGCCGCGCGTGACGCTGTCCGGCACGTCGCTCAGCTGGAAGGGCAAGGGCACCAACTCGGCCGTCTACCAGGTGAAGGGCGACAAGGCCGTGCTGCTGGCGGTGCGCCGCGGCGGCGACGGCTCGCTGACCGTCCCGGACGCCGGCGCCAGGTACTGCGTGACGTCCCTGGACCGCTCGTGGAACGAGAGCACTCCGGCGAGGTGATTACGGGTCATCCCCGTCCGCGCGAGGTTCTGTCGGTGACGAGCTTCATCTCCGACCAGGACTTCACGACCCCCGCCCACTCCCGGGTCACCATCGACGTCGAGGAGCGCACCGCGCGCCGGGAGGCCTCGCCGGCCCCGTTCCTCACCGTGGTGTTCCTCGCCGCCGTCTGGCTGGTCGTGTCCGCGGTGCCCATCGGGTACATCGGCGCCGCCCGCTACGACGTCTTCTGGAGCGACGCCGTGGTCGGGATCGCCGTCGCGATCGTCACCATGGTCCGGCTGCTGCGGCCCACCCCGGCGCTGGCCTGGGTCACCGCCGGGCTGGCCGGCTGGTTGCTGCTCGCCCCGCTGGTGCTGCAGTACGGGTTCAGCGCCCCGACGGCGAACGACCTCGTCGTGGGCCTGCTGATGCTGATCTGCACCGGGCTGTCGGCCTCGTCTTGAACAGACTTCGGGCCCGCCCCCATGGTGCTGGGGCGGGCCCGATGAGTGTCAGATCCGTCAGCTGGTCCGGTGCGTGAACGCGTCCTTGACGTCAGCGCCGGCGTCCTTGACGTGGTCGCCTGCCTGCTTCGCCTTGGCGGCGGCACGCTCAGCGGCGCCCTCGGCCTGCAGTCGCTCGTTGTCCGTGGCGTCGCCGAACTTCTCCTTGGCGGCACCCTTGAGCTCTTCAGCCTTGTGCTCGACCTTGTCCGTGAAGCTCATCGCTGATCCTTTCACTCGGCCCGTCTTGCACTCTCCGGGATGCCCTCATTTGCCATGCGGCAAACACCGCCGTCACTGCGATGGACACCACAGTGCCCACCCCGGCGGCCGTGTACGGCTGCTCGAACACGCGCCCGCCGAGGTACCCGAGCGACACCATGTAGCAGCTCCACAGGACCGCCCCGGCGAGCAGCGGGGGCACGAACCGGCGCCGCGGGAACCTCGCGAACCCGGTGGCCACGGCGACCGCGGTGCGGCCCATCGGCACGAACCGGCCCGCCGCCACGATCGCGCCGCCCCGCCGGTGCAGCGCCCCGCTCACCCTGGCCAGGACCCTGCGCGGCCGGCCCCGCCGCGTCCACCTGCCGAACAGCCTGCGCCCGCCGCGCCGCGCCGCCTCATGCGTCAGCAGATCCCCGGCCGCGACGGCGGCCACGGTCGCGGCCAGCACCACCGGCAGCCTGAGCTGCCCACCGGCCGCGAGCGCCCCGCCGGCGATGACACTGGTCTCCGCCGGCAGCACCGGCAGGAGGCAGTCCGCCACCAGCAGCACGAAGATCACGACGTAGGCCCACTGCACCCTTCAACCGTGCCCACCCCGGCCGTTTCCGACACGGGTGCCACCCCACCGATCTTCAGTGGGGCTGCCCCTACCGCGGCAGCTCAGGCGGCTGCGCGGTCGAAGAGGGTGACGACGGCGGGGTCGTGGAAGGCGATCATCTCGGTGATCTGGCCGCCGGTCACGGTGAAGACCGACACGCCCCACGGCTGCCAGGTGGATTCGCCCGGCGGGCGGATGTGGGCGACGATCGCCGGGCGGTGGTTGGCCGACGTGCTGCGGAAGCGGACCTCGCCGATGGACGGGCGGCTTGCCCGGACGGCCTCCTCGACGGCGGTCCTGCCCCGGAACCAGAGGCGCAGCGGCGGCATGGACGCCCTGACGTCATCGGCGAGCAGGGCGATCATGGCGGTGATGTCGGCGCGCTGGAAGGCCTCGGCGTAGCGGCGGGCGATCTCGTGGTCCGCGGGGGTCGTCGGGCCGGCCGGGACGGGCACCCGGGCCTTCGCGCGTTGCAGGGCGCTGTTGACGGCCGGGACGGTCATGTCCAGCAGCGACGCGGTCTCCGCGGCGGACCAGTCGAGCACGTCGCGGAGGATGAGCACGGCCCGCTGCCTGGGCGGCAGGTGCTGCAGCGCGGCGAGGAACGCGAGCTCCACCCGCTCCTTCGCCAGCAGCGCGCCCTCCGGGCGGGCCGCGTCGAGCACGGTGTCGGGGATCGGCTCCAGCCAGTGCTCGGCCTCGCCCGGTGCCAGGTCGATCGGCAGCGCCCGCCTCGGACGGGCCCGCAGCGCGTCGAGGCAGGTGTTGGTGGCGATCCGGTACAGCCACGTCCGCACCGACGACCGGCCGTCGAAGGTGTCGCGGGCGCGCCAGGCCTTCAGATACGTCTCCTGGACCAGGTCCTCGGCCTCGTGCAGCGAGCCGAGCAGCCGGTAGCAGTGGACCTCCAGCTCGCGGCGGTACTCCTCCACCACCGTATGTTAGGGCGATGTGGGCGGACTACCGGAAGCACGTGCTCTTCGAGGACGACACGGTGCTGGTGCTGGACAAGCCGGTCGGGGTGTCCGTCATGGGCGAGCGGCACGAGTCCGACCTGGTCAGGATGGCCGCCGACGCCGGTGAGACGCTGTTCCCGGCGCACCGCATCGACAAGGTCACCTCGGGCGTGATCCTGTTCGCGAAGGACCTGGCCACGCACGGCGGGCTGACCCGGCAGTTCAACAAGCGGACGGTGTCGAAGGAGTACCTGGCGCTGGTCAGCCCCGGAGGCGTCGCGGGGCAGCGGATCGACCTGCCGCTGAGTGTCGGGCGGAAGAACCGGGTGCGGATCGCGGCGCCGCGGGAGGCCATCACGCTGGACGGCGGGACCTGGTCGGTGCCGGCATCCGCCGTGTTCGACCAGGTCCCGACCTACCCTTCGGTGACCGAGCTGCGCGTACCGTGGCAGGACGACGAACGCGCCCTGGTGATCGCCAACCCGCTGACCGGCCGGCGGCACCAGATCCGGGTGCATCTCGCCTGGGTCGGCCATCCGATCGTCGGCGACCCGCTGTTCGACAAGGTCCCGGAAGGCCGGACCTGCCTGCACGCGTGGCGTCTGTCGTTCGACCACGCCGGGCGGCGCGTCACGGTGGAGGCGCCGCCGGACGAGTCGTTCCCGCCGTTCAGCCCGTGAAGTCCTCGGGGCCGAACGCGCGGTGGACCTCGGCCTCGCCCTCCCAGCCGGGCCACAGGTCGCGGTGCAGCTTCATGAACCGGGTCGTCCACTCCGTCGCCTCGGCCTTGGTGCGCACCTGGTACACCGCGTAGCTGATCATCTCCTTGGTCTCGGCGAACGGTCCGTCGACCACGTCGAGCGCCCCGCCGGTGACCGTGACCCTGGCGCTGTCGGCGCTGGGCGCGAGCCCCGCCGTGTCGAGCAGCGCGCCGGCGGCGGTGGCGTCCTCGCCGAGCTTCATGATCGCGGCCATCAGTTCGGGCGGGGGCGGGGTGCCGGGGGTGGTGCCCTTCAGCAGCACGAGATAACGCATGTCCATCTCCTATCAGAAGGTGCCTTCACCGGTCCCTCGAACGGGCCGCCCCCGATCCGACACGCGTCCCGGATTTATTTTTCCAAGGGGGTAGGGCCAGCCATACCCCGGACACGGTAGACAGCGGGCTGGGGCCGGCGCCCCGCCGCTCATACGGTCGATCCATGACCGTGACGATGAGCGCGACGCGACGCCCGGTCCAGCGGCTCGGCTGGCCCGCGACGCTCGCCCTGCACCTGCTGCCGGTCTCGGTGGCGTTCCTGTTCAGCGCGCCACTGGCGTTCGCGGTGGCCCTTCCTCTCCAGCTCGGGCTGCTGCTGCGCGACGCCGGGGCGCCCGGTCTGCTGTCGTTCCGCCGCCGTCTGCCGCCGCGCATGTACCTCGTGCTGCTGCCGAGCCTGCTGGCGGTCACGTTCGGGGTGGCTCTGCTCTTCGAGGTGGACCGCTCGGTCGGCTGGCTGCTCGCGGCGGCCGCGGTGCAGCAGGTGTACTTCCACGGGTACCTGCTGCCCCGGCTCCCGGTCGACGGCCCGCTCGCGGTCGTCACGGCGGCCGGCCTGTCCGCCCTGCTCTTCGGGCCGCTGTTCCTCTTCGCCTTCGTCGTGCAGCTGCTGCTGACCGCGGTCACCGTCAGGTTCGGCAGCATGCGGGTCGGCGTCCTGGCGGGCCTCCTGCTCGCCGCCGCCGTGCTCGCGCTCTGAGGCTCCTACCGGATCGCCGCCGTCGGCCAGGCCTCCGGGTTCGTGAGGTCCTCGGAGATCTGCAGGCGCTCGGCGTACCAGACGGCCTCCTCCTCGCTGAGCAGGTCCGCGTGAAACGGGGTCCCCTCCAGGATGTGCACGCTGACCGGCCCGAACTCGGGAATCCACAGCCCCCGCATGCCTTCGGTGAGCCACTGCGCGGGCCGCCCGGCGACGACCCGGTCCTGCTTGAACTGCGCGTTGCCCCGCTCGCCGGCCCACAGCTGCACCAGCTCGACGGCGGGCTGCCAGATCATCAGCGTCGACCACGCCCACACGTACCGCCCCGGCACCTGATCGACCCGCAGCGCCGTCTGGCACTCGGTCCAGCTCGCCCCGGCCGGCAGCGCCGAGAGCCGCATCGGCGTCACGCACCGCTGCACCCTGTCCAGCCACACGGCGTCGAACACCCGCTCCGCCGTCGCCCGGTCCCGCGCCCACACCGCCGCGAAGATCCCGTCCCGTGGCTCCCAGCGCAGATCCGCGTACGGCATCAGGTTGCCGACCTCGACCGTGCCCACCTTCCCCGGCCGCCCGCCGACCGTGGTGTCCACCGCAGCCTCGTCGAACGACGGCAGCCCCCGCCGCAGATCCACCGCGCTCGGCGCCAGATGCACCGCCGCGATCAACCTGTCGTCGGCGGCGTACACGGCCACCGACTCGCTGTCCTCCTCGGAGCTCCACACGACGACCGCGGGCCGCGCGTCCCCCGGCAGCCGCCGCAGGTCGAGGTCGAAGTGCAGCAGCCCCGGGTCCTGACCGATCCCCTCCGGCCGGCTCAGCGCCGACGGAATCCCGAGCGCCACGGGCAGCGTCGTGTCCTTGCGTTCCGGCAGCAGCGTCCGTACGCCGAAAGCCCCCGCCAACACCAGCACCACCAGCGCGGCACCCCCGGCCACCCTGCGCCGCGTCCTGATCCGGCGGGCCGTGGCCATCGCCCGCCCGGCGAGCTCGCCGACCTCGACCTGTCCCCTGCCGGCCCGCGCCGCGAGGCTCCGCGCCAGCCTCGTCTCGATGCCGCTCATGCCTGCCCCTCCGCGTCGTTGAGATGCCCCCGTAGCCTGGCCAGCGCCCGCATCGCATGCGTCCGGACCGTCACCTGCGAGCACTCGAGCACCCGCGCGATCGCCGCGTCGTCGAGGTCCTCGTAGTACCGCAGGACGACGACGGCCCGTTGCCGCAACGGAAGCCCAGCGACCAGCCGCCACAGCTCGTCCCGCTCCGCCGTCTCCCCGCTCAGGTCCCCCGGCGCCGTCCGGTCGGGCGCTCGCTCGACCGGCACCTCCCGGTTCGCCCGGCGCCGCCACCACGACCGCGACCCGTTGAGGATCAGGCGGCGCACGTACACCTCGGGATCGTCGACCCGCCGGATCCCCGCCCACCGCAGATACGCCTTGGCGAGGGCCTCCTGCACGAGGTCCTCGGCCCGATGGTCGTCACCGGTGAGCAGGATCGCGAACCGCACGAGCGCCGCCCCTCGAGCGGCGACGAACGCCTCGAACCCCACGACGTGCACGCCGGACGGTTGCAGGGTCACCACGCCTCGTCCCCCTTCGCAGGACCATGTCACCAGACAGAGCCCTCGCACCCCCACCCCTGTTGACTCCCGCCCCGACTTCTTTCAGCCGGACTTTCTGTCAGGCCGGCCTTTGGTCAGGCCACGGCGGGCACCTTGGCGGCCGACGACAGCAGCGAGACGGTGAGCCAGGCCGCGACCAGCACGAGGTACAGGCCGGCCGCCAGCCACCCCACCGCCGCCGAACCCGTCTGCGCGGCGACCCCCGAGACGCCCGTGACCACCGTCCCGACCGGGAACGTGAGACTCCACCAGCCGATGGAGAAGCTCGCGCCGCCGCGTACCGTGGCGGCGGTGACGACCGTCGCGGCGACGAACCACGCGAGGGCGCCGCACAGGACCGGCACCGCCAGGACCAGCGCCCACGTCGCATGCCCGGTGGCGCGGCCCAGCAGCAGCGCGGCGGTCGCCGACTGCCCGAGCGGGCCGAGGACGATCCACACGCCCGGCGCGGTCAGCGGCCCCCGGCACACCGCCGCGATGGTCCAGGCCGCAACCGGCAGCCCCGCCGCGAGCAGGACCAGGCACGCGCCGAGCAGGACGGCGCCGAGCGCGCCGGGCACGTGCGGCAGCAGCAGCGCGCCGGTGGACGCCGACACCAGCGGCGGCACGACGGGCAGCAGCCGGGCCGGCCCCTCAGCGGTGTCGTTCTGTTTCGTTGTTTGCCTGAACAGCGTCTTTGTTGTTTGCCTGAACAGCGTCACCCCGGCCGTCGCGACGCCGATCCCCGTGCCCACGCACCACAGCACCGCGTCCACGGCCACGGCAACCGCCTGACCGACCAGGACATGCCCCGCCAGCAGCGCACCCGCGCCAACCGTCATGATCGCCATCGGCAACGCCCCGTTGCGCGTCTCCGACCTCCCCCGACCCAACACCAGGACCAGCAGGAGGCACGCCGCCGCGCCCCACACGACAACAGCAGCCTGACGCTGCCCGTACACCTGCACCGGCAACGTCACAGCGGCGTTCGCGACAATGCCCGTGCCCATCACGGCGGCAAACCGGTTCGGTCTCACGCCATCAGCGTTGATCTTCCGCCGGTGTACCGGTAGCCGCCTGCACCTGATGCAGCCATAGGCTGGGGTTATGCCGTTACCGCCGCAGGTCGCCGACCTGACCAGCTACGACCTGCTGCTGTCGGTGGCCCGCCTGGGCAGCGTCGGCCGCGCCGCACTCGAACACCGCGTCTCCCAGCCCGCCGCCAGCGCCCGGCTCCGCCAACTGGAACGGCGCCTCGGCCTCACCCTCCTGCACCGCACCACCCGCGGCACGACCCTCACCCCGACCGGCGCCCTCGTGGCAGACTGGGCCCGCACCGCCGTGGACGCCGCCTCCGCGCTGGCCCTCGGCGCCGCCGCGCTCCGCGACACCCACACCCGCCGCCTCGCGGTCGCGGCCAGTCAAACGATCGCCGAATACCTGCTGCCGGCCTGGCTCGTCGCCCTCCGCACTGCCCACCCCGACCTCAGCGTCGTCCTGCAGTCCGCCAACTCCGCCGACGTCGCCGCCCGCGTCCTGGCCGGCGACACCCCGCTCGGGTTCGTCGAAGGCCCCGACCTGCCACCGGGCCTGCACGCCGCGACCGTCGCCACCGACAGCCTCACCGTCGTCGTCGCCCCCGGCCACCCCTGGACCCGCCGCCGCCGCGGCATCACCGCCACCGAACTCGCCGCCACGCCGCTCGTGACCCGGGAAGCCGGCTCAGGCACCCGCCGCGCCCTCGAACAGGCGCTCGGCTCGTCGACTCCCCCGCTGCTGGAACTGTCCTCGACCACCGCCATCAAGCACGCCGTCGCCTTCGGCGACACACCGGCGGTGCTGAGTTCGCTCGCGGTCACCGCCGACCTGTCCGCCGGCACCCTGAAGGCCATCCCCGTCACCGGCGCCGACCTGCGCCGCAACCTCCGCGCCATCTGGCCCGCCGGCATGCAACTCACGGGCCCGGAACGCGACCTCTTCACCATCGCCACCCCCAAATAACGTGGCGCGAGCCGCCCTGCCCCTGGCACCCTGATCGCACAGGCCGCCCGGTACTCTGGTGGCTCGCGCCCTCGTAGCTCAGGGGATAGAGCAACGGTTTCCTAATTCCGCTGGATTTTTCACCGGCAGCGGCGTGTCCCGCGCATTCGTCGTGCTAACACCATTGCTCTGCGTCGCGAACTACAATCGTGTGATCGGCGGGATTGCCGCGCTTCGTGCCCTTTTCGCTCACCTACGAGTGAAGGCTCGATAACCTGCCGCGATCAGGCTAGCAAGTCGGTAACGATGTTTTCGATGGCTACGGTCGAAGGGTGATTAGCCAGCGCGGCCCGGATACGGCGCCGCTGGGCGACGAAACTCTGCTCAACATCTAGATCAAGTCCCGCGACAACATTCGCCTGTTGTAGACCATTCTCGACCAGTTCCTGATGCGTCGAGTTCATCGGGTCGAACAATGGGATTGGGAGACTCCAGATGTGCTTATCTATATCCCGCTCGTCTTTGCCGTACGACATCATCGGACGAACGAGATCAGTAACGGTCGGACTGTTCAGGATTGCACATAGGAAGCGTCCCTCATTTTCGCTCACTATGGTTGCCCAGTAAAGCTTGTGCTCGATGAGTGCCCGGGGATCATTCACCACCGCTGCCGCCACGTGCATCCCAGACGCGCTATATGCGAGACGCAGAGGCGACGCCGGTATCTGGTCGGTGAGTTTATGGCGAAAGTTCAACTGCTGCAGCAAGGTCAGGCGAGTGCTGCTGCGATGGCGCTCCCAGATTGCCTCCGCCTGCCGCCACCACTCCGCCAGGCCAGGGTAATAGTCCAGACGGGGATCGGCACCGTCGAGTAACTTCCCCCGTTCGAGCGGGATCACTGCCTCTCGTGCCGGAAGTACCCGATACGGAAGCACGTTTTCCCCAAGGAGGACGGGGTGAATGAAGTCATCCTCGACGACCCCCTCCAGATCCTCTAGGAATTTCCAGGGCTCCTTCTCATAGCTGCTTCTGGACGAGCGAATCTTCCGGTGGCCGGTATGGAGGCCCAGCGGTCCAGCCCGCTGAGTTTCCACGAAGAACAACATTCGCGGCACTATCGTTGCTCCTTGATTGAAGCGTGGGCGATACGGTGAGTCGCCTGCTCCCGGTTCTTGGATAACCAGTTCGGCGGCCCGCCGCTCGATATGTCGTAGCGTCTCATGCCATGAGCCCGTCGCTTGTATGTGACCCGACCAGCGATCAGTTACTAAAGACATACGTCGTCGTTCGTGTATCGAGGTTCGGGTACCGAAGACGACACTGGCACCACGCATGAAAAGGTGCGGGCGGACGCGGCGCAGATCCCAGGTTTCAGAAAAAGATATCGCGGTTGGCTCGGCAGGGTCTTCATACCAGCCGGTGCGGAAACCGTGGAAGTGTCCCCGGTCCAAAGCCGCGTTGGGTAGCACGAATGCGAAGGACCCTCCTGGTTTCAGGTATTGCTGGATCGAGCGAGCAACGAAAAGGCCTGACAGATCTTGATGCGTCGCCGCTCCACCACCGTGCCAGAGGCCCCGATCTTGGGAGAGTCGCTTGAAGCTGGCCTGCATGTCTTTAGGCATGTTGCGATACGACAACCATGGCGGGTTTCCGATTAGAACGTCTACACGATTTTCCGGCATAGCGAACCAGATCGGACGTGCCAGGTTGCGCAGAAAGTAACTCCAAATGTGATTGCGGCCTTCGTCCTGCAGTCGACACATCGCAGCGAACGTATCGCTGATCATGGTTTGATCAGCCTCGGCGATCGCCATCCGATGGAAAAGAGCTTGTAGCGATGGGACGGTATCCCGGTCGCGGGGCTTGGCTGCCAGGGCGGCCAACTGCATAACAATTTGGTCGAACCGGCTTGGGTCGTCCAACAGATGCCTCGGAAAACGCAACCAATCCTCGTACAGACTAGCACCATGGCCAGCGCTAATTTTCATGTGATCGGCCGTAAAGAGGTCCAGTCGCTCACGCCATTGCATGCTGTCGCCGAGATACACCGGAATGGTGACCGGGCCTCGACTCTTGTCGGCCAGCCGATCGCGTCCGATCGCTAGCAGGTACGTCACTCTTGCCAGCGCGACCGCGACCGGATGAAGGTCGACGCCGACGACTTGGCGAGACAAGGCGGTCAGTGACTCTTTAGTCGGTTGTTCTATGGCTTCTGCTGCCGCTAAATATCGACGTACGGCGTGAAAAAGAAAGGTTCCAGAACCGCACGACGGGTCTAGGACCCGTTGAGTAAGAGGCTGAACTACTGCGGCATCAACTATGCCCTCTGCGAGCCAGTCCGGCGTGTAATATTCGCCCATGCGGCGGCGCATATCCGGGCCAATAATAGATTCATAAAGAACCTTCAGAACGTCGTGATTTACAGCACTCCAGTCGAATCGAGTTAAGTGCCGGGCTAAACCTTGAATGAACGGCGCACCATCCGGAACCTCTAGGGTCCACCCAAAGAAGTCGTGCTCCACCATGCCGAAAATGCTGGAGCGCTCGAACTGCTGGCCACTCAATAGCGTTGCCGGCTGCAGCGCCAGAACGTCGAGGCCAACAACCAGGTGCGCAATGATGTGGGCGCTGTTCATAAGCAAAGTATGTTCAATGAACAGGTGGTCCTCGTTGACAAACTGAGTGCCCAACGCGCTGCCAAGTAGGTCGGCCCAGAGCTTCCGTTTTAGTTGGACAGTCGCCAAATGTTTATGCTGCTCGTAGAGGTCGGTTACGGCGGCTAGATCCAGCTTGTGTGACGTGCTGTTTGCCCCGAGCCTTTGTACGATCTCCGTGGGCGTCGGATCGACTCCCGTACGGGTAGCAAGTACACCTTCAAGCCAGTAGAATAACGCCAAGCCGTCGGGGCGACGCGAGGCCAGGGAGTGAGTATCTACTCTGATCAGATTGCCGTTCAAAAGGTGGTAAGCATGCCAAGTGGCGCCGTCGGTCAGAATGCCTGTATAACGCTGCCCAGTGGCGTGGTTGCGGGACCTTACGTAGTCGCTTAACTGTCGTTCGGCTGCTGAAAATGTTCGGCCTTGGCTCAGCCTTTTCTTCACCTCGATAACCGTGCAGCCCAGCTCAATGTCAATCCGATGTCCTCCGCCAGCATGGGCTTCCAAGTGGACCACATCGAGATCATGATCCGCGAGCCCGAAGTCGGCTGCTGTCAGCAGCTGGCGGATGTCCGCCTGCAAAGTCGCCTCTGACCGAGGTAGGTCGCGATTTGCAATGTCCGCCATCAGCGGGAGCAGCGACTCCGGAAAACCTGGTTGAGCGACCGGCCGAGGTGCGTCGTGGCGTTGTCGCATGCTCCTTGCGGGTCGACTGCGATCGGTAGCCATAACATATAGTGATGTCTAAATTGCTCTATGTGTAGATTCGGTCCGTGTCGACATTCTTACTCAGCGAAGTGTTGACAATGCGAAGAGTGATCATGTCGACGCTCGGCTGCTGACTTGGCAGCGTGAGGCGATGCCGCCAAAACTCCTCGGTTCCAATGCCCTCGTCCGGGCCAGATCGGTGACCGGCAAGCCCTCCAGCTGGATCGCCGACCGTCAGCCACGTGGGCTCTTCGTCAACTCGGTCCTTGGTCGAAACCGGTGAGGGTGCTCAACAGCGCTTCGACCTGCGCGACGTTGAACGAGCTGGGCTCACCGACCCGCTGAGCGTCCGCCAGCAATACTGCGAGCTTGTCTTGCGCTGCCGGCACGTCGCCCAACTCGGCGTGACATATAGCAGCTTGCTGCCAGCAATGCCAGACAAGGTCATGGTCGGCGCCCGGCAGCGCGGCGAGATCGGATTCGAGCCGGGTGAACTCAAGCAACGCCTCTCGGTAGGCGCCCGCCAGCATGTACAGGTTGGCCAGGTCGAGCCGGAGGGAGAGAAGCTTCGGCGAATTCGCGCCCTGCCTACTTGCCGCGGCCTGCAGCGCCGTTCGCAACAGCTCGGCTGCTTGGGTGAAGCGTTCCGCCTCAGCGAGGGCCCGCGCCCGGTCGTGGACGTCCTCCAACGCTGCTGTCGACGGAGGCTTCGGTACAGCGAGCATCTCGACCGTCGTCGGCGTGAGTGGCAGTGGACCGAAGGGATAGCGGTGCGGCATGGTCGGGTCGATGGACTGCCCGTTGGGCATGACGGCCGGCATGTCTTCGCCGAGGTCGCTCTGTGTGGTGGCGAAGGGGACGAGCAGCTCGTACACCTCGGCGGCGGACGCCGGACGGTCCTTCGGGTTCTTGGCGAGCAGCCGTGTCACGAGCCGGACGACGCCCTCCGGGACGCCTTCCCGGTGCTCATCGATCAGCGGGATCGGGTCATCCTGATGCCGATGCAGCATGTCGGCGGCGTTGTCGGCCGGATAGGGCGGTGACCCGGTCAGCAACTCGAAGAGGACGCAGCCGAGTGCGTAAAGGTCGGTGCGCGGTCCGACGGCACCACTCAGTGCCTGCTCAGGAGCGATGTAGGCGGGTGTGCCGAGGGCCTGGCCAGTGACGGTGAGCCGGGGCAGATCTGCCCCGAGCAGAGCGGCGACGCCGAAGTCGAGAACCTTGACCGTGCCGGTCGGGGTGATCATCACGTTCAGCGGTTTGAGGTCGCGGTGCACCAGCGACGCGGTGTGCGCCGCGGCGAGAACCGAGCAGATCTGCGCCCCGATCGCGGCGGCCCATGGAACGGAGAGCCTGCCGCGTTCGGCGAGCAGGTCAGCGAGGACAAGTCCCGGCACGAGCTGCATGACGATGTAGATGTTGTCCTCGTGGAACCCGACATCGTGGACGGTCGGCACACCTGGATGATCGAGCCGTGCAATGGCCCGCGCTTCGCGCATGAAGCGCTCAACCGCGGTGTCCCGCTCTCTCTCCACCAACCCGGGTTGCCGGAGAAACTTGAGGGCCACCGGCCGATCGAGCTTCTCGTCGTAGCCGGCCCAGACCTCACCCATGCCACCCCGGCCGACCGGGTACGTCACCTCGTACCGATCGCCGATGCGAGTGCGCGCCTGCACTGCCGCCTACCCTTCCGCTTGTGATCCGCCGCGCCGAACGCGAGCACGGTCGTGCTCAGTTTGCCTGCAGTTGGACGAGCCGACTGGTAAGGAACGGGCTGGGTGTGCCGTGCCAGGAGACGGCAAGTTCGTCGCGGGCACGGGTGGCAGCGACGAACAGCAGCGACCGGTCCTTCTGCCGTTCGAGCTGGTAGCGCTTCGGGTCGGTGTCACGGTACCGGCTGATCATCTGTCGCGGCATCAGTCCGTCGCTGACCCCGGCGATGATCATTCGCTGATACTCCAGCCCCTTGAACCGGTGCATCGTGCCGATGTGGACGCCGTCGGTATGCTTCGGCCCGTCCGGTCCGATCTCCACGACGCGCACCCCGTCGGCTTCCAGCCGTGTCGTGACGTCTCCGGCAAGTTCCCGGGTCGGCACGCAGATGGCCACTGATCCGTCCGTCGGGTTGCCCCACAGGCGCAACTGCTCGGCGATGAGGTCGCGCTCCTGTGCCCATGTAGCAGCGCCCCGGAACGTCGGCCTGTCGCCTCGCAGGAGTGACCGGTAGCCCGCCAGGTTCTCCTCGCCGCCGTCGAGGTCGTCGTACACCTCGCCGCTCATGATCTCCAATGCTGCGGCCAGGATCTGTCGCGTCGTGCGGTAGCTCAACGTCAGCCGCGAGGAGCGGCCGCGAATGTTGATACCGAGGCTGCCCAGCGTCACATGGTTGTCGTAGATGCGCTGGTGGGTGTCGCCGACGAGGAACAGGTCGTCAGGACCGGCCGGGACCATGGCGCGCAGCATCTTCCAGTGTGCGGCGCTGAGGTCCTGAGCCTCATCGACGACGACGTGCCGGTACCGGTGGCGGCGGAGACTGCCGGAGCTTTCCTCCGAGTTCGTCGCCAATGCGGCTCGGTCGATCTCCAGACGTGCCGCGCGTTCGGCGACTTGCCGCCACGTCCAGACGCCCTGCCCGTCGAGCCAGTTGGTGAATCGTTCGGTGAGCTGCCAGACCTGGTCACGTTCGGCCCTGGTGAGACTACGACCGCGATTGGGCCGGCGGGCCTTGAAGTAGTCGGTCCGCGAGTTGAGCACCTGGCCGAGGATCACCTGTGTCCACTCTGCCGCGAGGAACTCGGCGTCCCACCCGGAGTCGCCGGTCTCCATCAGGAAGCTCTGCCAGAGCTCAGACACCTTGTTGTCGTCGACGACACGCTTCGTGGCACCGGTCTTCGCCTCGGCCACGACACGACTGGCCAGCTTGTCGATGTTGACGATGTCGACCCGCGACACCAACTCCTGGCCGCCGAGGGCAATGAGTCGGGTGCGCAGGTCGGCCGCAAGGTTGCGGTTGAAGGTGGTGAGCAGGATCGGCTTGTCCGACCCGGCCGGCAACTGCTGCACGAGGTGGGCGACCCGGTGCAGGGCGACGATCGTCTTCCCGGTGCCGGGACCGCCGCCGACCCGCGCGGGCCCGCTGTAACGCCGTTCGACCAGTTTCCGCTGAGTCGGATGCAGGAAGATCTGCCAACGCTCGAACGACTCGCCGAGCATGGCCTGCAGCGCCTCGTCATCGGAGGTGACCTGCGTGGCCGGCCGCTCGACGGCGGCCTCGAAGTCCTCCGGGTTGACCGGCTCCTCGGCACGCACCGGGTCGGTGATCTGGGCCAGCACGTCGGCGTACGGCGTGCCGTCGAACAGGGCGAACAGCACGTCAGTGGTGAGCTGGGGTGCGCGGTCGAGCAGTTCGAGCAGCTCCGCTTCGGTGGTCAACGCGCGGATCTGCGGAAGCAGCGGCTCGGCCACACCCAGTTCGAGGAGTTGCGGGTCGGTGTAGGCGTCGAAGAGGGGCTTGAGGACCGGTTCGGGTTCGGGTTCCGGTGGCACCACCCGACCGACGATGCTGTCCCCGACCGGCGCGAGGTCGACCACTTCGATGCCGCCGGTGACCCGGTTGATGCGGTAGGCGTACCGGTCCAGGTCTTTGTAGACCGCGCTGCGGTGCTCGACGGCAACCAGCAGGTAGTCCCGGTCGGCGATGTGCAGCAGCAGTGCCCGGTGTTCGCGATTCACCCGCGCCGACATGAGCCGGGAGTCGCCGTTCAGCGTCTTGAGGTCGAGGCCGGGGTTGTCCGGGTTGTGCCGGAACTTGTGCATGAACTCGTAGACCGCGCCGATATCGGCTCGGGTGAGTTTCATGACCTCCTTGTCGGCACGGTCCAGCATCCGCAGCGTGGCTCCGGTGGTCATCGACGTCCTTCCCCGCTCATGGCTTCGATCTGCGCCGCAAGTTCTTCGACCGACCATTCCTGCGCCGTCCGCGCGCGCCAGCCAGCGGCCGCGTACGCTCGGTCCCGGTCGGCGGTCTCCGGATCGTCGTGCGAGCCGGAGAGCACGATGGCGATGCGCTGGTTGGGCCAGGCCACCTCTGCAGGCCACCCCTGATTGCCGAGCTCGTAGCCGACGACAGGCAGCGGTAGACCGCGACGGGCCAGGCTTTGCACGAGTGCCTCCAGTGCGGACTCCTCCGAATCCAGGTACCGCAGCACCTCCTGCCACGGCGAGTCGGTCTGCACGCTGGGCGGCTCGACCGGCTTGGTCTCCGCCGTGACGCCGAGCCAGGTCGCCGTCTCCTCGTCGAGGGCGAGCGCCCGCTGAGCCAGGACGAGCCCGGTGCCTTCCGTGACCGTGAGGGAGGCCGGGTCGAACGAGTCGACGGTGGACAACGCCAACTGTGCGCCGTCCCCTCCGCCACCGGCCAGGAACTGCATGATGTTGCCCCAGCTCAGCCAGCCGGCCCAGCGTTGCTTGTGGCCGTCGCCGGCCACCGTCGCCGGCAGGTCGTCGATGACTGTCAACGCTGACCACACGGGGGGCGCGTTACGGCTGTCGATGATCATGGTCACCGGGCAGTCGGCGGTGTCCTTTGCGCGAACCAGCACGATCTTTCCCGAGGCTGCCGGTGGCAGCGGCTCGCCGCGCACTGCCGCGACGATGCGCTCGCCGATGCCGCTGGAGTCGGCGGCCGTCTTCTCCTGCGCCTGGACGAGCAGACCGGCAAGAGCCGCTTCGGCACGGGCGCGCCAGCGTGCCTCGTCAGGATCGGCGAGGAAGTGCAACAGCAGGTCGACGGGGTTGGTCCAGACGAACCGCTCCAGATCGGCGGGGTCGGCGTTCGGGGCGGTCTGCCGGTAGAGGCTGCGTGCGGCCTGCTGGGCGAGACCGCCGTACGGCACCCAAGGTGCGGTGCTGTCCGTGTTGCCCCAGGCGTCGACATCGTTCCAGGTGACAGCGAAGACGTAGTAGCCGTGGGCGCGCAGCCGGCCCCGCTTCTCGGCGTCGTCCGCGAGCCGGTTGTACTCCGGCGACGCGTGGTACTTGAACCCGTCGAGGTAGACGGCGACCTCCGGCGACGGCGCGTCGAGGCGCCTGAAGTGCACGTCGGGGCGGGTACCCCGGATGGTGTTCTGCAGCTTCATCTGCCAGTGCGTCACGTCGCGGCCGTTCGGCGCGGTCAGTCGCACATCGGCGATGCGGGCGCCGTCCTGGTCGGTGCGCTTGTCGATCCGCACGCCGGACTGCGGCATGCCCGACCGTGCCAGCAGCTTGTTGAGGAACCGCATCTCCAGCTCACTCTCCACCTGGTGGATGAGCGAGATCTCGTCGGTGCGCGTGCCTTCCTGGATCTGCCAGCCGTCGAGGAGCTGGTCCAGCATGCCGAGCGCCTCGGCCCGGCTCATCAGCGGGAACTCGTCGTTGCGGGCGTAACGCAGCAGGCACCGATGGCACGCCGCCCGGCCCTCGTGCTGGCACATGCAGGCGCCGATCAGTTCGCGGGCCTTCTCCAGGATGCCGCGGAACTCCTCCGGGTGTGCCAGCCGGTGCAGGTACCCGGTGCCTTGCGGCTGGGTGTCGTAGACGACGACGAAGTTCCGGGTGCCGCCGCTCTGCCCGTCGGGCATGGTGGCGCTGGCGATCCGCAGGTGGGCCGGGTCGCCGCCGTATTCGGCGGCGATGCCGAGCCGGACGGCCGCGGCGAATGACACGACCCGCTCCTCCACGACCGCGGTCACCGCAGGGATGAGGATCCGCAGGGCCTCGGTCTGCAGTTCGTGCGCAAGGATCAGCTCGACGTGCTCGGCCGTGCTCGGCGAGCGCCGGTGCTGGCACCACGGCCGGTGATGCTCGGCACCGGGGACCACCGTCGATCCGGACGCCTGCGCGGCGAGTTCCTGGCTGACCACGGGCCTGCCGTCCACGGTCGTGCCGCCGCACGCGGTACACGTGTAGAACGGGTTGATCCGCACCTCGTCGCCGGCGAACGCCTCCGTGGCCCGGTCGAATCGCTGAGCGCCCAGGTTGAAGTGGCGGATCATCGCGTGCCGCGTGTAGTCGACCCCGAAGGTGTCCCGCGCGTGACGCCACGAGTCGACCCGGTCGGGGTCGACGTCAACGGTGACGGTGGTGGCGTAGAACCGGCGGTCACGGTCGTCGTTGTCGTCCCGGATCCGCGCGTCGTCGCGCTTGTCGCGGGTCAGCACCCGGGTTGGCTGCAGCACCTTGAACAGCTGGCCGTGGTCGGCGATGCCCTGGTCATGGCAGCGCGGACACGCGCTGGTGTCCTCCTGCGCCAGATGGGTCCGCACGTACCCGCACTGGGCGCAGACCCGCCACAGCTCATACGCCGGCCGGTCCGCCGGGCCGATGTCCAGCCCGGAGATCTCGTGCTTGTAGCCGCGCACGTAGTACGTGTTGCCCGGTGCGATCTCCACCAGCGCCTGCCGGGCCGGCCGGTCGTACTCGCGCAGCTCACTGTGGAAGCGCCGGGCACCGTCCGGGGCCTGCTCCTCCCAGGTGAGGGTCGCCTCCAGCACGGTCCGGCTGTCGATGAGCGCGTAGTTGGGCAGCAGGCCGAGCTCGACGAGCGTGCCGTGCGCGGCGGCCGACCCGATCTCGGCGAGCCGCTTACGGACCGCTTTCGCCTCGGCACGGAGCATCTTCAGCTCGCGGGCGTGGTCCGGGTCGCTGGCGACCAGCGTGCCCGCGGTCTGGTCGATGCCCTGAAGGCGTCGGCGCAGGTCGGCCAAGCGGGACTCCCATGCTTCCTCCGCCTCCTTGACCCGGTCGGTGATCCCGGTGTCGGCGAACTCTCGCAACTGCTGCGCGGCGGCCAGTGACACGTTGGCGCCGAACAGGCCGAGGAACACCTCGACCAGCCGGCTGCCGTCGCGCTGACCGGCGTGGGCGAGGCTGGCGAGCCATCCGCTCGGACCGAACAGGACGTGAGCGCGGCGGGGCAGTGGCAGCACCCCGGGCAGCCGGTCGCGGGCGGCGAGGTCGATGAGGTGGGCCAGGTACTGCCGGCGCAGGATCTCCACCGCCGACAGAAAGCAGCCTGGCGGGACGATCTGCCCGGCGATCATGTCGCGGGGTTCGGTGAGGTAGTACCGGTCCCGCTCGGACCGGCCGACCAGGGTCAGCACGAACGCGTTGCCGCTCTTACGTCCGGCGCGACCGGCCCGCTGCACGTAGTTGGCTGGGCCGTTGGGCAGTGATGCCAGCACGACCGCGGACAGCGCGCCGATGTCGATGCCCATCTCGAGGGTCGGCGTGCACGACAGCACATTCGGATCGGTGTACCGGGTGCCGCCGCGGAACTGCTGCTCGACGGTCTCCCGCTGGGCGCGGGTCAGCATGCCGGTGTGTTCGCCGGTGACCACCCTGAAGACCGGGCTCTCCAGGTAGAGCCGCCGGTAGTAGTCGTCCGGCGCGGTGTCGTCGGTCACGGCGCGCAGGCGGCCGGTGCAGCGGTACTGCCGGCACGGCTGGCCGATCCAGTCGTCGACCCGCTCCGGGTGCTCGGTCTGTTGCCAGTGGCAGGTGTCGCAGCCGACGCCGGCGGCGACGGCGGCCGTTTCGTCGAGGCGGGTCACCCGCAGGTGGCCGGGCAGCAGCCCGAACACCGTGTTGCCGTCCTCGGTGCTGCCGGCCGCGACGATGCCGGCCGCGGCTAGGGCGGGTAGCAGCCGCGAAAGGTACGCCGAACTCTCGTGAGGGTCCAGGCCGAGGCAGCGGGACGTCCAGTCCTGGTACCAGTTGCCCCGCGCGGTGATCGCGTCGAACTCCGACTTGGCCTTCGGGCTGGCGAGCAGGAACGCGGGCGCTGAGACGCCGCGAGGGAACGCGGGCATTCCCGCCGGTCGGCCACCCCACACCTGCCAGCGGGTGCCACCGCGCTTCAGGTACGGAGATAGCCACTCGTGGTAGATCGCGCCGCGGGTCCGCAGCCGCTCCAGCAGGCCTCGCAGGAAGGCCAGGTACCGCGCGTCGTCCGGCAGCTGCCCGTCGAGCTGCCCCGGCCCGGTCAGCTGGACGTCACGGCACAGCGCCGCGGCCTGCGCCGGGTCGTCGAGCATCACCTCAACGGCGACGGAACGGGTCAGCTCCAGCGTCCGGCCCTGCCGGGCCCGCAGCCCGACCTCCATCACGGCGGCGAACGCGAGCCGCTCGGCGATCAGCGTCCAGGTCTCATGCGTACCCGCGTGCTCGCCCGCGAGCAGGCTGTCAACGCCAGGCTGGTCATGCAGATCGGGCGGCACCACGGTGGACAGGATCTCCGGCTCCACCGCCGCGTCGATCATGTCGACGAGCAGCTCGTCCAGCCCGACCGGTACGCCCGGCCGCAGCTGACTGGCCAGGAGCGAACGCAGCGAGAAGGCGTACGACCGGTTGGCGACGAATCCGGCCCGGTGCGCGGCGTCCTGCACCGAGTCGTTGAACAGCAGCGTCTTGCGCTCGGCGGGCGCCAGCTCGCCACCAGTGAACAGCTGCGTGATGGCCACCGACGCGAGCGTCGCGAGACCCGCGCCGAGGAATCGGATGCCGTGGTCCATCTCGCACGACGGGCAGCGGTCCGCCTCCGCCGCGTCGATCGCCATCACGTCACCCAGCACGACAACCGACTGGTCGGTGCTTTCCCGGTCCCGCTGCGGGTCGAACGGGCGGACGCGCCGGCCGTACTCCAGCACCAGCAGACCCCGCGACCGCTGCTGCACCTCGTCGTCCGTGGCGGCGATGAACGCCCGCACCCGCCGCTTGTCCCGGCTCACGCTCGCGCGGTAGATCTTGTCCGGATCGACCTCGAGCTCGGTCGGGTCCTTCTCGGGCGACAGCGCCATCCAGCCGGACCGTCCGCAGTGGCGGCAGTAGATCGCAGGCAGCCTCTGGTAGCGCGTGTCGGCCACGACGGCGTCGATCTCCGGGGCGAACGGGTCCAGGTCGCGCGGCGGCTCGCCGTACCAGCCGAACAGGGTCTCGTTGGCGACGCCGCGCAGCAGGCGCGACACGGCCCGGACCCACAGGTGGGTCTCGATGTTGAGCAACGGGCGGCCCGGCGCCTCCGGGTTGTGCGCGAGCGACAGCAGGCCCACGAACCGTGCGAGGGCCTTCGCGGTGATCTCGGGCCGGGTCTTCATCGCGCTGCCCCAGCCGGTCGCGTTCTTGCGCGGCAGGATCTCGATGACCTCGCCGAAGGTCCGCGGCTCGACGCCGAGGGAGTCGAGTACCGCCTTCGTCAACGGATGCTGTCGCAGCAGCGTGCCGAGGCGCGCGGGGTCCTTCACGCAGTCCTCGCCGAGCAGCAGTTCGGCGACCTTCGACATCGGGTCGCCGCCGCGGTCGTCGACCGCGGCGAGGTCCTCCGGGTCGGGCAGCGGCAGGTTGAAGTCCTGGTGGGCGACGAACTCGCCCGGCTCGTAGCGGTCCTCGCCGACCAGCGAACCCTCGTCGAATGCGACGCCGAACACCTGCTCGGCAACTTCGCGGATCGCCGTCCGCCCGTCCTTGCCGCCGCCCTCGCCGAGCGTGGCGGAGGTGGCGACTGGGCAGATCGAGCCGAGCGGCCGGTCGCTGCTCAGGCCAAGCGCCGCGCCGAGACGCCGCAGCAGCATCGCCACATCAGTGCCCTGCGCGCCGTCGTAGCTGTGGAACTCGTCCAGGACCACGTACGCCGGGTCAGCGCCGTCCCACAGCGGCAGGTCATCGGCCCGCTGCAGCAGGAGGTCGAGCATCTTGTAGTTGGTGATGAGGATGTCCGGCGGCGTGCGCCGCATCTCGGACCGCTTCGTCATCACGTGCGCGTACTCGGTGGCCGCCACGTCACCGATGTAGAGACCGGCAGTGACCTGGCTGAGCGCCGGGTCGGAGAGCAGTTCGTTGATCCGCTGAGTCTGGTCGGTGGCGAGGGCGTTCATGGGGTACAACAGGATCGCCTTGACGCCGATTCGACCGTTACGCCTGGCACGCTGACAGTGGTCGAGCACCGGGATGAGGAACGACTCCGTCTTGCCTGAGCCGGTCCCCGTGGTGATCAGCGTCGGCTCGGCGATCTTATCCTTTGTGGACAAACGTTCAAACGACTTGGCCTGATGAACGTAGGGCGTGAACCCGTCGGGTGCCCACTCCAGGTGAGAGCGCCAACCATCGCCCGCCGGCCGGAATGGCGTGCGAATCCTTAGGTATGGGCCACGGAAGACGCCGTGCTCGGGGTGAGACAGAAACCGCTCAAGCCCTCGTCGGACGCCCCCATCGGTCAGCCCGAACGTCGTGGTCAGGTATTGGGTTAGGCTCACCTGCAAGGTGTTGGCGGCGACGGTCGGCCTCATGATGGTGTCCACCCTGCATCAATTGCATCCTGCAGCCGTTTACTGAACACTGCGTGCGCCTGACGGTACTCATTTTCCCGATCTGCCTTGTAAAACGGGGGTGTGTAACCGTCCGGCATCGAACTCCGCTCCGGATTGTCCAGGTAGGTCGTCAATTGTTCGTAGTGCTCCTTGGTCTGCCCGAAGCCGAAAGCGTACGGATCGGCAGCGAGGCGTCGGCCGGTCGCGTCGAACCACATCTGATCCTCCCGATCCGTGAGGATTGGGTACCGCGAGCGCAGGATCGCGATCAACTCGTCGGTCGTCATGCCCAGCCAAACGGCGACGAGCGCGTCGATTTCGACAAGCGCGCAGCGACGCTCACGCTCGGTTCGCAGTGGGGTTGCTGGCAACCAAGCGGACTCCACGTCGCTTAGCGGTCGAAGCGCCGGCCATCCAACCGCCCAGCGTTCGCTCGACCAGTGCACGTTAAACAGGGATTGCCATAGTTCGCCGTAGGCCTGCGTCAAGCAGTTGAGTCGAAGGGCTCGGAGTAGAAGCGCATCGGCAAGCGGATGCCGAGGGTCCACGTCGGGCATGAGCTTGGCTTCCGCGGCGCCGTGGTTTGTCCGGCCTGTGATTCGAAGTAGATAGTCCAACGGCAAAGCGGACCAGAACCCCGCCACAAGGGCCGTCAGCCGAGCGTCGTCGAACGCTAAGGAATGGACGGCGTGCACGTGGGCAGGCCCAGGCACCATCAAGGAGGCAAACAACGACCGCTCCGTGCTCTTCGGGTCGATCATTGCCCGCCAGACCAGTCGGGGATAGGTGGTGTAGGAGCGGTTCTCCCATAGGTCTTGAGCCTGTTGGTAGGTTACGACGTCACAACCGCGAACCAGCGCTACCCGAGGTACGAACTCCTCTGCGAGAATCGGAATTTCTAGCGAGACCCAATCTTTGCCATTCTTGAATGGATTGTTCGGCTCTTTAGCAAAGGGTGTCGAGATGCCGAAATGCGTGCCTTGGAGCACGACGTCCGCCAGCGACCCGACGTCACTGGCTTGCTTCTTCAGAATCCCGGCTCGCTTGGCTAGGCCTTCGTCGTAGCCGAAGCTGATGTACGGCTTTCGGGAGGCGAGGCGCCTATCGACGCTAGCCAGCGCCGAGATCGCTCCCTGTTCCAGCGTGGTAATCGGATAGAGCAGCGGTGTTTGCTCGATCGGCGCCGTCTCGCCGCGGAGGCGGCGCCACGTCTCGAGAAGACTCGCGTCCACTCGGATGACCCTCGCCCTGTGGGGACGAGTATCCCATTTGCCACGAGACTTCTGGCCGGGCTCAACGCCGGTGCCATCATGCACGAGAGATTCGGTGACCACTCTGGCGCCGAAAAGTTGACTGAGGTGCAGAAAGTCAACTTCCTGCTCGTGTCCGTAAATGTGTACGCCGAATTCGAGAGTTCTCCCCGGATCGGCAAATGCCCAGTTTGCCGCGTTGACAAAACTGCCGTGCAGGCGAAGGTACCGGTATGCCGCGGCGCGCAGCCTTCCCTCATCGACGCCGCTGAAGTGAGTGTCAGGGTGAATTAGTCCCGAGGTGCCGCTCGTACTCAGATGGCGCCAAACGTTGCACATAAAGGCGCGATATAGGTTCGGCCGCGTGCCTTCGAACAAGGGATAGGTCGCAGGGCTGCCGAGGGATGCACCGATGCCGCTGTTGAACGTTAGCTCTGCCAAATAGCTGGCTCGGGACTGCGACGGTTCGAGCACCTTGATCCGGCGATCGGCTTTGACCAGAGCATCCGGCTTGTCTGCCAGCTTAAACCACGGGTCGATTTCGGCAAGTACTGCGTCTTGCTTCCAATCGGGTCGCACCCACGGAGGGTTGCCCACTTGGAGATCGAACCCGCCCTTGGCGAAGGCCTGGGCGAATGCCAGCTCCCAGTGGAAAAATCCTTGCTGCTCGACGATGGCCTCGGCCGTCTGCATCCAGGGAAAGCGGTCCGCGAGACGGAACGACTCGTCCATGCCCATCAAGCCGACCAGGTCGTTTTCGTAGACGCCGAGCTCGCTTAAGGACTCGAAGTCGCTCACCAATGAGTCCGCTGGGATGTCTGAGCGGCCGATGAGTGCTTCGGCGAAGGTAAGCCAGTCGTCCAAATCCGCAAGCGGTACCTGCTTGCGGAGCTGTTCGGCCACCGTCATCTTGCGGGTGCCAGCTACCTTGGTCGGTAGCCTGAGTTGCTGTGGCTCTACCTGACCGAAAAGGTCTTGCGTCTCGTAGACCGTCGACTCGTCGTACACCGGTAGATCCTTGACGTGGGTGACCTCGACAGACCCGGAAAGGTAAGCCGGGTCGGAGCCGTCAAGCAGGCCGACCTTGTCCAGCGGCCAGAACCACAGCGCGCACCAAACGTCCATCAGGGTTTTGAGCCGCCAGTACGGCGTGTCGGGCCTTGTCAGGTCCGCAAGGACTTTCTCGCGTGGAACTGCTTCGGAGACTTTCGGCAGATTCTGCGCTTCCCACACATTGACGTCGCGGCGGATCTCTTGCTCGGAGATTCCCAGGCGTCGTTGCACCAGGTGCCACAGGTACTCGACGCGAAAGGCCAGTGCTTGCAGCCGTTTCACTTGTGACTGCTTTCCCTTGGCCGACGGCACGCGCTTCATCGCCGTCCGCCACTTCTTGAGCCTGTCGACCTCCATGGCCGCGAGCTCGCGGGCCTCCTTTTCCCCGGCGACCACGCCCCAACCGTCGGCGGGCAGCAAGAAGTGGTGGATAGTGCCCTCATCGATCGGGCCGTCGCGGAACGGCTGGTCTTTGGGCGCCGTCGTCAGCCACGACTTATCGGCGAGCTGCTTCGGAGTGTATGTCTGCCGACGCCCGCCGATCAGGGAGTTGCCGCGCTGGAGGTGCAGGCCGAACCAGGGAGCCTGGAGCCCGGCGTGCATGACGTTGAGCCAGAGCGACACCTCGGCAAGCTCAACAGCGGTGCGGTTGAGGTCGACGCCGTAGCAGTTGTGCAGCGCGATGTACGCCTTTGCCCGCTGGAGTTCGAGGTGATACTGCTCTGGGTCGAGGCTAACGCCGAGCTCCTCCTGGCGGCGACGCAGGTACTCGGCGGCAACCTGGTTGATGGCCTCATTGAGGAACGCGCCCGAACCGAGCGCCGGTTCGCAGATAGTCCAGTCGAGCAATTCCCGGGCCGGGGTGACGGTGCCGCCCTGGTCGAGACGGTACTTCAGCGCGAGCTGGACGGTGACCTCGGTCAGGGACTGCGGGGTGTAATAGGAGGCGCTGGTCTGCCGGTCGCGGCCGGCGAGCCGGTAGACGAACGAGCCCGGCTCGTACGTCACCCGGCTACGGACGCCGGTGTAGGCGTTCTCCTTGTAGACAAAGACACTGTCGTCGTACTCGTCCACTTTGGACGCCGGAATCATCCAGGAGCCGTCCTTGGGGTCGCCGTTCTTGGCCACCTCGTAGAGCTGCTCGACCGCGACGAAACCGGTGTAGGACATCAGGCCCTCGTAGACGGCGCCGAGCTGGTTGATGCCGAGCTGTGCGTACGAGATGAAGCCGCCCCGGCCCTTCCCGCTGCCCTTGCTGAGCATGAGCCGGCGCAGCACCTGGTACATGGTGGCGTTGCGCAGCCGGGTGTCGAGCCTAGGGCCGTCGGGGTCGTCCGGGTCGCTGCCGGGCTGCGGGATCTGCCGGCCGATCAGCCTGATCGCGCTGGGCAGGAAGAGGTCCGACCGCATCGGCTCGAAGCGCAGGCCCTCCCCTTCGCTGTCCTTCTCCTCCGCCTGCTGGCCGTTTCGCGGCCGGTGACCCTCGTTGACCATACGGAACAGCAGGTCGAGCGACTCGTACAGGTGAAAGCCGCCCTCGGCCGAGGGGGCCATCCGGCGCGAGATCAGGTCGCCGAGACGCCCCAGGCTGTAGCCCTCGACGTATTCGGGGTCGTTCGCAGGCAGGACGCCCAGTTCGGGTCTCGCCTCGGCGTACAGCAGGAACAGGATCCGGTACAGGTAGCGCAGCGCCTCGCGGCCCAGTTCCTTGGCCAGCTCGTCCAGGTCCATCACCTGCTGCGGCTGGTAGCCGGCCTGGCGGATCCGGTCGAGCACCTCGTTGGCGATCAGTTCGACCGAGACACGCAGCCCTTCACGCAGCTCGCTGGAGACGCCGACCGCGTGCTGACGGGAACCGGCAACCAGGTCGGCGAGCGGCTCGCTGCCGCCTTCCGCCGGTGGGCGCAAGGAGTCGGCGCCGAACAGCGCCGCGATGACGTCGAGTTCCTTGTCGTCGTTGCGTCCGTACGCGATGTCGAGGCTCACCGCGAGGTAGCGTCCCTCACCCCAGACGCTGCGATCGGCGAGGGTGATGACGCCGCCGCTGAGGATCAGCACGTAGCGGGGTGGGTTGTCGGTGGCAAAGAGCCAGGAGGCGAGCTTCGCGCCGGTTTCGATCGTCTGGCCGTCCGCAAGGGTAACCGGAGTGAGCAGTCGACCGGCGTCGGCGGGGTCTTGGGCGGCGTCGGTATCGGCCGCCCAGCCGCAGTCGATGGCGACGATGCCGTGGCCAGCAGTCAGGTCGGCGTGGACGACCGGAATTTCGTGGTCCTTCCCGGCCCGCTCGACGGTGACGATCTGCGGCGCGGGATCGAAGCTGAGCTGTTTCAGGATCTCGTTGTGCAGTTTGCGGAGTCGGTCAGGGTCGAAGAGCTCGAGGTCGGCCAGTTCGGTCTTGGCGTTGAAGTAGTCGCGGCGGAAGCGGCGCAACCCGGCCCGTGGTGTGACTCGGCCGGCCTTCTCCTCCTCTGCCCACCGCTTGTACAGCCCACCCTTGAGGGTGGTCGGCAGGACCTCGGCGAGGTAGTGCGCGGAGAGGTATTCGCCGCGGTTGGTCAGCGATTCAAAACTCATGCGACAGTCTCCGGAGCGTTGACGAGGACGGCGAGCACGCGCAGCAGCGGATCACCTGCGGCTTCCAGCCGGTCGAGCAGGTCGTTCTGCTCATCGACGGTGGCTCGCACCCGAGTACGGCGCTTCTGCTGCAACGGGGCCGGCAGCTCGTCCAGCAAGCTCTGCTGTTCGAACCGCGTGAGCCGTTCCCGGTATCTGCGCAGCGGTTCGGCGTTGGCTGCGGCCCACTCGTCGCGCTTGTCCGCAAGGTGCCGGCGGGCGGCGGCGACGGCTTGCTGTACCAGCGCCTGCACGTCGTCAAGCGGGACGGCCACGGCCCGGTTGACCATCTTCGGGCCGACGCCGGCCGCGGCCAGCGCCTCGTCCATCGGCTCGATGACCGGCGTGCTGGGAAGCCCGGACACCGCCATCCACTCAACCACGGTGGGCTGGCCGAGGCGGTTGCCGTAGACGCCCTGTACCAGGAAAACCGGACCATCGACGTCCGCGGTGAGGACCGGCGCCTGCTGGCGGCCGAGCCGGATCAGCACCTTGTCGACCAGCCAGTCGACCATCGGATGAACATCGCTGAGGAACGCGATGTCGGGCCAGGTCGTGGTCGTGGCCTTGCGCGCCTCGTCGAGTTTGCGCTGCCCAAGCTTGCGGTCAAAGGTGACCTTGAGACGCAGCTTTTCGCCTTCCTCATGCGCCTTGAGGTACGACTTCGGCAGGTCGGATAGCCGGTGCATGAGGTCGTCGGGGGCTAGAAAAGTCATCAGTTCGTCCTCGCGGCGCAAGTCGATGGCGTCCTCGGGCTTGTCGTCGTAGAGCTCGCCGAGCGCAACGTCGACAAACTCGCTCGTCGAGTCGAAGAGCTTGGGCACCCGCGCCCGTGGCGCCTCGATCGACGCCGGAGTCTCCCCGATACCTGCCACCAGGTTCGCCAGCACGTCCACAGAGAAGCCGGCATCGTAGGACTCGTCCACTGTCTTGCCCTCGAGCAGGTCCTTGACCAGCCGGTCCTCTTCCACCTTGGCGTCGTACAGGCCGGTCATCGCTTCGACGCTGCCGAGGCTGCGGTGCGCGATCTCCTCCCGGTCGAGCAGCTTCTCGGCGACCGTCCGGTCGTCCTTGGCGTCGAGGACCTCGGAGGTAAGGATCAGGGCGCGGAACTGCGGCTGGAAGCGCTGCCCGTAGCGGTCGATGCGGCCGTTGCGTTGCTCGATGCGGATCAAGCTCCACGGGATGTCGTAGTGGATCAGGTGGTGGCACTGTTGATGCAGGTTGACGCCTTCGGAGGCGACGTCGCCGGTGAAGAGCAGGCGCACCTCGCTGCTTTCCAGCTCGAACTCCTGGAGGACCTTCTGCTCGTCGGCGTCGGTCAGCCCGCCGTGCATGACGCGAACCGCGCCGGGCTTGAGGCCGAGCTTGCCCGGCACGACCTCGGCGAGCCACTTCAGCGTCGGTACCCGCTCGGAGAACACCACGGCCCGCATCGTGCTTCCCGGCTTGATCCCGATCTTCTCGAGCTCGGCGACGAGCCGGTTGAGCTTGCTGGAGTCGCGGTCGGTCATGACCGACGTCAGCTCGGCCAGCCGGTCCAGCGCGACGGCTTCGGTGCCGGTCGCCTTCTTGCGCCGGGCGTCGACGGTGGCTGCGAGTGCCTTGTGGGAGGAGAGGAAGGACTTCAGCAAGGTGTACGGGAACAGCCGGTCCAGGCCACGCAACGGCTGGTCGCTCCACTGGCCGGCCAACCACACCTCGGTCAGCTCGGCGAAGATCTTCTCTTCGGCGGGGCTGGCGGGACAATGCAGCGGCACCGAGGGTCCTCGGTCGGCCCAGCGGTCGCCGATGGCGTCGCGGACCTCCGGGCTGATCTTCGTGCGGCGCAGGTACAGATGCTCGATGTCCTTCGCCTTGTAGTCCTTCTTGTTGGCGATGGCGGCAGGGTCGAGCAGCGAGATGAGCTCGGCGAACGACTCCTTGTCACCGTTGTGCGGGGTGGCGCTGGCCAGCAGCAGCGCGTCGGTCTTCGCCGCCAGCCGCCGGGCCAGTTCGTTGCGCTGGGTGCCTTTGTTGATGAGATTGTGGGACTCGTCGACGACGACGACGTCCCAGGTGATCGCGTCGAGGTGGTGGCCGAACTGGCCGGCGTCCTTGAGCGTGTCGACCGAGATGATGGCCCGCTTGAAGTAGGTGAACGGGTTTCGGCCTGCCGGGATCTCCTGCTGGATGCGCTGGATGCCGGTCGAGTCGAGTCGCACGAGCGGGATCGCGAAGCGGGTCCACAGCTCCCGCTGGAACTGCTCCAGCACCTGCTGCGGCGAGACGACCAGAATCCGGTCACCGCGGCCGCGGCGGATCAGCTCGGCAAGGATCAGCCCGATCTCCAACGTCTTGCCCAGGCCCACCACATCGGCCAGCAGGATCCGTGGGCGCAGGCCGGACAGCGCCAGTTCCACGGGTCGCTGCTGGTAGGGCAGCGGGTCCAGCAGGAAGCGGTCGGCCAGCGCCAGCCCTCGCTCCGATCGTGGCAGCGGGGTGCGCCGCAGCACCGCCTCGAGGAAGAGCCGGCCGCGGCGGAACCGTGACGAGGTGTCCTGGACGAGGACTGTGTCCTCCGGCCGCATGGCGTGGACGTCCTCCAGACCGGTGAAGAAGGTCGCTTCCACGTCCTGCACGAACTCCGACACGCCGACGGCCTTGATCATGGTGCCGTCGTGGGGCGTCGGCTTCGCGGTGCGGACGAGCCACTCCTCGTCGCGGACGAGGATTCGAGCGCCGGGCGCAAACGATGCGGACTCCGGGTTGGTCATCGGACAGAACCTTCCTACAACGTCGACCGGCGGGCGTACTGGCGGCGCACCTTCTCGATAAGCCACATAACGTCAGGTCGCGGCTTGACCTTAGGCGTAGGTTCGACCGGAGTCGGCTCGGGTTCCGGCAAGTCGGGTGGCACGACGGTGCCGCCGGTCGGATCCGCCTCGGGATCCTGTTTCGGGTCGGTCAGGTGCGGCGGGACGATGAGTTCCGTGCTGCGGTCATAGGTCGACTCGTGGATCTGCCGGCGCAGATCGCTCGCCGGCACCCCGCCTGCAGTGGCGACTTTCAGCAGGCGTTTCCGCGCCGTGTCGAGGGTGGGCCGAGCGGTCGGGTCGAAGGCGAGCATCGCTCCGATCAGGGGTACGAGCTCGGCCGGCACTCCAGTCAGGTCCGGCAGGTCGGCCGGGTCGGTGATCCGCAGCAGCAGTCCCCATGAATTGGTCGCCGGGTAGAGGCCGTGGCCGGTGAGCGCGAGCACCAGCGTGGCTGCCAGCCCGTAGATGTCGGCGGCCGGGGTCAGGTCCCGCTCGCCTTTCACCTGTTCGGGCGACATGTACGCCGGGGTGCCTACCAGCTCGCCCGGGGCGGTCAGGTAGCTTTCCCGGTCCCGAAGCACTGCTAGCCCGAAGTCGATCACCATTGGGCCGTCCGGGCCGAGAATGATGTTCTGTGGCTTGAGGTCGCGGTGCAGCAGACCGGCCTGGTGCACCTTCGCTAGGCCGTCGGCCAGCATCGCGCCGATCATCGCGGCGAGCGGCAATGGCAGCGGACCGCGGTCGTCGACGTACTGCCGCAGGGTCAGCCCTGGTATGTATTCGACGGCGAGCCATGCTGGATCTGCGGTGAGGTCGGCGTTTTCCAGCCGGGCCACTCGTGAGCCGTACACCAGCTTGAGGCTCTCCAGCTCCGAAGCGAAGCGGTCGCGGATCGTCGGGTCCATCACCAGGTGACGCTTGACGACCTTGACGGCGACCCGGTCGGCGGTCGGCGACACAGCGAAGTACACGTCGCCCATGCCGCCAGACCCGAGCGGCTGTACCAGCTGATATTCGCCGATCGTCGTCAGCTTCAGCGTCATCTGTCCCCCTCGTGCGGCCCCGGCTCAATACGGAGACCGGCCGACAACCAGTGCGCGCACGCGTGCCGGGCACCGACTGCAGGGATTGTCGGCAGACCATTCAGCGATGCGCGAGGCGCGGTCGTCGTTCGCCTGTGTCGACGCCCGGTGATCCCCTTGTTGCAGGTAGGCAGTATCACAGTGATCTCGCCTTTGCGCCTTCCCCCGATCGGCGGCCATCGCCAGCCGCCGGTCGATGACAGGTGGATAGCCCGGCGTCAGGCGCACCACATCCGTCGTATCGGTCACCACTGCCGGCGTGCCGGTTGACGAATTGGAAATAACCGATGTCTATTCGGTGTGCAAACACTGTCACCAGGCCCCGGCATCGTCGGGCCGGATTACACCGTTGGCCAGGCCGTCAGCGGTGAGTTGGACGAGTTCGGCGCCGAGGGCAGCCGCTTCGCGCAGCGCGCTTTCGAAGGCGACCAGTCGGCGGAATGCCACGCCATGCGCACGCTGCTCCGCCAATGGCAGCCGGCGTATCTGGGCTCGGCGGATGTCAAACCGCAACGTACCCGCCAGGCTGCTCGCCTGCTTCTCATTGCCGGATGTCCGGAGTTGTCCGGCAAGGAACCACGGGTCGAGCGCGGCCGGATTCGGGCGTAGCAGATAAAGATTGCGGCCTAGCACCGGACCGTCTGCGGTGACTACCCGGGCGGTGAGCTGTCGCGCGACCATGGGCACCACCACGTCACCGGCAGTCACGCGGATCTCCTGGCCCAGCCGCCCAGCGCCACGCCCTGAGGCGGCATGCCCCTGCAGCACGTCCTGCACGGTCAGCACCGGCGGCTCATCGCTCACGCCGGATGGATCGTCGTCGTCGGTACCGGCGGCCCGGATAGGTCCGATCAGTTGCACCGCACCGGTGCGGACCAACTCGGTGACGGAGACGGTTGGCGCGGCGGCGCCAGTATCTGACGCGGTGGCGGCCGGTGGCATCAGACGGGGCAGTTCGGTGACGACTGCCGCGAGCCGTTCACGCGTGCGAACCAACCGTTCCCCGGTTTGCTCCCCGCCGGCTGGTTGTCGCCGGGCGGGAGTGAGATCGACGTCCTCGTCGAGCAGGTCGATCACTGGAACCGCCCGGGCGAAGCCGGGCTCGTCGATGACGGTGTCAGGTGCGCCGGCGATGGTACGTGCCAGCACCAGCACCCGGGCGTAGCAATCCTGCTGGTTGCCCGCGGCGTCGATCAGCAATGTCCGCGCGGGTGCCGGCGCGTCCGGAACGGGTCGCTGCAACAGCCATAGGTGCAGGGGTACCGCATGCGGAGCGGCGGCTCCGCCGGGTAACGCCACCACCGCGCGCAGCGCGCCGCGACGCAACAGCTCAGCGCGGATGCGCCGGCCGGCTTTGCGGCTCGCGGCTGAGGGCGGCATCAGCAGCACAGCACGGCCACCTGGACGCAGATGTGCCAGCGCGTGCTGCACCCAGGCCAATTCAGGTTCGGTCCGCGGCGGCGCGCCGTAGTCCCAGCGAGGGTCGTGTCCGAGTTCCTCCTGGCCCCAGTTGGTGACCCCGAACGGCGGGTGACTGACGACGGCGTCGAAGCTGCGCCCGACGAACGCGTCGGCGCGCAACGAGTCGCCGGTCATGACCTCGCCGGGCACGTTACACAGCTCCAACCACAGTGTGGCGAGGCGAGCGAGGGGTTCGTCGAGCTCCTGCCCGTACGCCGATGTGCATCCGGCGCGGGCCGCGGCCTGCAGGGCGCCCCCGGAGCCAGCCGCTGGATCGAGCATCGTGCCGCCGTCGACGTCGGCGAGCCTGACCATCAGATCGGCGAGGTCGTCCGGCGTGGCCCGCGGACGGCCGGGCGAGGGCTCGGAAAACCGTCGCCACAGCTCCTCGAACGCCGCTCGGGCTCCTAGCTCGTCGGCCAGGTTGTCGATCTCCGGCAGCAGGTACCTGACGTCCGGTTCGACCCATCCAGCGCTGGCCCGCCCATTGCGCTGGCGGGTGACCAAGATCGCGGCGACCGACGCAAGCGTGGCCGTGGGGTTGTCAGCCGCGGCGACGATCTGCCGCCACAACTTGTCCACAGTGGACAACTGGGGTGCCTTGCCCTGCCGGTGCAGCCATCGCTCGATCTCGGCTACAGCGAACTCGGGGCTCGCCGGCGTACCGCCGACCGGAGCGGGGAAGTCCGCATGCCGCTTGCGCCAGTTACTCACCGCGGCGCGGCCGACCCCGGCGAGCCGGGCAATCTCCGCCGCCGTGATGGTGGGGTCCTCCTGCACCTCAACATCGTGACATAGGTGTCAAGCATCTTGTCTGTTGACAGGGTTCACGGACAATGCTCTCATTGACATCGACGCCGGATCTCGCGTTGCGTCCGCATCGGGTTCGACGGACACCGCGTACCTGACGTAGACCCCGCACCGCGTCACCCCGTGCCAGGAGCGCCTGCCCGGGGTTCCATCCCTCGAAGGAGCGACAGCATCATGCGCAAAATCGTCACCGGACTGGCCGCCGCGTTGGCACTGTTCGTCCTCGCCTGCGGCGCTGTCCCGAAGAGCGACACCGTCAGCAAGGCACCCGCCGCGACCGGCTCCGGCGCACCGGTCGCCGATGCCGGCAAAGACACCCCGGCCGCCGCACCCGAGGGCCCGAAGAAGCTCGCCGTGGGCGAGGTCGGCGTGCTTTCGATGTCCGACGGCTCGACCGGTGAAGTCGTCGTCAAGAGCGTGAAGATGCAGGGCAAGGTGATCGTCGCGGCCGTCTCGATCACCTGCAAGACCGGCAAGATGGACTACAACCAGTTCCACTGGTCGATGCTCGCCGGTGACGGCACCAAGCTCGACTCCGGCTTCGACATCGGCGTGAAGAACCAGCTCCACTCCGGCGACATCGGCGCCGGCCAGACGGCCGCGGGCAACCTCGTCTTCGAAGGCACCGCGGCGCAGCTGAAGGGCGCACAGGTCCAGTTCGCCCCGTCGTTCGAGAACCTCGCCTACTGGGTCAACCCGTAACGCCAACCACCACTCCTTCGTGGCGCCAGCCGCTCCCCGGATCGGTAGCAGATCCTGCACGGACGGTTGCGGACACCAAAGCGCGGCGCGACTACCGTCATCGATCAAGCGGCACGCCGCCACACCCTCCTGGCGGCGGCGCCGACCTGTCCAGAAAGGTTTCGCGGATGGCGAGCGGCCGGGCGTCAAGGCTTGTCACCCTCGTGCAACGAGCGCTGGCGGCAGGACCGATGCCGCAGGAAGAGCTGCTGGCGAGGCTCCGGCAGGCCGGTCTGCGAGCCGATGTCGGCGTGGTGTGGGAAACGTGCCGTACCCACGGCATCGCCGATCTGAAGGATGACGTCTGGACGCCAAGAGGTTGGGCACCGCCTGCTGTCGCGACCAATCCGTCGGCCGATACGACGACGCAGATGCCAGCGCAACGCACCGGCGGAGTGCAGCCGTCGCACAGCCGAGCGGAGCGCCGCGCAGCGATCCATGTCCAGCGGTTTGCCGTTGCGTTGGATTTGGCGACACCCGAGCCCTTGGCCTCGATCGGGCCCGTCCCCGTTGGCTGGGAGTCGGCGGTGCAGGGGGCATGTCGGGCACTCGCTGACGAACTGGCGAAAGTGACCAGCCGGCGCACTGAGACAGACGTGTCCCTCGTCGATGGCCATGAAGCCGGGAGGACAGCGAGCCGACGGCTCGTCCGGTTCGAGGCCCAGAGTGAGATCGGTGCCGCTGAAGGAACCCGTGGCGTGCTCATCGTGGACGACCTGCACCTTGAAGTCGATGTCATCTCGGTGTTCGGCACCGTGGTCACGCTGTCGGTGCCGCCGGACGCACCGGCAGCGACCCGGGAGGCAACCCTCCGGCTGGACCTTTCCTGGCTGCTCAGCCTCCAGAGTCGACGACTGCGGGAGCTGATGCATGGTGGTCCAGGCTTCAACGCCGAGGCTGCCTGGCCGCCGTCAGCCCCGACAATCCGAGCAGCCTGTCCCAAGCTCCAGCGACTGAGCGCCTGGGTCCCGACGAAGCGGACCAGCTCAACGACGGCCAGCGACATGCCGTGGAGCTCGCGTTGGAGCACGGCACAACGTGGTTGTGGGGGCCGCCGGGCACCGGCAAGACGACAACGATTTCAGCGCTGGTGGCCGCGCTGTACGCCCGAGGCAAGCGAGTGCTGCTGGCCGCCCCGACCAACGCGGCCTTGGACGTGGCGGTCGTATCGGTGCTCAAGCGGACACCACAACTTGCCAGCGGAGGTGCCCTGGTCCGCCTGGGCCAGCCCACTGACACGCTCGTCGCGCATCCAGCCGGCGGTGCCGTACTGGTCGACGCCATCGCCGCGGAACGCGGTGCAGCGGTCGCCGAGGAGCGGGTGCGCGTCGGAAACCAGCTCCGGCAGTGCCGGCAGGCGTTGGCCGAACTTCGCCGGATCAAGCTTGCGTTGACGGACAGTCAACAACGAAGGCGCTCCGATCTGGAGAACCAGATCGCCGAGCTCAATGCCATTGCTGCTGGATTGGATCGCCTCCTGCTGGAGGCGCGCCGCAAGATCTGCCGGAAGGCAGCAGTGGTGGCGGCCACTGCTCACCAGACGATGCTTGACACTCTGAAGTCGCTGACCTTCGACGTCGTTGTGCTCGACGAGGCGAGCATGACGACCGCAACGCTTGCCATGTTGGTGGCTGGTGCCGGTTCCGGTCACACGGTCCTTGCGGGCGATTTCCGCCAACTTCCTCCGGTGGTCCTGGCGGACACCCCCGCTGCTCAGGAGTGGTTGCACAAGAGTCCGTTCGAAAAGGCCGGCATCGCGCGTGCCGTCCAGGACGGGCGTACCCCGAACCGGCTGGCGGCACTGAACACCCAGTACCGCATGCGTTATGCCATCGCTCAGGTGGTCAGCACCGCGTTCTATCGGGAGAGCCCACTGATCACCGCGGACGTGGTGCTCTTCCGGGAACGGCGCAGTCAGGCGGCTTGGGCGCGTAGTGACCTCGTCGTGCTCGATACATCTGGGCTTGCCGCCCGCACCGCCCGACGGCAGGGCGGCGCCTCCAGGTACAACCTCATGCATTCCCAGCTGGTCGCCGCGCTGCTCGGTGGGGCCACGACCCAGACTCGCGACCTGGCGATGATCACGCCGTTCGCAGCCCAGGCGCGCCTGCTGGAGTCGCTACTCATCGAGTCCGGCCTCAACGGGTGGGCGTCCTCGACTGTCCATCGGTTCCAAGGCGACGAGCGTGACATCGTCGTCTACGACACTGTCGACACCGGCCACGGCCTGACCAAGCTCCATCGGTGGTTCACCGAGGACGACGCTGGCAGCACCGGTCCCCGCCTGCTCAACGTGGCGGCGAGCCGAGCGCGGGACCACCTCGTGGTCGTCGGCGCGCTGAATCAATTGCACTGCAGGGGTTCGTCCGCAGGTCCGCTGTGGCGATTCTTCGCCCACCTTCTCGACAGCGCGACCAAGCTGAGCTGGCAAGAGGCGATTGGACTGTCGAACGGCGCCACCGAACATGTTCCGCGCGAGTCGGTACTGCGCCGGTTGCGCGACGACATCAGCAACGCCGCAACCGTCGAGATGTGGCTGCCCACCGCACCGTTGGTGGGTCTGCAGACACTGCTACCGGCACTGCGAGCGCTGCCACCGACAGAGGGAGATGCCCGACCCGACACGATCTGGATTGAGCCGGAACGCGACGGCTTTCCGCCGGCGGAGGCTCTGCACGCCCGACGTCAAGGGGTCAACATCCGCCTCTGTACACCGATTCTCGAGTCGAGCGCCGTTATTGGTGACGTGGTCTGGTCAGCGGGCGGCTCGCTCCTCGGCCCGGACCCTGGCGTCGTGCTCCGAACCGAGAACAGGGCCTTCGCCGACCTGGTCCGCCGCACCCAACGCCGCAAGCGATCTCAGACAGTTCCCGGCACCGGGCAGCTCGGAGATGACTGCGGGCGCTGCCGGCGCATGCTCGTCCGCTTCGAGCTGCCCAGTCGCGGTACCACGGACATGCGCTACCACTGCCCAGCCTGTGATCGCTCGACGAACAGCACTCAGGACAAGCGTCGGCGATAGTCGGGCAGGTGCGGCGCCCGTCAGGCGGCTTTGAACATGGTCTCGACGTGCCACTCAAGGAATTCCCGGTTCGGTCGGTCAGGCTTACGTTCCGGGACGGCGATCTGCTCTCCGCTCCGCGAGTAGAACTCCTCGCCGTTGCCGAAGTCTGCGCGGAGTCGAGGGCTGACCATCAGGCGGTACGACGGGTCGATGCTGAGGTACCCGCGATCGAACATGATGTGGACGTCGGAGCGCAGCAACAGGCCGTTGTCGAGCCGGTGCTCGCCGCCGTTCGGCAGCGGCAGAATGTGCGCTGCCTGCAGCACAGGTCGGATCTTCGCTCCGGTGATTGCGCAGCGGCGGTGGTAGGCATCGAGCACGACACCCTGGAAGGCCTGCTGCCCAAGCCGTTGCGGCCGGAGCCTCGGGTCTCCGTACACCGGTCCGCCTCGATGCCACGGCGCGCTCAGGTCGATCTCGACGTCCGTTCCGGTAAGCCGGTGAAAGAGGTCCAGGAAGTACCGGGCAGACCCACTTTCGGCCAGGTCGTAGCCCTTGCCCTGCACGATGTTCGAGGCGAAGTCGGGTGGCGGCCCCGCGATCGCGTCGGGTTCGAAGAAGCGAGTGTCGCGGATGAACAGGCACCCGATGTCCGGATCCTCGTGTAGTGGGATCGGTTCGCGCCGGTAGCGGCCGATATCCTCGCGCATCTGATGGAGGCTGGCAGCGCCGTTGCCCTCGCCATACAACTCCCAGGCGGTGGAAATCGGTAGCCGCGCGAAGCCGCTGAAGAAGCCACCGCCAACGACCCGGTTATGCGGATGGTGGGTCTTGAAGAAGAACGGCTCTCCGATCTGGACAGCGTGGAAGGCCTGCTTGCTGGACGGCCGCCAGAAGTTGACCTCTTGCAGGTTCGGTCGCTCGGCAAGGAACCGATACCAATCGCCGTCTGTCACACCAACATAGGCCCTCACAACAGACGAGTTTGCCGTACGGGTCGGCCTCGTCCGAGCGCCGGTTGAGCACGGCAGCCATCTTGAGGACTAACCAAGCTCGCCATCGCAGCTATAGGGGCAGGTCAACAGGCTGCCGAGGAGGCCCCGATGGCGGAGTTACTCGGAATCTCCGATCACAACGTGGTTGCTTTGCCTGCGATTCTGGCAGCGACGGCGTCGGCCGCGTCTTGGTGCATCTGTTTGGTGACGCTCTGGTAGGTGTCCCGGGTCAATGTGGTGGTCGAGTGGCCGAGTTGCTCGGACACGACCTTGATGTCGATCCCCGCGTCCAGGGCGATGGTCGCCGCCGAGTGCCGTAGGTCGTGCAGCCGTACCGGCGGCATCCCTGCCTTCCGGGCCAGCAGGCGGAACCGTGCGCTGAACGCGTTCGGATGCCACGGTTGCCCGTCGGGGCGGACGAAGAACAGCCCGGTGTCCGGCCACGCCTCCCCGGCCGCGAGCCGCCATGTCGCGCGAAGCGCCCCGTACGCCGTGAGCGCCCGAACGGTGTCGGCGTCGAGGGCGATGTCCCGGTTACCGGCACGGCTCTTCGGCGGTTTCTGGATGGTCCGATGCCCCATGATGGCGATCTGGTTGTTGACGGTCAGTTCGCGCCTGGCGAGCCGCACTTCGGTGTCGCGCAGTCCGACCGTTTCTCCTCGGCGCATGCCGCGGTACGCCATCAGGTGCAGCATCGGGTGGATCACCTGGTCGTGGTCGGCGACGTAGTCGAGAAAGGTGGCGACCTGTTCGGCGGTCCAGACCATGACCGGCCCGGGGACTTCGCCGGTGGCCTGCCACCGTTCGACGCGTTCGTCCTCCCACACAATCGGCAGGGCGCGGTCGGCGGGTGTCTTGACGAGCATGGCGGGGTTGGAGCCGACGATGAGTTCGTCGGCGAGGGCGTCGTTGATCGCCTTGCGCAGTACGGCCCGGATGTGGTGCCGGGTGACCGGCCCGGTGGGGCGGACTCGAGCGACGGTCCTGCGGACCGCCGGGTCCGGGCTTGCCTTGAGCGAGCGGATCTCGGCGTTGCGGTGTTCCATGGCCACGAACATCGCCCGCAGGTGGCTGGTGCGCAGCTTGTCGAGGGGTACGTCGCCGAGGTACGGGATGAGATGGACCCGGACGATGGACTCGTACCCGTTGATGGTGTTGATGTCGGCGGTGAGGTGTTCGAGCCAGGTGGTGAGGTACTCGCCGACGGTGGGCATGTCGCCGAGGGGGCCGTCGCCGCGCAGGCGTTGGCGGACGCGGTCGACGTCGGGGAACGGGAGGCGGTGGCGTACCGCGTTCTGGATGACGTCGCCGATCTCGACCTGGCGGCGGCGGTCTCGGCCGGCCAGTCCCAGTAGGGCGCGGGCGTGGTCGCGTTCGGCGACTGCCTGCTGGCGGGTGGCGATGCCGGCGCGGCGCAGCAGCCGCCGTTGCCCCTCAAGAGTCGGCGGCAGTTCGAGTTGGTACGCCCAGTGCCCGTGCTGCGGGTTCCAGGAACGGTTCGGGCGACGGAGTTGCTGGCAGTGGGTGCCGTACGGCTTGTCGGTGTGCGGGTCGCGGCAGCCGCAGCGTTTGAAGATGCTTCCTTCTGCCATGGTCGGTGGTGTGCTCCGATCAGGGTGGGCAACGGTTTGTCGTGGACCATCGACGCTCGCCTCGCCAGCGCGTTCAAGTCGCGGCGGGCGAGCGCCGACGGTTCCTTACGCGTCGAGGTGGATAGCGGCGAGCAACGGCGCGGTCGGCACGCGATGAACAGCGCCGACCTTGAGCAGCGGCACGGGGAACGCGCCGCGGCGGGCGAGCTTGTACGCGGCGGACCGCGAGATGCCGAGGATCTCCGCGGCGGTGGCGAGGTCGGTGGTCGGTCCGAGCGCACGGAGTCGCTCGGGAGTCCAGGCGCTATGCGCGGGCATAGGAGTACGCGCCGTCGGCGACGGCCTCGTCGTACGGCCGCTGCGGGTCGTAGATCGGGTGCACCGACGGATCGAGCTGCTCCGAGTCGGGGAGCTCGTGCAAGGCAAGGCGTTCACCGCGGACATGCCAGGCGAGCTCACCGGGGCGACTGGTCGCGATGGTCAGCTCGCCCGAGTGGCGCCCGAAGCGGTCCGGGTCGTCGGTGGTGACGAGCAGCAGGCTGACACCGGTGTCGGCGGCGAGGGATCGGTACCGGCGCAGCCAGCGCGACGGCGGGCCACCCGGGTCGCGCTGGTACCAGAACCCGATGCGCTTGCCGTGGTGCAGGTACTCGCCGTACGGAGCGGGTACGGACCGCCAGGCCCGAAGGTCGGTGCCGGCCTGCGTACGCGCAGAAGCGGCCAGGTCGACGAAGAACTGGTTGGTGGTCAGATCCGGCTCGCCAGAAACGGGCCGGCGCAGCTGGACGCCGAACGGCCCAAGCAGCCAGGCCGAGTCGACGCGGACGAGCCAGCCGAGACGGGCCAGCGCCCGCAGTCGTCGACCAGCGGCGACCGACGTGGTGTCGTAGCCGAGCGCGGTGAGCTGCTCGGTGGTCAGGGCCTGGTGCTCAGCGAGCATGTCGATGGCCCAGCGGTCGCGCGGCATGAGGCCGCACAGGTCGGTGAGAGAGAACGTGGTCTTCACGGTTGTGTGCCTCCGATAGGCAGGTCAGCAAGGGCGAGCGGCCCGGGGTGGCCGTGCAGCCACCAGGGCCCGGTGGCGGGGTGAACGCCGGGAACGCGGGCGGCGGTAGCGACCGGCACCCCGAGCGGGCCGAGGTCGGCGAGCCGCTGATGCAGGTGGTGTTCTCGGTCCGGCGAGTGCAGCCACAGCAGGACCGGCCACGCCGGCCCGCCGAGCGCTGTGAACCGGGCGTACCCGGCGAGCTTGCGCAGCAGTTCGGTGAGGGGCTCGCCGCCGGTGTCGTACTCGAGGAAGAACGGCACCCCGGACCAGACACCGTGCCCGTCAGGGCGGATGAGGGTCTGCGTGATGAGCTCCACTCGGTCGCCCGGTCCGGCGAACGCGCCCGGCACACTGCACCGCGACTCGGGCCACCACCGCTGCAGCTCGTGCGCTGCGTGTCCGGCGAGCTGGGTGAAGAAGCCGTTCACCCCGAGGCGATGCTGCAGGATCCGGGAGGCGGTCCAACGGCGCCGGATCGCCTTCGCGTACCCAGGTCTGGGCACCGGCTCGTCGCGTTGCGCCGCGACAACCTCGGCGCCGAGCTGGTCGATGACGTAGTGGAACGGATACGAACCGCCCTCGGCCCGGAACGGCCGGAACCGATCCACCACCTTCAGCGCAATGAGCCGCTGCAGGCGATGCTGCGCGAAGTCCAGCGACGGGAACAGCGCCTCAGCGATCTGCCCAGTCGTCAGGACCCCATGGTCGTAGAGCCAGTCGAGGAGTTGATGGTCACGGGCAGTCAACACCGACTGCACCCGCAAGACCTGATCAGGCACGGTTTTCCTTTCATCTGGTACGGAGGGAGAGAACGCAACGTGTCTCTGAGCCGCCGCCCGAACGGCGGGACGGGGCACGTGCTGCAGGGACAGCGGCCCGCGCGGTCCGTTGTGGGGTCCGGATCAAGACGGACGCCATGACGGCGGTCAACAAGGACGCCAGCACTGACGGCAAAGCGCCTACGGACCTCACGGGGTCCGTAGCCAACGGCGACGGCACCTGCTCGATCGGCCCGTCGGCCCCGCCACCGGCCGTCGAGCCCTGCACCCTCCTATCCGCCTTTGTGAGCGCTGGCGAACGCCCCCTCCGCTCACAGCCGCTCACACGGCGTCCGGGCCGGGTTTGTGAGCGCGCCGTGAGTCGCTGTGAGCGCCGGGCCGGGCTTCCTGTGAGCGTCAAGTGGTACGGGCAGGACTTGCGCTGTGAGTGCGTGTGAGCTGCTGTGAGCGCCGGGCGGCGAGCCGCTCACAGCGGAACCGATCGCTGTGAGCGGTTGTGAGCGCCGAGGGCTCGGTCAACGCGCAGTGTCGATACGTCCGCCGCGTCACGCGGACTGTTGACTACCAGCAGCAGAGCGCGGACATGCATATGTCAACGGCGATCATCAATGACATCGCTCATCTGTCATCGCCGTGTCAACGACACAAGTCGATGTCAGGAACCGCCTGTCACGGCGCGCCGCCGGATGTCACTGGCGTGTCGATCCAATCGCGCGCAACGCGCGGTGGGTCGATATGACATGCCACCCCAACGTGACGGCATGTCAAACACCAGGTGAGAAGTCACTTGACCTTGGCGGAGGGCTGTACCGCGGCGGTGATGTCAGCCGTGGCACCGCGGAATGTCGACGAAGATCATCAATTGACATCGCCACAAGCTTGGGCGTGACAGGCCCTGCTGTCACAGTCGCCGCACCCGATGTCACTCACCGGTGACACGATCGTCGCCAGCGCCGCGTCGCACGCCGGCGACGATGTCACAGCGTTGTCCGCGCCGCATGTCGCAACCGTCGCGTGCCGTGCCAGTCCGCCTGTCGGCGATGGCGTCACGACGGCCGTCCGAATCACGTCCATCGACAACGACGACTTGACTCCGTGGCAAAGGCGAGCGTTCATCGACGTCCAGCCATCCCGGAAATCCACCGGCAGGGGAGGACTCGTGTCAGACGTACCGCCACGCCACGACCCAGCGACCGCGGACAGCTTCGGCCAGCTGATCACCCGCCGCAGGCGCCAACTCGGCCTGACCCAAGGCGACCTGGCAGACCAGTTGTGCGCCAGGTCCGGACGCCCGACCTTCACCCGCCACGAAATCTCGCGGTACGAGCGCGGCCTGCGCATCCCGACGGCACCGCTGCTGACCGCCATAGCCGACTCGCTCGATCTCCCCATGGCCGTCCTGCGCCGGACCGCAGCCGCCGACCGGAAACGCCGGCACGCGGGGAGCCGACGTTGAGCGCCACCCACCGGGTCGTCCGCCCGTCCTGGACCTGCGCCGTCGACGGACTTCCGTGGCCGTGTACCGAGGCGCAGCGGAGCCTGCGGAACAACGACCCGGCCATGCTGCGCCAGCTCATGGCCAACCTCATGGCCATCGCCCAACGAGAGCTGGACGACACCGACCCCGCAACGCTGTACCGGCGCTTCCTCGCGTGGACCCTCGAACCCGACCAGCGATGCGCCATCTGCGGCAGCCGCCGCCACGCCGTGATCCCCGGCGTACCGCCGCGCTTCATCCCGTGCGACGGCCTGCGAACGGCCCTCGCAGGCAGGGACCTGCCCGGGTAGCCGAAGCAGAAGACTCCTGAACGTACGTCGTCACGCCTGGTCGTAGTGGATGTACGGGTTCAGGATTTGTCGCTGCCACAGTTGGCTGCGCTCCGCTTTCGTCAGTTGCGCCTCGTCGGCGGCGTCGTCCCAGTCGCGGCGGATGATCTCGAGCTGCGTCTCGATGATCTGGTCGGCGTCGTGGTCGGAGAGCAGGAACTCTGGTGCGGCCTTGCGGCACAACCGCAGCTGGCTGGCGCGCTCGCCGGGCGTGCGCGTGATGTTCAGGGCCTGGTTGGCGGTTTCGCCGCTGCGCGGCTGGGGGCACAGGTCGTACGCGGGGGTCAGCGCCAGTTGTGCGCCGTCCCAGAAGGCGGCGTGGTTGCGCAGGTGGTCGTCGGTGTTGCCGATACAGACGTTGAAGACCATCCGCGCGAACAGCTCACGCAGGTGCTGGCCGGCGTCGGTGAACTGCTTGCGGACCGCGTCCGCGAGGTCCGGGTAGCCGGCGTGCCGCGCGCCCATCTCGTCCTCACCCAGGATCGTCAGCGCCGAGACCATCATGCGCCGCTGCCCGGGTACCGCGGTGCGGTCGAAGCGTTCCACGAGCAGCACGTCACGGCCAGCGCACCGGATGACTTCGCAGGCAGCGACGTCCAGGCCCACCCGCCGGGCGAGGATCATCCCGACGGCCTCCGCCTTGACCACGGGGTAGTAGTCGCTCGTCGAGGACAGCTTGGCGATCAGGTGGCGCCCCTGGTCGAGCACGGTGACCTTGGGACGGGCGCCACCGATGGACGTGCCCCGCGTCAACGCCTCGCCGAGCGCGGGTGACAGTGGCCGGCCAGCCTCGAGCGCCTCGGCGGCGCCGATCAGCTCGGCCGGCTCCGCCGTCTCGTTCCGCGCGACGTACTCGGTGGCGCTGGCCTGGAAGTCCAACCCGCCGACGCGGTCGGAGCCGGAGGTCAGCATGTAGGTCAGCTCGTCCAGGGCTGCGGTGTCCGCGTCGCGGTCGAGGTGGCCGAACCGGCGGGCCAGGATGACGCGCCGGCCCCACGCGTCGGGGCTGGCGTCGCGGAGGCAGCCCGCCAGCGGCAGGTTCCGCCGCGGTTCGATCGGCCCTTCCCGCAGCGGCAGCTCGGGCGCGTACAGCGGGACCGCGTCGGGGCGCGCCAGGTAGCTCTGGCCGTATGCGAAGACGTACCGGTCACCGTCCACCGCGACGACCCGGCCCGCGACGACCGGCCCCGTCGCGCCGGGCAGCCAAGCCCACACAAAGGAATCCCGCGGTGGTGCCATGCCGCTCCTCCGTACGAGGTCAGAAGTTGTCGTCGACGACGATCGCCGGCTTGGTCACTCGAGCGGGCAGCAGGGCCAGCCGCTGCCTCGCGGCCGCGGCCAGGGCGGGCAGCTCCCCCTCCTCCGCACCGAACAGCGGCACGCCGACGACCACCGCAGCCTCGAACGCCAGGCCGACCGCCACGGTCGGCTCACCCCTCTCAAGACGCCCGATGGTGTGCGGCTGCACCCCCACGCGCTCGGCCAGGTCCGCGGCCGTCCAGCCGCGCTCCTTGCGGGCGGCGGCGATCTGGGAACCGAGCAGCGCAACGGCAGCCCTGGTCGTCGGCATGTAGGACCTCGTTCGCTTTGGCATCACACCCTCACCTTCGATAAAACAACGCTAACACGGCCTTGCAGTCGTTTATCAACATCAAGGGTCCTGGCACGCGTATCGCCAAGTTGCGCTGTTTCTGGACGTCGCGCCGGACTCGTTCACGGTGACCGTGCGACCCGAGGTCCCTGACTGACGTCGAGGACGTCCTCAACGCGCTTCGAGCCTGGTAGGAGGCGCAGCAGGCTGACCGGCGCGCGGCCGAGGCGACGAAGCGGGCGCTGGATCGCCTGATCGCCGATGGCACGACCGTCCGCGATGCCGACCGCGTGTTCGGCCTCTCGCCGCAGCGGGTATCGCAGATCACCGGCAAGGGCAGAAAGGCGCTCGTCCGCGGCAGCCGCAACCATGTCGAGCGGCAGCGATCCACCTGATCTCTCCGCAACGCCGACCGAAGCCACCGGCAGTTGACGCTGGGCCGGAGACTCAGCCTCGTGCGCCTGTGTGGCCTCGCTGATCAGATGCGCAGGTTTCTCGGTATGCCAGCGTATTTCGCGGCGGTGCCTGAAGGTCCGGCCAGGACGTCGGTCTCCACGGTGGGGGTCGTCACGCAAAGCCTGTCAGACCTTGAGGATGTCCACGTCGTACAGCGCCACGGATGCGTCTCGGGAGGCCAGGGTCAACCCTTCGGTGGCCGCCTGAGCCACCAGCATCCGGCCGAACGGGTCACGATGGTGCGGCGGGAGACGGCCGGCGGCGACGCCGTGCGCATACGTGACGGGCAGTTCGTGGAACCCCATGTCCCGGACCCGCTCCGCCAGGTCCGGCGGCCCGGCCAGCTTTCCGGTGGACTGCTTGATAGTGATCTCCCACAGGCTGACCGGAGACAGGAAGATATCCGGGTCGTGGCGCAGGCGCTCGAGGAAGTCCTGCCCCAATGTGGAATCACCCGTGATGGCCCACAGTGCGACGTGGGTATCCAGCAGCAGGCTCATCCGCCGATCCCGAAGTCGGCCGCGATCTCCGCGTTGGTCTGGGGTGAATCCCAGTCACCGCTGAGGTCCAGCTGCCCTGCGAGCGAGCCGATGGCGGTGCGGTTCACCCGACGCACCAAGGGCACGACCTTCGCCACCGGCGTGCCCGCCCGATCGATGATGATCTCCTCTCCACGCTCCACACGCTCGATGATCCTTGACAGGTTCGTCTTGGCCTCATGCATGTTGAAGTGCACGGCCTCCGCCGACATACCAACACCTCCCGGTTAGCTAATAGCTTAGTCCGTGGGCATCGCCACGGCCACGGCCCCGGCGTACGTTCACGTCGGAACCGGCAGGGCACGGCTGCCTCCGTCGAGCAGGGTCGCGACCGGGTGGCGACCACACCGGCCATCAGCCGTTGACGGCAATGTCCCGCAGGCTGAGCCCCGGTAGGGCGGTCGCCTGGCTGGTGCGGAGGTTCCGCACCACGCCTACCCGGCAGCCGGCCAACCTCCTCAGTTCAGGCCGGGGTGTCGCTGGGCAGCATGTGGCCCAGCGCCCGTAGCGCCTTGCGGAACTCCGGCTCCCGGTCCACGGCCACGGCCAGGTGCCGGTCACCGACCGGCTGGCACAGGCCACGCAGCCGCCGGTCACCCGCGATCAGGACGGCGAGCGCCGGGTCGGCGCACTCCACCAGGCGGACCACACCGAGGTTGCGGAGCCGCCCGGCACGGGCCGCGACGTCGGTCAGCAGGGTGGTCACCGGATTGGGCAACTCGTGGGTCGCGCGGACGGCCAGGAACTCGCGCAGCTGATCGAGCCCGCGGCCGGCGTCCAGCGCGGCCAGCAGGGTCGCCTCGCGCAATGCCCAGACCCGGTCCGCGGTGCGTTGCGCATACGCGTCGAGCATCAGCCGGTCGGACGGCGGCAGCTCGCCGGTGACCACGATGTCGAGGTTGGGCAGCACCTTCAACGCCCCGGCCACCGCCGCATCCGCCGTGGGTGCCTGGTAGCGGTCGCTCAGGCCCAAGGCGTAGGCGCCCAGAGCATTGAGCCGCACCGCCCGCAGCCCGTCGTAGCGGCTGAGATACTCCAGCTCGTCGGTGCCCCAGTTGCCGCGGAAGTCGTCCCGGGCGCCGGCAGGGTCGGTGTAGTCGAGGTCGAACAGGCCCAGTGTGCCGGCGTATTCGAACAGCACCGCCAGCGTGTACCGGCCCTCCAGGACCGGCCAGTCCGCGAACCCGGCGTAGCCGAGGCTGCCGTACTGAGGATCGGTGAGGTACAACCGCCACAACGCCCGGTCGCTGCGCGCCACCGTCGGCGACAATCCGCCGCTGCGCATGTTGTCGAACAGGTCGTCGATCGCCATCCACTCGCTGGCCGGGCAGCTGGACAGCGCCGCGGCAACCGTCTGCCGGCGGGTCTTCGCCGAGGTCAGCGTGTTGGCGGTGCGCTGGCCCTTGATGTGCTCGACCCGGCTCAGTTCGTCGATGACCGCCTTACCGACCCAGGAGCGCCACAGCGCACGGATCGTCTCGGCCGGCGGCCGGCCCAACGCGGTGCGACCCTTCGCGGTCAACTGCAACCGGCCGCCGGCCAGTTCGGCGAGCCCGCCGGCCTGGATCAGCAGCGGCCAGGCGAACGCCGCGATCGGCTCCGTGGGGTAGAAGTCCCCGCTGGCCAGTACCTCCGCCACCCCCGCAACGGTGGCGGCGGACGGCCGCTGGGTCTTCTCGCTGCAGCGCAGCTTGCCCGCGCCGCACAGCTGCAGCACGGCCAGCACGTTGGCCAGCGCCTCAGCCCCTGTCAAACGGACCGTTCCGTCGTCGGCAGCTTCATCGACATCGGGCAGCTCGTTCGCGCCATGCATAGCCGACCACGTTAGGCGGATACCTACGCCCCGTGACACCCGCCCCCTATGCGTTGCTGATCAAGTCCGGCAGTTGCTATGCCTTGGCGAAGCCGAGTGCACGGTAGCCGGGCATGCGGCGTTGGAGCGACGCGGCGAGGATCGGGGTGTCGCGGTCGTGGTAGTCGTGGACCTCAGCGACGGCCTTTCCGGGCGCGGCGCGGATCACCCGGCCGGCGCATTGGATGAGCAGCCCGTCGTAGGAGACCGGCGCGGCCAGGAACAGCGTGTCGAGGGCAGGTGCGTCGAACCCCTCGCCGATGAACGGCGTTGTACCGACAACGAGTACGCCGTCGCCGGCCTTGGCGTCGGCGAGCAGGCCCACAGCGGCACGCCGGTCGGTGGTGGACATCCCGCCCTGCAGCACAAGGGCCCGGTGGCCGCGCGAAGCGAGCGCGGAGGTGAGCGACTCGACGTGCGCGACTCGCCGGGTGAGCACCAGGCAGTTGCGCCCGCGTTGCAGGGCGGCGGTCACGTCGGCGACAAGCTGGGTGTTGCGTGCCTCGTCCACGGCGAGGGCTCGGTGCGCTTCGGCGATTGCGGTGGGAGCGGACGGCTCGGCATCGTCGGAGCGATACGCGAAGGCAGTCTCGTGCAGGTACAGCAGCCGCCGTGGTCCGGCTCCGGTCTCCAAGACCTCCAGGAGCGTGCCCTGATCGTCGTTGCCGGGTACGTCATGGGTGATGGTGTGCCGGACTGGTCCGAGTTGCCAGAGGACGAGTTCACCAAGTCCGTCACGCCGGGCCGGGGTGGCGGTGAGGCCGAGCCAGAACTGTGCGGCGATGCGTTTGACCGAATGGTCGTACGCGGCGGCCGCGAGATGGTGGCATTCGTCGACGATGACGTGCCCGTAGCCGCTGGTGAGTTCGGCGACGTCATCACGCCTGGCCAGGGAGGGTAGCATGGCGATGTCCACCACCCCGCCGAGCTTGCGCCTGCCGCCACCGACCTGCCCTGGCTTGATGCCCAGGAACTGCTCGATCCGGGTGCGCCACTGCTCGGCCAGCGCCTTCCGGTCGACAAGGACGAGGGTCGCCGTTCCCCGCTCGGCGATCACCGCGCAGGCCATGACGGTCTTGCCCGACCCGGGCGGTGCGACGAGGACACCGTCGTCATGCGCGAGCAACGCGCCGACCGCCGCGCTCTGTCCGGTGTTGAGCTGTGCTGTACAGGCGACGTCGATCTCGCGGCCAGGATTTCGCACGTCCGTGACGGCGAGGCGTGATCCGGCGCCCTCGACGATCACTTCGACGGTGTGGCGCAGTCCGCGCGGCAGGACCAATCGGTCGTCGGCGGTCAGGTCGTATCCGCGGATGAACCGCGGCGTGTCCCAGGTGGATTTGCGCAGGCGCTGGAGTTCGTAGAACTTCGGGTTGGCCATGGATGCCGCGTGCTTGAACGTCGACAGCGCCGCAGGTGTCAGCTGGGCGGCGTCAACGCTCAGCCCGGCGCCGAGCTCCGCGTGCAGGACTGCGGGAAGCGGCGGATGCACCTTCGTGGCGTCGGACCTGCTCAGCGTGGCGACGTCGGCGCCGACGACCGCCTGTTTCGCGCGCCGGGCGACCCTGGTCGCGTCGCCCGGGCTGAGCCGATCGAGGGTCGACAGGTACGCCCACTGATCCTCGTGCGGCTCCAGCGCCGCCAGGTCCAGGAACGCCGTCAACCCGTCCCTGCGGCGGCGGCCCTGCAGCGGCGCGGCGATCAGGTTCCCGAAGCCACCCTCGGGCAGCACATCCTGGTTCGGAAACAACCGGTCGTAGGAACGCAGGTCCATCGTGCCGCGCAGCACCGTGGCCTCGTGGATCAGCGCGGTGCCGACGCCGCGGGCAGTGGCTGCCGAGATCGCTTCGGTGAAGAACACCCACACGTGTGCGCCACGCCCGGACTGGGAGATCTCGAGCGCCGCCGGTACCCCGCTCGCGCGAGCCGCTTTGGTGTAGGCGAGCGCGTCGAGCATCGCGGCCGGGCCGTCGAAGTCCGCCACGACGAAGTGGCATGAGTTGTCGCTGAGCAGTGGGTACAGCCCGATGAAGAGGTCACCCACCAGGTGCGCCGAGACGACCTCGGCGGTGAGCGGGAGATACGTGGCAGCTTTCCGGTCGGCTCCCTTGCGCCAGCCGCCGGCGACCGCGGGCATCCATCCGCTCGTGCCGGTTCGGTTGTTCTCCCACCGCACTGCGTACACGTCGGCCCGGGCCCGGAACCGGTCGGCGTACAGGGCCAGTTTGTCCGCCACCGGTGACGCCATATGGACCAGGCCCGGCGGTGCGACGGCCGCGGACAGTTGCTCCGGCGGCGGAGCGGTGTCCTGACCCCGCAGGTCCAGCAGACGCGACAGGCGGACGTTCTCCGCCCGCACACGCTCCAGCTCACGGCGCAGCCGGGCAAGTTCGCTCTCCACCGTCACGTCGGCGCCCATGGCAGGATCGTCGCACGCTCTTCAGCGCCGCTACCGATGGTCTCCGCTATCCTCCGGCGGTGGGTTCGCTGAGCCGGAAAGAACTCGATGCGTTGGTCGAAGACGCGACCGTCGACTGCTACAACGAAGATGAGCAGTTGACCGGCCTGTACACCATGATCGAGGACAACCTCGCACTGCCGTTCACGACGCAGGTCCTCGGTGTCGAGGTCACGGTCCGGAAGGTGGACCTGAGGGGCCAGCGGGTCGTGGCGATCTGCCACCGGGGTCGGGAGCGGCAGGCGATCGCGATCCTCGACCTCCCGCTGCCGGATCCGCCGCCGGACGGTTCGGAGTGGATCGAGGCGTACCGGCATTGGGGCGGATGACTTGTGAGCGAGTACCAGTACTACGAGTTCGTGGCGATCGACCGGCCGCTGACCGTTGCAGAGCAGGGCGAGCTGCGTGCGGTGTCGACCCGCGGCCGGATCAGCGCGTCGAGCTTCGTCAACACCTACGAGTGGGGCGACCTGAAGGCCGATCCCCGCGACTGGATGCGACGGTACTTCGACGCCCACCTGTACCTGGCGAACTGGGGCACCCGCCGGATCGCGCTACGGCTGCCCGCATCACTGCTGGACCCGGCGCTCGCGGCGACGTACTGCGTGGGTGACGCCGCATCCTCGGTGATCACGGGCGAGCAGGTGATCCTCGACCTGCACAGTGAGGACGAGGACGGCGATGAGGAGTGGTGGGAGGACGAGGCCGCCCTCGCGGCGATCGTCCCTGCCCGGGCGGAGCTGGCCGCCGGCGACACCCGGCTGCTCTACCTGGCGTGGTTGCTGTGCGTGCAGAACCAGGAGCTGGACGAGGACACGTTGGAGCCGCCGGTGCCGCCCGGCCTGGCCACACTGTCCGGGCCGCTGCGCAGCCTCGCCGACTTCCTCCGTGTGGATCAGGACCTCCTTGAAACGGCGGCCCAGGCCAGCGCGTCACTGAGCACGCGGAAGCCGTCAGCGGCGGCGTTGACCAAGTGGGTGCGGCAGCTGCCAGCCGCGGACAAGGACGAGGCCATCGTCCGGCTGCTGCGCGGCGACGGCGTGCACCTTCGTGCCGAGCTGCTGCGCCGGTACGGCGGCGGCGCGACCATCGAGACTGCAGGCGGCGGCCGTACGGTGGGCGAGTTGCTGGCCGGCGCGGAGACCCGCTGGGCAGCACGGGAGCGGCAGAAACAGGAGCGCAAGGCGGCCCGAACAGGCACGCCGCGAAGCAGCGGTCGCAGCGGCCCGCGAGCAGCGTCTTGACGAGCTGGCCGCCGACCCGGAACGCGCGTGGCAGCGAGTTGCGGACCTGATCGCGACCAAGAAACCCAAGGAGTACGACGCAGCAGTCGTATTGCTGGTCGACCTGAAGGCCCTCGGCGAGCGCGACGGCCAACGCAAGACGTTCCGCGGACGGATCCACCAGTTGTGTCAGGAGCACGCCCGCAAGCCGAGCCTGCTGGACCGCCTGGAACGCGCCGGCCTGTACGTCAGCACGGCCAATTGAGCAGGCCCAAACCTGATCGAGAGAAGCTACCGATGACCTCGGAACCGCATGCCGCTTGCGCCCCTGTGCCGATCGGCGCCGACGAGACCACGACGCGGTGGGCGGAGGAAGCCACCTTCGACCCGAACGATCCCACCGTGGAGCTAGGCGAGATTGCTGCCGGCAGCGGGCGCGCCTTGCTCCACGCCGCCCACATCGCGGACGAGCAAGTACCAAGCCCCACCGCGTAACCACCCGCGTGGAAAGCCGATGCCCAGGTCAGTCGATCGAGCCAGGAGCCGCCAGCCAGGTGGTTGGTTGCTGGGTCGTCCGCGCGATCGTTTCGAAGTCGTGGTCGTAGTGCAGCAGCGAGAGGCCGGACAGCTCGGCGGTTGCCGCCACGAGCAGGTCGACCGCGCTGGGTCCCTGGTGCTCCGAACCGTCCGCGAGCATCTGCTGGACCTCGGCGGCCCGTTGCCACACGTCGTCCGGGGTCACCACCCACGTAAAGACCGATCCCAACAAGGCTGCATACCGGTCGTGGTCGGCCTTGGACTGCACTCCGCGGAGGAACTCGAGTTCAGTGAGAGTGCAGATGCCGATGACGCCGGCCCGCAGCTGCGGTTGCCACAGCTCCTGCACCCGCCGGTTGCGCAGCAGGCGCACCACGGCACTCGTGTCGGCAAGGAACCGGACTGTGCTCACGGCCGGTAGTTCCCCTTGTCAAGGAGGTGATCGAACGCGCCGGTGGTGGCGATCTCGGTCAGCTCGTCCAGCGCTTTGGCGCGACGCTGAACGGCTGCCACCTCGCGCAGCGCGGTGTTGATGGTGTCCTTCTGCGTCTTTGTTCCGAGCAGGGCTGTCGCCTCCGCCAGTGCGTCCAAGTCGATGTCGATGAGCTTCTTGGTCATAGCACCCCCCATATATCCAACCTCGATTGACAGTATATACAATTGATCGGCGCTCAACGAGTACTCGGCGGAGGACGTCGCCACGCCACTGCCTTGATTCCGCCGTGATGATCGTGCGCGCGACCAAGAAGCTCCGCGACCGAATGGGCGCGGCAGACCTACACGGGGGTGAGCAGTCGACCACCGCGCTCGGTGAGTGGTACGCCACTCGGTTCGCATGGCGACCGGATGTGTTATTGCTGGTCAACGAGACGACCCTGCTGCCGATCCTCCTTCCGCGCGCACCCGCCGCCACCGCGCTGTCCCGTGCCGCCGACCGCATCGCCGCGATCATGGCTGAGTACGGCGCTGACAACGAGCTGGTCGCTGCCGAGGTCGAACATATGAGCAACCGACGGATCGCCCCGACCGCCAACCGCAGCGTCGTCGGGATCATGACCGAGTTCACGTTCCTCGCCGAACGCTGCCGGGGACGGGAGCTCGACGACCTGGAGGCATGGCTGGCCGCCACGCCATGCAGCCCGCTGTACCGCACCCACATCACTCCGAAGAACGCCTTCCGGCACCGCCTGGCTCGATGAGCGCTCAGGCGCGGCAGCAATCAGGCGCGAACTCGTCCGCGAGAGAAACGGCATCAACCGTCTGCTCACGTCACGCCGAGCTGCTGGCGAATGTCAGTCAGCTGAGCGCCGCTTGCCCAGGCCAGCATCTGCTCTCGCATCTCCCGGCGCCGGGCCACCCGCTCGGCGCTGTCCCAGGTCAGGTCGGCAGCGCGAGCCCATTCCTTGACGTCCCGCCAGTTCGAAGCCTCGATCATGGCGCCCTTCCTGGCACAGTTTTAGGCGATCTGCCGCAGGTCGTCGCCGTAGTCGAAGATGATGCGAAGCCGGGCGCCCAGCGCCTGCGCGTACCGGCTGAGGGTGGCGACCTCGTTGACGTCCAGGTCGCCGTTCTCGATCTGGCTGACCCGGCCGGGTGTGACGCCCATGAGGTCGGCGACCTGCCGCTGCGTGAGCCCGAGCCGCTTGCGCTCCTCGGCGAGGTGGAAGGCACTGACCCACGCCTCGGTCCGCGCCCGTTCCGCGTTCAACGCATCACTGTCGCCGTCGTCAAGCTCCGCGCGGATGTCGTCCCAGTCTCCTGCTACCTTCGAACGCCGGCCGCAGCGCTAACACGAGTGTGTCCGCTGCTCGCCTAGAGCCACCAGCATCCGGCCGAACGGGTCACGATGGTGCGGCGGGAGACGGCCGGCGGCGACGCCGTGCGCATACGTGACGGGCAGTTCGTGGAACCCCATGTCCCGGACCCGCTCCGCCAGGTCCGGCGGCCCGGCCAGCTTTCCGGTGGACTGCTTGATAGTGATCTCCCACAGGCTGACCGGAGACAGGAAGATATCCGGGTCGTGGCGCAGGCGCTCGAGGAAGTCCTGCCCCAATGTGGAATCACCCGTGATGGCCCACAGTGCGACGTGGGTATCCAGCAGCAGGCTCATCCGCCGATCCCGAAGTCGGCCGCGATCTCCGCGTTGGTCTGGGGTGAATCCCAGTCACCGCTGAGGTCCAGCTGCCCTGCGAGCGAGCCGATGGCGGTGCGGTTCACCCGACGCACCAAGGGCACGACCTTCGCCACCGGCGTGCCCGCCCGATCGATGATGATCTCCTCTCCACGCTCCACACGCTCGATGATCCTTGACAGGTTCGTCTTGGCCTCATGCATGTTGAAGTGCACGGCCTCCGCCGACATACCAACACCTCCCGGTTAGCTAATAGCTTAGTCCGTGGGCATCGCCGACGCTACGGCTCGACGAGTGCTCGACGAGTGCTCGACGAAGCGAACCACCCTGGGTCACGGCGAACCAGCCGGGCATACCGGACGGATCGCGACCATCGCAAACGCCGATTGTGTGATCGGTCCCCGCTCCCACCAGCCCGAACGAACCCAGGTCACGCCGGGGTGGGATATGCCGACGCAGGTCAGTGGGGGCGTCGGTACACTGCTCATCGCGCCCTCGTAGCTCAGGGGATAGAGCATCGGTTTCCTAATTCCGCTGGATCATCAGTCCACTGGGGCGTGTCCTGCATATTCGCGGCGTTGACGTCGGGCTCGCCGTCGGGAACAGCAGCTGTGCGATCCGCAGAATTGTGCTATTTCGTGACCATTTCGACACCAAGCTCGAACACGTTACACAGCCAGACTGACGCGCTGCCCGGCTACAACAGAGCGAACCGTGTCGGCTCCTGCAGGACAGTGGTTGCGCCATCGAGATCGGCGAGGCGAGCCGCCAACGTCGCCAGCGCGAGTCGCTCCGGCAGCGCTTCGCTGAACTTGAGTCCGTCGAGAGCCTTCTTGTTGACCTCGGGCAAGCACAGACGCTGATCTGCATCGGCGACGAGTGTCCGCCATTCTTCGCGAGTAAGATCCGCCCGGAGGCGGACCTGGCAGTCATCAAAGCGTTGGATCGGGTCGACCACCTCGGTCAGCGTGGCCGCCAAGGTGGCGTTCGCGCGGAAACCGGCCCAGGTCCACCACCGCAGGTCATCGCCTTGCCGATCGCGAAGGATGACGCTGCCTCCCGGATGCACCAGCGGGGATCGTTCTTCCCGCTCATGGGCGAGGCGCTTCACTGCGCGGTGAGTGAGCTTCACCGGAGGATCTGCGCCGAGAAGCACCTCACGCATAGCACGGCTCAGCTCGAAACTGAGGCCTGACCAGCCCCCGGTCATCCAGCGAGCTTTTCCGCCGCTCTCGGCGGGTTCGACAAAGCAGCGGCGGCGCCGCCAGTCGATGTAGGTAACCCGCCAACTTCGCCCGTTGAGTAGCAATCGACGGTCGCCCTGCACCTCCTCAGTGAGCAGCGCAGGATCGACGCGGCCCAGCTCATCGCGGCCTACGAGGACGGTGAATTCGGGCGCTCCGGTGAATACTGCCGTCATGCCCATGAAGTGGCGGTGCCCGAAGCGCCGTTCAGCTTCAGGGCCGATATAAAGCATGTCGCTGTCGCTGTCGAGGTAGCCCTGATCAACTAGATGGCGAATAATCGGGGTGGCGCCGCGCCCGAAGGGGTCGAGACCGTTCCACCACTGCGACCAGTTCTGATCTCCCACTCGGTGTTCTTGCAGGCAGAGCGCGAGCATCTGCTGGGCGACGATGTGCCGCGGCTCGGGCGGGGCAACGACTGGCTCGACCCATCCGCGCCCCCAGAGCACCAGCAAGGCCGCTGCCTCCAGCAGGGCGTCTCCGCTGCGGGTAAGGAAGAGACAGTTGCGGATGCTGCTGGGCCGCCGTCCCGTACGCCCGAGTCGTTGCAGGAACGAGGCCACGGTCGAGGGAGCATCGATCTGAATGACTCGGTCGAGGTCACCAACATCGATTCCCAGTTCGAGCGTGCTGGTCGAAACGATGACGCAGTCACGCGCCTCGGCGAACGCCTCTTCTGAGCGTCTTCTCTCGTCAGCGGACAGCGAGGCGTGTGACAAGAAGGTGGTGATGCCACGCTCCCGCAGGAGACTGCCGAGCTGTTCTACGGCCTGGCGAGATTCGCAGAAGACCAGCCGTTTCTCACCGGAGTGAAGTCCGGCGAGCACGGCGGCAGCGTTTTGCAGGGAGCCAACGAAGTCAAGCTCGATCTCGCCCGGCGGAGCTGTCGCCCCGGTCGCCGTCGCGGCGACCGTCAGGTCAGGAGCGATGACGTGTCCGGCCCGAACACCCGCCCCGGAGCCCTGCAACCAGGTCAGCAGGCGATCCGGATTGCCCACGGTTGCCGAGAGCCCGATCCGCTGAACGGGACGGCCGATCAGATGGGTCAGGCGTTCCAGAACGGCAAGGAGATGCCAGCCGCGGTCGTCGCCGGCAAAGGCGTGTACCTCGTCAATGACCACGGTCCGCAGGCCGGCGAAGAACGCCCGATGGTCAACGTTGCGGCTGACCAGCATCGACTCCAGGGATTCCGGCGTGGTCAGAAGCACGTCCGGGCGGGCAGCCAAAATGGCCCGCCGTCGAGACGCGGTGACGTCGCCATGCCAGAGCGCTGCTCGCCGTCCCAGCCAGTCGGCGTAGCGTTCCCAGCGCGGCAGCAGATTGTTGAGCAGGGCTTTGAGCGGGCAGAGGTAAAGCACTGACGTTCCGGACCAGCCCTCGGCGGCCATCCGGGACAACAACGGAAACGCTGCGGCTTCGGTCTTGCCCCCAGCGGTCGGAGCGAGAAGGAGCGCGTCGTCGCCGGCCAGAAGCGGCTCCACAGCAGCATCCTGCAGGGGTCGCAGGCCTGACCATTGCAGGGAGTTGACGATGTGGTGCAGCAGTACGGGATGCAGCACGTCGGCGCTTGTCACAGGTCCAGTGTGATGTCGTCGGCGCTTGCGGCGTTGCGTTCCACGTCGGTCATCTCCGCTGCCGACATGGTCGGCGCATAGTGCTGCCTGGGGTCGAAGTCCCGGAACTGGTCGACCCGGTCGAGGACATCGCCCACCACCTTCTTCAGATACAGGCGCGGCACGATGCCGACTTTCCCCCCGAGGCCGCCGGCAACGGCACGAGCCAGCTGGTCAAGGTACGCCTCGTCGACCAGAACCCGTATCCGGTCGGGAGCAGATGACCCGTCTGCGTAGAGGTCTCGAACGCGGCCACCCAGCTCGACCAGGGACTCGATAGTGAAGCCAGGCAGGCGGATCTGCACAGCCCTGGGATTGTCGAATCTCGGATCAGTGCCGAAGTCGACGGCGAGCCGTTGCGCCAGTGGGGCGAGCCGCTGCACACCCTGCTGCCCGTCGTAGAACGCCGGCGTACCGGTGATGATGAGGTACAGCCCGGGAAAGCGGCCGGAGTGCACCTCGTCAATCAGCTGTCGCAGCGCGTTAAGTGCCTTGTCCCGGACGTCGCCACGGACCCGTTGCAGCGTTTCGACCTCATCGAGGACAAGGACCAATCCCGGATGGCCGGCGTCCCGTAGGACGGTGAGCAACCCCTGGAGGAAGGCCATGGCGCCGAAATGGTCGAGCTCGCCGCGGATTCCGGCAGCTCGTTTCGCCGACACCGCGACCTGCGGCTGTCCGGCCATCCATGCGGCCAGGCCGTCAGCGACGACGGTGTCACCCGAGCTCAATGTTGCCCGATAGCCGCGCAACGCCAGCGCGAAGAGCGGGGAGTGCTTGCTGACCTGGACGAGCCGCTGTTCGAGGAGCCGATCCACCGCCGCGCCCACGTCAGCCTGCGCGGCGGGATCAGCTTCGAGCGCATCGGCCTCCAGCGTGAACAGCCAGGAGTCAAGAACAGCGCGGAACGCGCTGGGTGGTATCGACGCCGTGCGCATGGACTCGGTGATGCGCCGGTACACGGTCTCCAGCCGGTGCAGCGGCGTCTGTGTCTCGGAGATCTGCACTTCGGCCGCGGCGAATCCGCGGCGAAGAGCCCGCTCGGCAAGGTGTCGCGTGAAGAATGTCTTGCCGGCGCCGTACTCGCCCCATACCGCCTTGAACACGGCGCCACCGGAGCTAACCGTGTCGAGCTCACTGTCGAGAGCGGCGGAAAATCGGTCGAGGCCCACCGCGAGCAGGTCGAGTCCGCTCTCCGGGACAGTCCCACGGCGAAGCGCGTCGATCACTTCGCGTCGGCGCCGCTGGGAGACGTCCAGCGTCACGAGGGCACCTCGAACTGCTCGGTCAGAAGTGTGACGTCGAGCGTGACCATGCCAGTCGCTGGTTCGGCGGCCAGAACGGCATACCCCTCGATGTTGAGCAGTTGCTGAACCTGCGTCAGCGCACCCCGGAGCCGGGTCTGGGCGACGCCGAGGGCTTGGGCGGCGAGGGTGGGCGCCAGCCGGTTGGCAGCCGCCCCTGCCAGCGCGTCGATGATGCTCGCGATCTGATCGTCGGTCACGATGAGGCGGCCGGTGATCCTTCGCTGTGCCTTGTAGACGGCGCTGGTCACGATGGCGCGGCCGAGTGTCACCGCTGGCTGCTCGGTGGCCTGCGGGCTCAGGTCGAACAGGGTCGGGCCGTCCTGACGATCTCCGCGGCTCTTGGCGGTCGTGGCCTTCGGGGCCGGCGGCGCGGCAGGCGGCCGCGGAGCGGCTGCGGAGGTGAGCCACCAGGTGGGTTCCTGCGGCGGCAGCAGGTCCAGCCCGGCCCGGTTGCGAGTCTCATCAGGTACGAGGACAGCGACCGGGACGACCCCAAGGCGATGCTGCAGGATCCGCGAGGCGGTCCAACGACGCCGGATCGCCTTCGCGTACCCAGGTCTGGGCACCGGCTCGTCGCGTTGCGCCGCGACGACCTCAGCGCCGAGCTGATCGATGACGTAGTGGAACGGATACGAACCACCCTCCGCCCGGAACGGCCGGAACCGGTCCACCACCTTCAGCGCAATGAGCCGCTGCAGGCGATGCTGCGCGAAGTCCAGCGACGGGAACAGCGCCTCAGCGATCTGCCCGGTCGTCAGGACCCCATGGTCGTAAAGCCAGTCGAGGAGTTGATGGTCGCGGGCAGTCAACACCGACTGCACCCGCAAGACCTGATCAGGCATGGTTTTCCTTTCATCTGGTACGGAGGGAAGAGAACGCAACGTGTCTCTGAGCCGCCGCCCGACCGGCGGGACGGGGCACGTGCTGCAGGGACAGCGACTGGCGACGTCCGTTGTGGGGTCCGGATCAAGACGGACGCCATGACGGCGGTCAACAAGGACGCCAGCACCGACGGCAACGCGGGTGCCGACCCCGAGAGGTCCGGCAAACGGCGACGGCGCCAGCTCGATCGGCCTGCGGAACCCGCCACCGGCCGTCGAGCCCTACATCCCCCTATCCGCCCTTTGTGAGCGCTGGCGAACACCCCCCACCGCTCACAGCCGCTCACACAGCGTCCGGACCGGGTTTGTGACTGCGCTGTGAGCGCCGAGCCGGGCTTCCTGTGAGCGTCGTGTGGTACGGCAGCGGGCCGCTCACAGCAGTGGACCTGCGCTGTGAGCGGCTTGTGAGTCGCTGTGAGCGCCCGACCGGGCTCCCTGTGAGCGTCACGTGCTACGGCGGCGAGCCACTCACAGCGGGAGCCGGTCCCTGTGAGTGGTTGTGCGCGGCGACGGATCGGCCGACGGCGATGAGCGAACGGCGGATGTGGCGTCACGCCAGATCTTGCGGTCGACGGTGGTGTCGATGCCCGCCTGCCGTGTCACGGCTGCTGGCTGCCGCGCCGGCGGCAGGACACGGACACACGCATGTCAACGACTACCGTCGATGACATGGCCTGCGTGCCACTGACGAGTGACAACAACATGTATCGATGTCACGAATGCTTGTCACAGCGCGCCGCCGGATGTCATTCGCATGTCACTCCGCCTGCGTGCCACGCGCCGCGCCGGGTCCACGTGACATGTCAACCCGCCGTGATGAATGTCAATCACCAGGTGAAGGGCCACTTGACCATGGCGGCGAGCCGACTCTGCGGTGACCGTGCCGGCTATGACGTCTGGGCTGTCAATGAAGATCATCGATTGATATCGTCGCGAGTTCGCACGTGACATACCCGTCGCCACCCACCCGTGACACGATCGTCGCCGGCCTGACAGTGCGCCGGCGACGGGTGTCACCGGCTCGTCCAGATCGCATGTCATGACCGCCGTGCGCCGCACCGGTCCCCTGTCGGCGCCGGTGTCACGACGGCCGTCTGACATGTCCAAGCCGTGCCGGACATCAAGGTGTCCGGCAGTACGCCGGCGCGCCGGTTCGACATTGGGCACGACACGGCCGTCCAGATCATGTCCATCGACAGCGACGACTTGACTCCCCGGCGAAGGCGAGCGTTCATCAACGTCCAGCCGTCCCGAAATCCACCGGCAGGGGAGACCTCGTGTCAGACGTACCACCACGCAACGATCCAGCGACCGCGGTCAGCTTCGGTCAGCTGATCACCCGCCGCAGGCGCCAGCTCGGCCTGACCCAAGGCGATCTGGCAGATCAGTTGTGCGCCAGGTCCGGACGCCCGACCTTCACCCGCCACGAGATCTCCCGGTACGAACGCGGCGTGCGCCTTCCAACAGCACCGCTGCTGACCGTCATCGCCGACTCGCTCGACGTCCCCGTGACCGTCCTGCGCCGGGCTGCAGCAGCCGACCGGAAGCGCCGCCACACGGGAGGCCGATGGTGAGCACCGCCCACCGGGTCACCCGCCCGTCCTGGACCTGCACCGTCGACGGACTCCCCTGGCCATGCACCGAAGCACAACGGAACCTGTCGACCACCGACCCGGCCGCGCTCCCACAGAACATGGCCAAGCTCATGGCCATCGCCCAACGAGAGCTGGACGACACCGACCCGGCGACGCTGTACCGACGCTTCCTCGCCTGGACCCTCGAACCCGACCAGCGATGCGCCATCTGCGGCAGCCGCCGCCACGCCGTGCTTCCTGGCGTACCACCGCGCCTCATCCCGTGCGACGGCCTGCGAGCGCCCTTCGCTGCCAGCGACCTGCCCGGGTGATCGCCGAACGCGGCGGGTAGCAGCGCTCATTCGCGGCCAGGAAGGCCACTGCCCGCAGCGCGGGAGACTCTTGGCCGTACGTCCTCACGCCTGGTCGTAGTGGATGTACGGGTTCAGGATCTGTCGTTGCCACAGCTGGTTACGTTCCGCCTCCGTCAGCTGTGCCTCATCGGCGGCGTCGTCCCAATCGCGACGGATGACTTCGAGTTGATCCTCGATGATCTGCTCGGCGTCACGGTCGGAGAGCAGGAACTCCGGCGCGGCCTTGCGGCACAGCCGCAGCTGGCTGGCCCGCTCGCCGGGGATGCGGGTGACGTTCAGGGCCTGGTTCGCGGTTTCGCCGCTGCGCGGCTGCGGGCACAGGTCGTACGCAGGGGTCAGCGACAACCGCGCACCGTCCCAGAACGCGGCGTGATTGCGCAGATGATCGTCGGTGTTGCCGATGCAGACGTTGAAGACCATCCTCGCGAACAGCTCACGCAGATGCTGGGCGGCGTCGGTGAACTGCTTGCGGACCGCGTCCGCGAGGTCCGGGTAGCCGGCGTGCCGCGCGCCCATCTCGTCCTCGCCGAGGATGGTCAGCGCCGAGACCATCATGCGGCGCTGCCCTGGTACCTCGGTGCGGTCGAAGCGCTCCACGAGCAGCACATCGCGCCCAGCGCAGCGGACGACCTCGCAGGCAGCGACCTGCAGGCCCACCCGCCGGGCAAGGATCATCCCGACGGCCTCCGCCTTGACCACGGGGTAGTAGTCCCCGGTCGAGGACAACTTGGCGATCAGGCGCCGCCCCTGGTCGAGCAGCGTGACCTTCGGGCGGGCACCACCGATGGACGTACCCCGGGTCAGCGCCTCGCCCAGCGCCGGCGACAGCGGCAGGCCGGCCTCGAGCGCCTCAGCCGCGCCGATGAGCTCAGCCAGCTCGGCCGTCTCGTCCCGCGCGACGTACTCGGTAGCGCTGGCCTGGAAGTCCAGCCCGCCGACCCGGTCGGAGCCCGAGCCGAGCAGGTACGTCAGCTCGTCCAAGGCTCCGGTGTCCGCGTCGCGGTCAACGTGACCGAACCGGCGAGCGAGGATGACCCGCCGACCCCACGCGTCGGGGCTGGCGTCGCGGAGGCAGCCCGCCAGCGGCAGATCCCGCAGCGGTTCGATCGGCCCCTCCCGCAGCGGCAGCTCCGGCGCATACAGCGAGACCGCGTCGGGACGCGCCAGATAACTCCGGCCGTACGCGAACACGTAACGCTCGCCGTCCACCGCGACGACCCGGCCGGCGACCACCGGCTCCGTCGCGCCAGGCAGCCACACCCACACGAACGCATCCCGCAGCGGTGCCATGCCTCTCCTTCGCGCGCGGTCAGAAGTTGTCGTCGACGACGACCGCTGGCTTGGTCACCCGAGCCGGCAGCAGCGCCAGCCGCTGCCTCGCGGCCGCGGCCAAGGCGGGCAGCTCCCGCTCGTCCGAAGCGAACAGCGGCACCCCGACGACCACCGCAGCCTCGAACACCAGGCCCACAGCCACCGTCGGCTCGCCCCGCTCGAGACGCCCGATGGTGTGCGGCTGCACCCCGACACGTTCGGCCAGGTCCGCAGCCGTCCAACCGCGCTCCTTGCGTGCGGCAGCGATCAGGGAACCGAGCAGCGCAACAGCCGCCCGGGTGGTCGGCATGAACGACCTCGTCCGCTTCGCCATCACACCCTCATCTTCGATAAAACAACGCTAACATGCGCTAACTGTCGTTTTATCAACGCCAGCGGCTGCCGCAGCGTCGACGGTCAAGATTCCGCAGTACGTACGCCGTACGACTGCCGCCACCGACGTGCTCAACCAGGGGGAACGGCTACGCCACTGCCATGATGTTGCGGTGCTGATCGTGCGTGCGACCAAGAAGCTCCGCGACCGGATAGGCACGCCGGACCTGCGCGCGGGTGAGCAGTCCACCACCGCCCTCGGCGACTGGTACGCCACCCGGTTCGCATGGCGACCGGACGTGCTACTGCTGGTCAACGAGACAACCCTGCTGCCGGTCCTCCTGCCGCTCGCACCCGCCGCCACCGCGCTGGCCCGCGCCGTCGACCGCATCGCCACGACCATGGCCACGTACGGCGCCGACGCCGCGACGATCGCCGCCGAGGTCGAACAGATGACCACCCGCCGGATCGCCCCGACCGCCAACCGCAGCGTCGTCGGGATCATGACCGAGTTCACATTCCTCGCCGACCACGGCAGAGAACGAGAACTCGACGACCTGGAGACCTGGCTGGCCGCCACGCCGTGCAGCCCGCTGTACCGCACCCACACCACCCCGAGGAACGCCTTCCAGCATCAGCTCTCACTGCACCGTCAAGCCCGATGAGCCAGACCCAACACTGAGATCGGCCGGCTGGAGTTCCGGGACCGCTCAGGACTCGGTTCGGCCAGGAGTGCCGAAGGAGATGCCGCCGTGGACGTCACGGGCCTGCACCACGTTGCCCTCGATGGTGCCGGAGACGTTGTTGGCCACGCCGCCGTAACCGGCGGTCAGGTGTGGCGAAAGGTCGCGCCACACCGCTTGTAGATCCGTTTCTAACGCGGAGTCTTCCGCGACCGCCTCGGTCAGCGCCTGCTGCAGTGTCTCGATCCGGGTCTCGTCTGCCGAGTGGACTTCGGCCTCGGCGAGCGCGGCCTGGGCGGATGCCCGGCCCCGGAACGCCCGCCGAACCAGCTGGGCCAATGCGCATCGGGGCTGTCACGTTCGGGTGGTACGACGGCTCGACGCGTGCTCGGCGAAGCGTGTTCACCGGGCGTCGAATGTTCTGCCGAGCCAGGCGAGGTCGGTCTGGTCGCGCTGGCGGGCCTCTCGCTCGCGTGCGAAGAGTGCCTCCGCCTTGGTCAATACCAGTGTGTAAGGTCGTCCGCTACGTCGGGTTTGATGGCGTACCGGCAACTCGTGCTGGTCGATCCGGGCGTGGACATGCCGGCGCCGTTGTTCTGCCAGCGGCCAGTCGAAGGAGCGCCGTGATCTGTCGGCGAGGAACGCGTCCAGGGTCTGGCACAGTTCGCAGTGGCAGCCCTCCGGCAACTCGATCGACCAGTCGTCGGCGGACCGGGTCGGCTGGGCCAGCCGAGTCGCAAGCCGCGCGGCGCAATGGCGTGCAATGACGTCGAGTCCTGCGGCGCGGCGGGTATCGCGGCCAGCCGTGCGGGCTGCGCGGAGCGCGGACATGGCGCACCAGACCAGATCATCATTGTCGCTGCGCAGGAAGGCGACCATCTCGTCGCGCAGGTCCGCCACCGCGAGGCTCGCCGTGCTCAGCAGCAGACCGGCGACAGCCGGCCCGAGTTCACTCAGCGCCGCGTGCCGGTGGCTCGGAGCGGGGTATTGCAGCATCCTGTCCACCGATTCCCGCAGCTGGGTCCAGGCGGCGGCGGACACCAGCCGGCCCACCGGCCCACCGGCTTCGGGCGCCTCGCGCAACGCATCGCATACGGCTGGCAGGGACTCCAGCCACACCGCCCGCTGCGGCTGCGATGACAACAGGTACGCCGGTCGATCGCGGCCGAACCAGACGTCGACCAGTTCGCGGGTCCAGGAATCGCCGTAGCGCACGGCGACCCGGGCGAGCGACGCAGCATGAGAGCGGCCCAGCATCTCGATCTGGAACGGCGCGAGCAACATGGCTGAGCTGCCGGGCTCGTCCAGGTCGTGGGCGACCGCGAGCGTCTTGCCCAACAGCTGCTCGGCGTTCGCCTTCGCCACCACGCTCCAGAAGGAGGCGAGCGTGGCGGCGGCCTCACGAGCCTCGGCCACGTTGCCCGCCCGGACCAGGTCGGCGAGCCGATCGAGTGCCCACGCGGGCGAGGCCTGCGCACGGATCGCGAAGGCCCACCGGCGCGGCCAAACCACGATTGCCGCTCTGCGGTACCAGCGCTCCAGGGTGTTGCCGTAGTTGCCCATGTAGCCCTCGTACGACGAGGCGTGTGGCGACAGGTCCGCCGTCGGCGTCGTCGCGCAGACCTCGTCGTCGTAGACGATCAATGAGGTGGGCGTGGCCTCGCCACCCTCATCCAGCCAGCAGTCGAGCCTGGTCGTCGACTCGATGAGCTCCTGCAGTTCGTAGTCCCCGTCATCCTCCGTCTCGTCTCCGTCGTCCCAGTACTGGCCGCTTGGCACTGCGTCCTCGGCGCTCCACTGCTCGTGCACCTCCGCCAAGGCCAGGGCAACCTCGCAGTCGGCGGCAAGTGCCGCCGCCCGGACCAACGCGCCGCGGCTGGCATCGTCTCCCTTGAGGCGGACCCACCCCAGCCCACGCTGGGTGTATTCGTGGTCGAGCAGGTAGACCAGGCGGGCGGGCTCGTCCGAATCGCCGAAGTGCTGGTTCAGGCAGCTGGCCAGTTCGACCGCCAGGCCAGGGTCGGTCCGTCCGGCTGCCGCAGCGACCGGGTCACCCTTGAGCAACAGGTTGTACGTCAGCACGACCCGGTAGCCCGACATGACCGGACGGACGTGGTGACGGCAGTCGGCATAGAAGGCCACGAACGACAGTGATTCCTTCGACGACCGGTACGTCGCGGTCCGGCCGGCGTGCTCGACCACGAGTACACCGCCCGTGGCTGCCGAGGGCAGCGTCACGACCAGGGTCCCGATCATGGCGTCAGCCTTCTCCGAGTCCTGGTGCGGAGCGAAGAACTGGCCTGGCGCGTACACCAGCATCGCGTGGAACTCGGCCGTCAGCTCGCATCCCTCCGGCAGGCCGAGGTCGGCACGCAGGCGCTTGAGGACGTGCCGCAGCGTGGCGCTCCACTGCCGTTTGTCGATCTTCACGCGACTCTTCGGGACCTCCCACGTGTCGCGGACCTTGGCGTCCAGCAGCGTCTGCTCGCCCTTACCGAACCGGGCCGGCCGACCGATCAGGCAAAGCTCTTTCGCCTGCCGGACCGGGACGGGCAGGGTGATCGGGCCGACACCGACGACCTCCAGCCGCAGGTCGTCGAGACGGGCGGTGCGTCGCGCGCTGAACGATCCCGCAGTTGCACCCTCGCCCAGAAGGCCCGCGAACCGGTCGCGCGCGAAAACCGTAGCCACCGTTACTCGGCCACCCGTGCCATGGGATTCGACCGTCCTCGGTCGTCGAGGATTCCGGGAAACTGGAGCTCACCCGAGGCGTACGCGAGGCACCGCTCAGTCAACTCCGCCGGCATTGCGGTGTGCTCCGCCAGGAAGCGGATCCATTCGGGCAGCAGCGCGACGAGCTCGGCGGCGAAGTCATCCTGGAAGAAGTCCCGCAGGTGCAGCACGGAGACCGCGACCTTGTGCGGCGAGCACAACGGGTAGAGCGTTGGGTCATCGTGTGGGTCCCAGGACTCGGCCAATTCCTCAGCAAGTTCGGCGGGGCCGACAGGACCGGCGTCGTCCCCTTCGCCGACGATCCCACCGTGATAGTCGATCTGCCGCAGCCGCTGGGCGAACTGCGCCGCGGCGTCGGCGGCCGTCAGCCGCACGAAGGCGCGCCCGCGCACCCGCCGTACCGCCTTCCGCGCCGTCCTACCGAGCCGCCGGCTGCGCAAGAACTCGGCGTACTGCTCCTCGTCCTCCCCGCCGATCCGTATCCCCTCGACCTCGCCCCGCAGCAGGACGTCGAGCGTCTCCGAGTCATCCACCACCGTCAGGACCGCCTCACCCGCCGCGGCCTGCCCGACCGACTCCCGCCAAGCGGCCACCGCGGCCTCGGCCGAAGCATGGAAGCCGCTGTGCACGGTGAGCACTTCGTATCCACAGGTGTCCACGTCCCACAGGTACCAGCGGTCCGGGCCCGTGTCGGACGTGAACGGCGCAACCACCGCCCAACGGGTGCCGTAGACGTCGCGTGCCCACAACACAGGACCGGTCACAGCACGCCCGCGCGCGGCCCGCTTCGCCGTGCGGGCATCCAGATGCGCCAAGATCAGATCGTTCGCGGACTCGCTGAGCGGGAACGGCAGCACACCGGCGACGACAGCCAGCAGCCGCTGGAGAACAGCGACGTCCCCACCAGCCTCCGCCGGCTTGTGGAACCGCTCGTCAAGCGCCGACAGCAACGCGCCGACGAGGTCCTCCGGATTGACGATGTCCTCCACGGAGCCGTCCTCGAAGGACACCATCGCCGCGCCGTAGCGAACGCAGAAGTCGTCTTCGAGGTCGTCGTCGGACCGCCCTGGGGCACTCGCGATCAAGGCGTCAATCAACGCCCCGGCTGCATTCCCGGCCAGCGTGGTGCGATGCTCGGCGAGCTTCTGCCGATACTCGAACAGCTCACCGAAGACACCGGCTCCCGCGGACCCGCCACGCGGCGAGACCATCGGCTGGCGGGAGGACCGGCCGCCGGACTGAGACTTCTTCTTCCGCTTCCGAGACACGGGCACGGCGGCATCCTATCCACGGGTATCCGACGCCCGGCCGCGACACTTCGGGCATCGCGGCCCTCGAACCCGACCAGCGACGCGCCATCCGCCGCAGCCGCCGCCACGGCATGCTCCCTGGCGTACCCCCGCGCCTCATTCCGTGCGACGGCCTTCGAGAGGCCATCGTCGCCAGCGATCGACCTGGGTGGTGACCGGGCGCGCCGGCGGGTCGCGGTACTCACCGCGGCCAAGCGTACGTACGCATGATCAAGCTGCCCCTGATGTTCGACGTTATGCAGCCGCGGCGTTCATGGCACAGTTCGCCCCATGGATCCGATCTCCATCACCTACCAGCACCGGTACAGCGGCGTCTGGGCCGTGTTTCTGTCCACCGGTGACGAGCTGACAGTCGAAGCCGACCACGACGAAGCGGGCCTGGCCGAGGCCCGCGCCGCGGCTCGGCGGCACATCGGCGACGCCGCGATCGCCGTGGAGCGGGTGGACACCACCACCGGCAGCATCGAATGGCAGGGGCTCCGATTCGAGCCGCTCGCCACGACCTTCGGCATCACCGCACCGACACCGGCCCAGTCCGATCAGATCATCGCCTGCTGGGAGCACTACCAGGCTCAACTGCCGCCTGACATGAAGGTCGAGCTGTACAGCAACCGGGTCCGCATCGAACCGGGCGCGTTCGGCGAACGCGCGGAGCTGATCAACGCGGTCGGCGGGTACCTGGCAGGCGCTGTTCCCGACGACCAGGACCTTGTGGTGGCGCCGCAGATCCGAGGAGCAGATCATGCACGGGAGCAGTTCCGCCGCGCCTGCACCGTTGCCATACCGGACGGGTTCGTCAGAATCGCGCAGGAAGCCGCCGGATTCGAGGACGAAGGCTGGATAGGCACGATCTACCTTGTCCTCAAAGACCGCTGGGACATCGACCGACCGTTCTAGACACCGCGAACGCCGGTGAGGATTCACGCCTTCGACAGCCCTCGACCGACCTTCGCCGCGTCCGACGTGATACCGAACCGATAGCGAGCACCCCGGAAGCCGGGTCGCTGTACAGGTCGACGGTCATAAGGTGCAGAGCTGCCGAACCAGTTCTCGCATCTGGGTCGTACTGAGCTCACCGCGAGCCCAGCGCTCCATGATCGCCTCGGCATCCGAGCTGATCGTGAGCTCTTCGGCTCGCACGGAGCCGGCGGCTTGCGCAACAGACTGATTCCGTTCGGCGGTCAGCTCGTCGAAGACCTCGACAGCGCTGATCCACGCTTCAGTCCGTGCCCGTTCCGCGGCCAACGCCTCGCTGTCTCCGTCGTCGAGGTCGGCGCGAATATCCTCCCAGTCGTGGAACTCGGTCATGAGTCCTCCATCCTTTGGCACGCCGGCTCCGTCCAGCTCTCGCAGATGTCCTCGGCTACGGGATCGTCGCCTTCTGCCACCGGGCAGCAGCCGACGGACCAACGACGAGGCGGCGAGCAGGTGCTGCCGCACGGGGCTCGTCGGCCGCTAAGTGCATCGGCTGCTGCCAGTTGGAAGGCCGCCCGGTCAGGCCACGTTGAGCTGGATGTTGCCGATGCGGGCGACGATGTCGAGTTGGCCGCCGAGCCCGACCACATAGGCCCGCAGTGTCTCCAGCCCGACGGCGTCGCCGTTCTCGATCTGACTGATACGCGCCTGCGTCAGCCCGGCCGCTTCAGCTAGCTGGGCCTGCGTGACGCCGAGCTGTTTGCGGATCTCAGCCAGTTGAGCACCGCTGACCGAGGCCAGCATCTGCTCTCGCATCTGCTGGCGGCGAGCAACCCGCTCGGCGCTATCCCAGGTCGGGTCGGCGGCGCGAGCCTTTGCCTTCACGTCCTGCCAGTTCGAAGCCTCGGTCACGACTGGCCCTCCTCTTTCAGCGCCGCGAGATGGTCGGCGTACCGAGTGTCCGCAAGCGGGATCGCATTGCGATACCACGTCTGCCATTGTCCGGACTTGTCCCCGGCCACCAGAAAGATCGCCTCGCGCGCCGGATCGAACGCGAAGATCATCCTAACCTCGGAGCGGCCGGCTGAACCCGGTCGCAGCTCCTTCATGTTCTGGTACAGGCTGCCCTTGAGGCGATCGACCAGTGGCCGACCGAGCGCCGGCCCTTGCTCAGTCAGAACGTCGATCGCCTCGGCGACCAGGTCAGCAGTCGTCGGGTCAATACGACACAGCTCCAAGAACCACGCCTCGACGTCCGGATGCAGCCTGACATCCCACATCCTCCGAGTATAAGCCGGACTTATATTCAGTTCCAAGGACCTGCCCGGCCCGCCGCAGGATCTCGACGAGTGCTCGGCGAAGCGAACCACCAGGGTCACGGCGAGCCAACCGGGCATACCGGACGGACCCCACCCATCGCAAACGCCGATTGTGTGATCGAGCGCTGGTTCCACCAGCCCGAACGCACCGGAGCCACGCCGGGGCGGGATATGCCGACGCAGGTCAGCGGGGGCGTCGGTACACTGCTCATCGCGCCCTCGTAGCTCAGGGGATAGAGCAACGGTTTCCTAAACCGTGTGTCGCAGGTTCGAATCCTGCCGGGGGCACCAGGTCAGAGGCTTATGGCACGTTTTTCTTGATCTTGCGTGCCATCCGCGTGCCACTAGCCTTGCGAGCCACCTTGTCGAGGTGCGCCGCGACCTCTTCGTCCTTGCCGCCGAGCGGGCGAGCGTAATGCCTGGTCGTGACGCTGGCGTCGGCGTGGCCGAGCCGGGCGGCAGCGACGAGGATGCCGTGCGAGTCCGAGACCCAGGACGCGTGCGTGGCTCGGAGGTCGTGCGGCTTCACCCCGTCGAGGCCGGCCGCCTTGACCGCCTCGCGGAACCGGGCGCGGAAGCCGTAGTAACTCTGCTGTCGCCCCTTCGTGTGCTTCTGCCGGCCGCCGAACAGGAACACGTCCTCACCCTTGGGCAGGTTGCCGAGCAGTTCCGCCACCGCGTCGACCACGAACGAGGGCAGGGTCAGCTCCCGCTGCTGGTGGTTCTTCGGTGTACCGATCACCGAGCCGCCGCGTACCTGCGAGACAGCCTCGGCGACGATCAGCCGGCGGTCCGGCAGGTCGAAGGATCGGCGACGCAGCGGGAGCGCCTCGCCGATCCGGAGCCCGGCGTACGCGAGCAGCAGGACCAGGACCCGGTCGGGCAGCTCGCACTTTGCCGAAAGACGGGCGACATCCCCGGGCGTGAGGACGTTCGGCTTGGCGTGCGGAAGCCGAGGGAGGCCAGCGACGCGACCACCACGGCATGGAGTCACCGGGATCATGCCGTTGTCGACGGCCGAGGCCATGATCTGCGCCAGGAGCCGGTACGCCTGCCGGACTTGCGACGCACTCACCGTCTCGGCGAGCATGCCGACCCACCGGGTCACCGCGAGCGGACGGAGTGCGCCGAGCTTCACCGCCCCGAGATGGCGCACGATCAGCCGGTCGAGGACCGAGCGGTAGGTCTCCTGCGTCTTGACCTTCCAGCGCGACTGCGACGCAGCGAACCACTGGTTGGCCCATTGCGAGACGGGCATCTTCGCCGCAAGCGGTGAGATCCAGCGGCCCGACGCGATGTCGCCCTCCGTCACGCTGAGAAACTTCTCTGCGAGTGGCTTGGTCGGGTACGTCTGCGGCGCTGGGTGCATCTGACCGTCCGGACCGGAGTAGCGCGCCTGCCACTGGCCGGACGGGAGTTGCCGAACGGCGCCGAATCGACGTCGCTTCTTGTCAGTCATCAAGCCACCAATCCGTTGCTGTGCAAGCCCATGCGGATCGGAACCACAGTGGACTCGTCGATGTAGACAGCGAGCGCTTGCTCTTTGATCCGTACGTGGGTGCCAGCCTTGACGTACTCGATCCGGCGTTCGGCGATCAGCCGGCGCACGAACCGTTCCGTCACTCCGAGCCGTTCGGCCACCTCTGCGACCTTCAACAGCCGGTCACTCACCGTTGCGTTCCTCCCCGTTGTCGCTGGATGTCTGCTCGTACTGCGCCGCCCGGTCCCTGGCAGCGTTGAGGGCGTTGCGCCACTGGATGCGCTGCGCGAGCGCCCGCAGTAGGCGATGTCGCATCGGCGGCATGTCAGGGTCGTTCGGCTTCGCCAGCTCCCACGCGATCTTCTGAGGCGTGCCCGGGTTCGCGTCGGGCGCCGGGACCTGGTCGATGCCGTCGGCGACGCCGAGGAGGGTCGTCACCCAGGCGCGGGCGTCGTGGCGGTGGTCGGCGAGGGTCTTTCCGGACCAGTCGCGGGAAACGAGGATGCGTCGGCCGCCGATGCCGAGGGTGGCGCGTTGGTGGACCTTGCCTTTGCAGTTGCCGGGACGCAGTTTGGCGTGCGCCTTCTTCGGCTGGATGCCGTACAGCAGCCAGTTCGCGCACCGCTCCGAGCACGGCGTGACGCGCAGCTCGTGCCAGAGCCGTTCGAGGTGCGCCCGTTGCCGGTCGGTCGTCACGGTGTGGCAGTCAGCGGCGGACTTGGTGATGTACTTCGTGATGTAGCCGACGGTGCGGTCGATGTCCTTGCTGTCGGCGGCCACGCCGCGGGCGTCGACGTGTTTGCCGAACCGGATCACGTGCGCCGGCTCAGCGTCGGGGTCTTCGTCGATCGCGTCGAGCGCCTCGTCCCATGTGGGCAACGGCGCGCCGCTGTCCGGGTCGCACCACGCTTCGGCGTCCGCGTCCCAGACCGGCCGATGCGTGGGCTTGTCGACGCGAGGCCACCACACCTGGTGGTAGGTGGCCGCCGCAACCTCTCGCAGGACCGCGCGGGAGATGGTGCCGCGGATCGCAAAGTGGGCGTGCGGCGCGAGGCGTCGTTGGGGCTCGACGCAGCCGGCGTACTGGACGTTCCAGCCGACGCAACGCCGGAGGTTCTGCCAGAACCGGTCGAGCAGCCGCGGGAACGTGATCGCGTCCCAGGCTGCGCGCCGGTAGTCGTATGTGGACGGGTTCACCGGTGAGCCGTCTTCTCGTACGGGGCCGTACGAGTCGAGGGTCATCGTCAGCCACATCGACGGCCGGTGTTCGGTGCCGTCCGGCGCGGTGTAGACGCGGCCCACGGTGTGCGGCCGGACCTTCTGCCGCGGGAGCGCGGGTGCGTCCTGCCGCCGGCGGGTCGAGCGTTGCCGCTTCGGTTCCTCAGGCTGGTCATGCGACGGCGCCACCGTCCCGCGGAGCCCTTCCGCGGCGATGGCTTCCTCCACCTCGCGGATCGCGTCGTCGACCTCCCCGACCTCGTCCCACTTGGATTCCCGGACCGCTTGGTCGCGGAAGTACTCGAGGTGCGCGCGGAGGCTGATCAGCGACCGGTGTTCCTCCGTCGCCGGGTCCGGTGCCGGGGCGGGTTCGTCGGTGCGGTGCCAGCCCTCCCGGATCTGCGTCTTGCGCAGCCGTCGTGCCCGTTTGGCGCAGGGGACGCACTTGTCCTCGCGGGTGGCGCCGCACGGTACGTCGATGATTTCGGTCTGGCCGGTCGCGAGGTCGGTGCGGCGCAGGCCGATCGGGCGGAGGCAGACGCCGTATTCGGTGGCCATGTCCTTGACGACGTCTGCGGCGAGGGGCATCAGCATGCGGGCGGCGCGGGAGCCGGGGCGCGGCCCGACCTCGGGTTCGGTTTCGAGGTCGGGCAACGTGTCGACGGTCATCGGCGGCCCGTGGGCTGCTGGACGTCGAGGAACATCCGGTCGACGATGTCGGCGTCTCCGCGGAGCAGCCGTTCGCGGCGCGCGGCGGCGTACTGGCCGACCATCGGGTGTCCGATGCGCCGACCGCCCCACGGCAGCCGCTGCACGGCGAGGCCCTGTGCGCGGGCGTTCGCGTCGGTGGAGGCGTGCAGCCGGTCGGCGACCGCTTCGATGAGGGAGTGGAGCAGGTGCATGGTGGGTGCCTCCTTCACTTGACCACTGCGGACGGAATCGCGCCGTTGACGCGCTGGAACACGGGCGGTGCCACGACCGGCAGCGGATCGGGCGCCGGGACCTGGGCGACCGGTGTTTCGCGGACGGCCGGAGCCGGGATCGGTTTCGTGGACAGGACGAGCTTCACCAGGGCCATGAACGCCAGCGCAGGGACGGCGGCGAGCAGGCCACCGGAGATGCCCGGCTTCGCCACCGCCAGTTGCGCCGACAGCGACAGCAGGACCGCTGCGGTGAGGACCGCGAACGGGTACCGCGTCGACTCCCCGGTCCGGCGGCGGCGCCGGATGACGAGCGCGCAGGCGATCGGGACGAGTTCGGAGATGGCGGCGTTCGCCCACCCGAACCAGTCCGCCGTACCGGCCGGGGAGTTGGCCATGGTCCAGTCGTGGACGTGGGTGAACGACGCCGCACCGGCCATGCCCGCGACCACGAGGAGGATGACGACCAGGACGACGCTTTCGGCGTGGAGCCGCATGTGTTGCCTCACTTGGCTTTCGGGGTGATCGGGACGCGGATCCAGTCCGGTGGCTCGCCGGTGGAGGCGACGGCTTCGGACAGGCACCGCCACAGCGCCCACGCCTCAGCGGGCGTGACGTACATCCGCCGGCGGCCCGCACCAACGGCGAGGTAGAGGTCTTCGCCGTCGGTGACCCGGACGGTGACTGCGGACGAGCCGGTCAGCACGTGTGGTGCGCGGAGGCGGTAGAAGCGGCGGGTCATGCCGCCTCACCGTCGAGGAAGTTCGTCAGCGAGTCCGGCAGCAGCGGCCCTTGCGTGTGCCGTCCCGGCTTGTAGAGGTGCTTGGGTTCCTGCCGCTGCTGCGGTGCCGGCGCCGGCCGCTGCACGACGTCCGGTGCGGCGTACCGGGCGGCCATGTCGCGGATCTCGTCGTCGGTGACGTAGGCGAACCGGACCCTTTCCGGTTCGGGGCGGTCGTCGAGGACGACGTAGCCGATGCCGCGCATGGAGGGGCGGGCGGAGAGCTGGTCGCAGAGGGCGCCGCGGGCGCGGGAGCCTTGTCCGAGGACGAGGTCGACGTGGTTGGGTTCGTTGAGCCTGAGCGCGATCCGGGTGGGGAAGAAGTCGCGGAGCTCGACGACCTCCTTCCGCGGGTCCTGCGTCGCGCCGATGACGAGGACGCCGAGACCCGCGCCCTGCGTGAGGAGCATCGCCAAAGCGGCCTTTGCCCGCGCCCGGAGGTCGGCGTCCTGCAGGAGCGCGACGAGGGCGAGGATTTCGTCGACCATGAGTACGTACAGCGGTTCGTCGAGGGTGGGTGTGTGGGCGCGGGTCTTGCCCTGCATGCGTGCCTGCCGCTCCCGCATCACCTCCACAAGCTCTTCGAGCATGGCGACCATCGGCGGGACGGTGGCGTACTCGTACCGGGCGAACAGTTCCCGGCCGAGGGACAGCTCCACCCCGCCTTTCGGGTCGATGCCCCACAGCCGGACCAGGCCCGTGCGGATCGCCGGGGCGAGCGCCCGGATCAGCGACCACTGCACCGAGCCCTTGCCGGCCCTGGTCGCGCCGACGATGAGGACGTGGGTGGCGAGGAGGCGCAAGACGTACCGGACGAGGTCCTCGCGGACGCCGAGCGGCAGCGCTTCCAGGTCGGTTTCCTCGGGGATGTCGAACGCGGGAACGGTGCGGCGCAGCGGGTCGCGGCGGACGAACACCAGCCAGACCAGGCGGGGCCGGTCGCGGTAGCGGAACCGGTCCAGCAGGCGCAGGAACCGGTTGGTGCGGGCGGGTGGCTGTTCGCGGCGGCCGGAGTAGACGCGGCAGATGCGGGCGCCGAACGAGTACGCCAGGTTCGCCGCGGCCGCGTGGTAGTCGTCGGGGTTCTGGCCGCGCGGCATCCGCAGCAGGACTTCGTCGGTGGCGTACGTGCAGCGGACCCGCAGCAGCTTCGGCACGTTGAGCTTCTGCTCGAACCGTTCGGCGAGGCGGCAGACGGTCATCGCCTCGCGCCAGTGCAGGCCGTACACGAACAGCCGCTGCCACCAGGACAGCATCGGCAGCACGATCAGGCGTTCGCACCACGACCGCCACCGCCACCACCACACACCGACCGTGGCGCCGGCGACCCCGGCGAACAGGGCGAGGATCTCCCAGCCGTGCTCGTGCCACAGCCACACGGCGAGGATGGCGAGGGTGACGGAGGTGCGGTTGCGCCACAGCACCGGCATCAGCCGGACGAGCCCGACGGTGGTCTTGTACAGCAGGTACGGGATGACGATCCACATGACCAGCCACCACGGCGCCGGGATGGACAGGCGCCGGAAGTTGACCAGCGGGACGTTGGTGTTCCTGTTCACCTTCGACCTTTCCTACGCAGGCGCCAGCGCTGCGAACCGCCCCCGCGCGTCCCGGCGGACCGCCAGCCATTGGCGTGGCATCCCGGTGAACCAGCGGGTGAAACGGCCCCGCGCATCGCGCGCAACAGGCATGAGCAGCAGGAGTTGGCCGGGGCAGGGTTGGCGACGCCGCCCAGAAATGGGCATGATGAAACCGCCTTCCACACCTCAGCAATGGGCTTGGATGGGCAGCGGGGCGGTCCGGGCTTCCTACGGCGTACAGACCGCCCCGCGCTTGAATCGCTTACGCGGCCTTGCGAGCCGCCGTCTTGAACCCGGCCGCACGGTACGAGTACGCGAGCCGACCGGTCGGACCGACGTACGGCGTGACCGTCATCCCCTCGAACTCCACCGGCGCGAACGGCGCCCCGCTGTCCGGGACCGGCTGCACCGGAGCGGACACCTTGACCGCCACCTCCCGCGCCCGCCCCGCCAGGTCCGGGTCCATGTCCATCACCCGGACCGTCCACACCCGCTGACCGGTCAACTTGTCAAGTGCAGGCGTGCGGGCCTTCGTCACCTCGTTGTAGTCCTGCGCCTCGACGATCGAATCCGGCACCAGCACGCAGCCCGCCGGGAACACGTCCTCAAACCGGATCGAGAACCGACTACCACCCTTGAGCGCCACCGAACTCCTCCGTTTGACCGCTTAACTTGTTAGGTGACTCCAGTGTAGCGAGTAGGCCTAGCTTGTTAAGTAGTCAGACAGAGAAATTTGGCGATGTGGGCGAGATTGAGCAACGCCAACGCGCCGTCTAAGCAATCGAGAACGAGTCCTCGAATTCCTGCCGCGCCGGCGGTACGGCAACCTCCAGCGCGAAGGCAAGTTGACCGGTACGCGTGAAGACGGAGAACATCGCGGTCAGCACCCACTCCCCAGGCTCGATCCCCAGCAGTTCGCACTCCTCGCCGGTCGCCGGCCGGGCCGAGATCCGCTCCGTCGCCCGGTCAAACTGCACGCCCTTGCGAACCGCGACATGGCGCAGCAGCCCTTCCGGAAGCGGACCGGGCAGGCCGACACCGGTACCGGCGGCGAGAGCGGCAGGCATGTAGATCGTGCCCAGCTCGACGGGGCCGACCTCATCGACGCTGACGAGCCGCCGCCGCACCACGATCGGCGCACCCTCGCTGATGTCCAACGCCGCCGCCGCGCGTGGAGGCGCCGGGACCTCGACGACGTCGACAACCCGGACGCTGCCGCCAACCTCGTCGGACAGGAGAGCCACAGCATGGGCAGGCAACGACCGCGGCTCGACCGGCTTCGACCGCGCAAACCTGCCCTTGCCCTGCTGTGTCTCGATCCAGCCGGCCTGCCGCAGGATCTCCAGCGACCGCACCACCGTCGGACGGGAGGTGTCGAACTCCTTCATCAGCGCCGTTTCGCTGGGCAGCATCTCGCCCGACGCGTACGTGCCCTCTTCGATGCGAGCCTGGAGCGCGTTGACGATCGTCACGTACTTCGGCGGCGTGTACTCGATCGGCATGACGGCTCACCTCAAGACGACAACATAGCTTGTCAAGAGCTTATATTCGTCGCCCGTTCCTGTCATCCCACGATCGGGCGAGCCAACACAGCGGCCCCGACCCGAGCGGCATGCTCAGCGGTCGGGGCCGTCGGGTCGCCGGCTATTCGGTTCGCAGGCTGTCCGCGTGCTGACGCCAGACGAGCGCCATCGTCGCCTCATGCCCCCACTGCTCGTACTCGTTCGGTCCGGGCGACTCCGCCTCGACCGTGTCCACGTAGTCGACGGTGTACGCGGCAACCGCGGCCCGCCAGTCCCGCCCGAAGGATGCGCGATCCGCGTAGTCGAGCCGCCCCCAACGCTGCGCGATGTCGGCGATGACGAGCCGCCGGTCATCCGGACCGTCCAGACGGTTCCCGTGACGGGTCACCTGCTCGCCGGCCGACAGCTCGACGCAACGCCCGATCATCGGCAGCAGCGTCACCGCGATCTCGTACAGCAGCTCCGCCCCATCGCCGTCGTTGACCTGGGCGCGGTCGGCAGTCGCCGTCATGAGCCGCTCTCCGCCACTCGCTGCTGCTTCGCCGCCTTCTCCCGAAGCCGTGACGCGTAGTTGGTCACTTCGACTCCGAGCGCTTCCATCGCACGGATCGCAGCGTCCCATGCGTCACCGAAGCCGACGCCGATGACGACGGTCGTCTGATCGTCCTTGACGACCAGGACGAGGTCACCATCGTCGTCGACCGCATGCCATGACCGCAGCGAGCACGCGTTGAGGGCAGAATCGGGCTCTGGCGCGACGCGCAGTTCAGCCACCTTGTGCAACGAATCTCGCACGCGTGGACCTCCGTTCGACGTTGAGGAACGTGTCAGGCAGCGAGCAGTGGTCTACCGAGGCACTCCGGGCAGACCCGCACCGCGTACTGAACGCCCCCGTCATCAACGCTCAACCGCCGCAGGCGGGAAGCGACCCGGAAGCCGCGCCCCTCACAGCCCCAGCAGGAGCTACGGCCACGACCGGCATCGGTGGCACCGGCCGGGACCACCATCGAGATACGACGCTCGCTGCTCATGCCTCAAGGGTTCCGTTTGTACGGTCCGGACCCCACGCCCTCACGCTGCCTCAGCACTGAACTTTCACTGCACCCGATGTCCCTACCGCTGCACTTGCGCTGCAAGACTGGTCGCATGGCGGAGCTGAACGGCGAACCTGTAGCCCCCGACGAGCTGCGGGCGCTGGCGATGGTGAACTACGGACACTTCACGTCCATGCGCGTCGACGACCAGCACATCCGAGGGTTCTCGCACCACCTTGAGCGCCTCGTCCGCGACAGCCGGCTGCTGTTCGGCGCCGAGCTCGACCGCGACCAGATCCGCGCCTGGGTACGGCAGTCCGTCGCCGGACGCGACGGCGTCTTCGTCACCCGGGTCACCGTCTTCGACCCGAACCTGCCGCTCGGACGCCCCAGCGCTCCAGCCACGCCGCAGGTACTGGTGACCACCCGCGAGGTGCCGACCGGCCCGGTCGAGCCGTGGCGGGTGCGATCAGCGACGTACACCCGCGACCTGCCCGAGGTGAAGCACATCGGCCTGTTCGGCACGCTATGGCACCGCCGCGCCGCCCAGCTCGCCGAGTTCGACGACGCCCTGTTCGCCGACGCCGACGGGTACATCAGCGAAGGTCCGACGTGGAACGTCGCGTTCTACGACGGCGAGCAGGTCATCTGGCCGAACGCCGAAGTCCTGCCCGGCGTCACCATGCGTCTGCTGCAGCAGGTCCATGAGCACACCACCCTTGCCCCCGTTCGGTTGCAGGACCTTTCGGGGATGCAGGCCGCGTTCGCCACCAACACCACGATCGGCGTGCGTGCTATCTCAGCCATCGACCACGTAGAGTTTCCAGCGGATCACCCAATCCTCGAAACGCTCCGCAAGGAGTACGAGGAGATCCCGGCTGAGTCCCTGTAGAGCACCGCGACGCCCAACGGAGCTTTCTGGTCATGGCGACGATCACCGTCCAACGCTGGACCGGCCGCGAGATTCGAGCCCTCCGCGAAGCCAAGCGCATGAGCATCCGCGAGTTCGCCGGCCACCTCGGCGTCAGCGAGCGAATGATCTCCAAGTGGGAAGCCGGCGGCGAGGCCATCATCCCTCGCCCGGTGAACCAGTCCGCTCTTGACACGTCACTCGCCGCGTCCAACATGGACGTTCAGGCCAGATTCGCGGACACCGTTGGACCTGCGCCGACCCCTCAGGCCCAGGAGCACACCATGACGCACCCCACCAACGGCCAGCCCCAGGACGACGACATCCCGGTCGGCGACGAACACCACATCCGCCACCCCGTCGACGGCAAGCTGATGACCCTCGTCGACGCCGGGATCTTCTTCGCCGGCGCGGACAACGAGCCGGTCTACCTTCCGGCGTTCTACATCGACGTCTACCCGACCACGAACGCCGACTACGCCCGATATATCGCCGCCACCGACGCGACGCCGCCCCAGCACTGGGAAGACGGCAAGCCACCGGCGGACCAGCTCGACCACCCCGTTGTGTTCGTGACATGGCACGACGCCAACGCATACGCGCAATGGGCGGGCAAGTCGCTACCGACGAGCCAGCAGTGGGAGAAGGCCGCCCGAGGCACCCGTGGTGACATCTACCCGTGGGGCAGCCAACGCACCCCAGCCAAGTGCAACTGCCGCGAGAACGGCATCCGCAGCACCACCCCAGTTGACCGCTACGCCAGCGGCGTCAGCCCATACGGCGTCTACGACATGTGCGGCAATACGTGGGAATGGTGCTCAACCGAGTCCGAGGACAGTCGGTTCGAACTCAAGGGCAGTGCCTTCACGAGTCCGTTTCTGCGCTGCACTCCGTCTCTGTTCAACGACGCTGCCGTTGGTATGAGTGACGACGACACCGGTTTTCGTTGTGCGGCGCTGCCGGCGAACGTTGAGGCGGTCCGGTCCTAGCGCTCAAGAACATGATCAAGGGACGAGAGTGCCTCGGGCGACAGAGAACTGGCGAGACGAAGGAGAGTTCTCCAGGCAGGTCCGCGCGCCATGTGGCCCCCGGGGCGCAGGATCGGTAGCGTGATCGATGCAGGCAGATCTAGAGTGAGCGAGGTCCGACATGGCGGATGGATCAGCGATCGAGTGGACCCAGGCAACTTGGAATCCAACCACCGGATGCGACCGAATATCCCCTGGCTGTGACAATTGCTACGCGCTGACGCTGTCCAAGCGGCTAAAGGCGATGGGCCAAGCGAAGTACCAGACGGACGGGGACGTCCGAACGTCCGGACCTGGGTTCGGTCTTCAAACACACGATGATTCACTTAATATACCTCGGCGGTGGCGGGCGCCGCGCCTGGTGTTTGTGAATTCCATGAGCGATCTTTTTCACGCACGTGTTCCTGTGTCGTTCATTAAGAGCGTGTTCGCCACAATGGAAGGGTGCCCGCAACACACCTTCCAAGTGCTTACTAAACGCGCACGACGCCTCAGGTTGTTGTCGGATCAGCTGACTTGGCCGGAGAACGTTTGGATGGGCGTGTCGGTAGAAGCAAGCGGGCAATTACACCGTGTGGACGAGCTTCGACGAGTGCCCGCCGCCGTCCGATTCTTGTCTTGCGAGCCTCTGCTAGGCAGCCTAGGGAAGGTCAACCTAACAGGGATTGGTTGGGTGATCGTCGGCGGTGAGAGCGGACCAAATCATCGAGCTGTGGATATAGGCTGGATTACAGAACTCCGAGACCAGTGCGCCGAAAGTAGTGTTCCATTCTTCTTCAAACAATGGGGTGGGCGAACTCCTAAGGAAGCCGGACGTATCCTTGAAGGCAGAACCTGGGATGAAATGCCAACGAAGCAGGCCGCCTAGCTGACTGCCTATTCCAGTTCTAAAGATCACTTTCCGAATAGATTCGAATTGTGCAATTGTCCGGCCACGGCGTCTTCGACTCAAGCGGTTGAACGCGGAAAGCAAGGCCCTTCTCTCCTAGATCCGAGAGGGCAGCGCGGAGGATCTTATCGGATTGTCCAGCTTGCATTGCCGCGATCCTCAATTCCTGCCAAGTCTTCTCTTGACCCTCGAAATCCCGCAGAACCCTTTGCATCTTCTCGGTAAACAAAATGCCGTTTCCGTCGAAAAGTGAAGGATTTTGAATGGTGTAAGGCGACGCCCCTTCTCCTGCAATAGGATCCAGTTGGCGAAGCATCTTGGTCCAGCACTCCAAGCCACGCTCCGCATGGGTCAGGAAGACTAGGTAGTACCTGGCGAGTTCAGTGGGCACCCTAACGGCGAAGACGCTAGCGAAGAACCCTCTTGCGCGCCAAAGAGCGCAGTAATTCTCCACCAAAACCCTCATGCCGTCCGCTTGATCCGGGCAATTTAGAACAGCTCGCCACGAGTCGTCGCCGAAATGCCGGTCCATACCCGTCTGCCACGAGGCAACGGTCTTGCGTTGGTGCATTTCCTTACTGAAGAACGAGATGACCACCTCATCCCGCGGACCGCTTTCCATGCATGACTGAACCAGTTCGGCAGTCAGACCGGCGGGGCCGTATGGATCAAGCAGCCATAGAACGGGATTTCGCGGGTCGTTCCTATGAGTGAACTGCTGCAAGCGAACTACGTTGCTGGAGAGTGATCCCGGCGGCAATACTCTCCAGAATAGCTTCGGATGACGAGGCAACCTCTTCATTTGGCGTTCGAGTTCCTCGGCTCGATCGGCTCTCTCCTCCAATGAGAGAAGTTCAAGCATGCCCCGAAAGCGATCCAAGCGCGAATGGTTTAAGAGCGTGTTGGCGACGACAACGGAAGAACCAGGATCACCTTGGGAGTAGATACCCGCTCCGGCGAACGCGTCAACCACGGTCGCAGAATCACGGGACTGGAGGAAAACCGGAAGCCAGCAATTGAGGTAGTGCGCGTACGCCCGATGCTTGATGAACGTATATGGATCGCTAGGGTAGATGGTCTCTTCCATCTGGGCGCGACGACCTACAGGCTGCATGGCGACTCCTGCAATAGACAATCACGTTTGCTTAGCGTGCTCATCTAGTCACATTACGTCACTAGCGTGATCGATACTAGCCCTCGATCGTGTCCCAATTTTCGGCATGTGACCCATGGGTCGAGGCACGGCGTGGGAGAAGCGACATCACGGATGACACGGCCCAACCATCGCCGTACGTCAATCACAGTAACGGTCACGGTCCGGATCTGTTCTTACTCAGCATGCCGCAGATGTACGTCTGATGTGAGGTGGCCGGTAGGTACTGACCGATGGGCCTGGCCTGACGGAATCTTGTGTGTTGCCGAATCTGGCTGTACTAGATCAAGGCGCCTTCGGCGCAGGCTCGGACGTGGACACCCGGCTCGGCGGGCAAGCGGCGCCCGGCCCTGCGGGCCGGCGCCGGAAGCCCGCCCGGCCGGGACACCACGCCCGAGCCGTACAGAAGACGCCTGAGAGAGCAGCCAGGCACGTCGACAGCTCGGCCGATATGCCAGCTACGGTCGAGGCGGCTCAGCCAGATTTGGGCTACCGCGACGTCCGCCGGGCGAAAGACCGTCGCTCCCGCAGCGTTGCCCTCCGCGTGTAGTTGCCCTCTTGCCTCCCGGCGGGCCTCTGGGTCCCGGAGGGGGCGCTCCTCCGCACCCCCGTCACGCAGGCAAGGCCAAGCGGGCCGCCGGCGGGGGCGCCGAGCGTCCGCACGGGACCTGACCGTCCGCGCGGGCGAGGCACCCCCGCCGGCGGCCCGCTTCCCAGGGGTGCATGACGGGTGTACGGAGGAGCTTGGGGCGAGGGTCGGGGGCGTGCCATCCGCGTGCCAGTAACAGGGGTCAACGACGGCCAATCACGGGCAGCAAGACACCCCCGGCAGGCGACGCAACACCAGGTCAGAGCAGGTCAGGGCATCGGCAGAGCGCGCCGTGATCCAATTCCTAAACCGTGTGTCGCAGGTTCGAATCCTGCCGGGGGCACCCGAGCGCGGGGACAACCGCGCGCCTCGCAAGGTCTCTACCAGCGGAAACGGCATCCCTCCGGCGAGCGCGAATGCCGATGGGGCAGGGATCGAACCCGCGCTCAGCAAATGAGCGGCGCCATAACCCTGCGCCTGACCTGATCGTCAGTCACGTCGAACATCCCCGTGGTGGGTGCCGACCTGGCGATCCGACGACTCGACCGGCCCGGCGGCATCCTCTCAAGTGACGCTCTGTGATGTCAGAAGTGTGCCATGCGCGCCACGCCCTCGGCGGCCGTGACAGTACTTTGACATCGCCATTCCGCGCGTTTCCACGTATTTGCAGGGACTTTTAACCACAGGCGGGTTTGTGGTTACAGAGTTGGAACGGTCAAGAAATGTCAGAGTAATGACGCGCGGTCAACCTGCTCTCACCTGCGCAGTCGGCTGTACCTGGCCGGCGACAAGGGGTGGGGCGCTCGGGACGCCGGCGGTTCGCCCTGGACATGCGTATCCGCCGTGCCGCGACCCAGGCGTCACGCCCCCGTTACCAGGAACGGAGTTCTCACATATGTCCATCACCAGCAAGCGGCTGCGCACGCTTGTGGCCGCGGGCGCCATCGGGACGACCGTGGCCCTCGTGCTCGCCGGCTGTGGCGCCAAAGCCGGCGAAGAGACGCCCGCCGGGTCGGTTGCGGCGTCCAGCTGCATCGACACCTCCGGTGACTCCGTCAAGCTCGGCTTCCTCAACTCCCTGACCGGCGGTATGGCGATCTCCGAGAAGACCGTCTCCAACGTGCTGCACATGGCCGCCGACGAGATCAACGCCGGCGGGGGCATTCTCGGGAAGAAGATCAAGTACGTCCAGGAGGACGGCGCCACCGACTGGCCCACCTTCGCGGAGAAGACCGAGAAGCTGCTCACCCAGGACTGTGTCGCCGCGATCTTCGGCGGCTGGACCTCGTCCTCCCGTAAGGCCGTCAAGCCGGTCGTCGAGAAGAACAACGGCCTCTTCTTCTACCCGGTGCAGTACGAGGGTCTTGAGGCGTCGCCGAACATCTACTACACCGGCGCGACCACCAACCAGCAGATCATCCCCGCGATGGACTTCCTCGCCTCCAAGGGCGTGAAGAACCTGTTCCTCGCCGGCAGTGACTACGTCTTCCCGCGCACCGCGAACGCGATCATCAAGCTCTACGCGGCCAAGCTCGGCATCAAGATCGTCGGTGAGGAGTACGTGCCCCTCGACAAGGACGACTGGACCACCCAGGTGGCGAAGATCAAGGCGGCCAAGCCGGACTTCATCTTCAACACCATCAACGGCTCGTCGAACGTCGGCTTCATCAAGGCGTACTACGACGCCGGCCTCACCGCGGAGACGACGCCGATCATCTCGGTGTCGATCGCCGAGGAGGAGGCGCCGGCCATGGGCCACGCGGTCACCGGCCACTACGCGTCGTGGAACTACTTCCAGTCGCTCAAGACGCCCACCAACCAGAAGTTCATCGACAGCTGGAAGGCGTACCCGAACAGCAGCGGCGTCACCTCCGACCCGATGGAGGCCGCCTACATCTCGCTGTACCTCTACAAGGCCCTGGTCGAGGCGGCCGGCTCGTTCGACGTCAACGCGGTGAACGCGGCGGCGAAGAAGGGCGGCATCTCGTTCGACGCGCCGGAAGGCAAGGTCGAGCTCGACGGCGAGAACCACCACATCTCGAAGCCGGGTCACATCGGCAAGATCAACGCCAGCAACCAGTTCGACATCGCCTGGGCTTCCGACAGCTTCATCAAACCCGACCCGTTCCTCAAGGGCTACGACTGGTTCCCGGCGACCGTCCGCGACCAGCTCGTGAAGGCCGCCGGCTAACCAACCCCCCGAAAACCACCCATCCGGACGCGGGGCTGCGTCGAGCGGCCCCGCGTCCGAAACCCCGCACAGAGAGCGAGAGCACGTGGACGGATTGATCCCACCGCTGCTGAACGGCAGTGCACAGGGTGCGCTGCTCCTGCTCGCCGCGCTCGGCCTCTCGCTCACGTTCGGTCAGATGGGCGTGATCAACATGGCCCACGGCGAGTTCCTCATGATCGGCGCGTTCACCGCCTACCTCGTCCAGCAGGTCATCGACTCCAGCGACCTGTCGATCCCGGTCGCGCTGCCGGTCGCGTTCGTCGTCGCCGGACTGTTCGGCCTCCTGCTGGAGGTCAGCATCATTCAGTGGATGTACCGAAGGCCACTGGACACCCTGCTTGTCACGGTCGGCGCCAGCCTGATCCTGCAGCAGGCGGCGCTGCAGATCTTCCCGTCCCAGGGCGTGCCGGTGAAGAAGCCGAGCTGGCTCGACGGGCAGTGGACCATCCTCGGCTACGACTGGCCGCTGCGGCAGGTGTTCACCATCGTGCTCGCGGCGGTCTGCGTCGGCGCGCTGGCGGCCTGGCTCAAGTACACCTCGTTCGGCCGCCGCATCCGGGCGACCGTGCAGAACCGGGACCTCGCCGAGACCGCCGGCATCTCCACCCGCACCGTCGACCGGCTGACCTTCTTCGTCGGCTCAGGGCTGGCCGGGGTCGCCGGCGTGGCCGCGTCGCTCATCGGCGGCACCAACTCCCAGATGGGCGCGCAGTACATCATCCCGGCCTTCCTCGTCGTCGCCGCCGGCGGCATCGGCCAGCTCAAGGGCACCATCATCGCCGCGTTGGCGGTCGGCGTCGGCCTCTCGTGCTTCGCCTACTGGACGACCGGCAGCCTCGCGCAGGTGCTCGCCTTCATCCTCGTGATCGTCTTCCTGCAGGCGCGCCCGCAGGGCCTGTTCACGGTGCGGACCAGGAGCCTGGCATGACCAAACTGAAGCCACATTTCTCCCTCGCCGGCATCGGGGTGTTCGCCGTCCTGCTCCTCGGGATCGCGCCGCTGGTGCTCACCGACCACTGGCTCAGCAACCTCGGCAAGTACTGCTGCTGGGCGATCGCCGCCGTCGGCATCGGCCTGGCCTGGGGTCGCGGCGGGATGCTCGTCATGGGCCAGGGCGTGTTCTTCGCCCTCGGCGCCTACTCGATGGCCATGCACCTGACGCTGGAGACCGCCGGTGACGGGGTACCGGGATTCATGGTGCTCTACGACCCGCTCGCGCCGCTCCCCGCGTTCTGGGAACCGTTCCGCAGCGCGGCGTTCACCCTGCTGGCGATCGTGGTGCTGCCGGTGGTCGCGGCCGGCCTGCTCGGCTACGCGCTGTTCAAGCGCCGGGTGAAGGGCGCCTACTTCGCGATCCTGACCCAGGCGCTCGCCGTCGCGCTCGCCACCCTGGTCAGCTCCACGATCCGGGAGACCGGCGGGGACACCGGCCTCAGCGACTTCAAGTACTTCTTCGGGTACGTGCTCAACGACCCGGCGAACCGGACCATGGTGTACCTCATCACGGCCGCGCTGCTCGTGATCTGCCTGCTCGTGGTGTGGCAGCTGTACCGCAGCCGCTTCGGTGAGCTCCTCGTCGCCACCCGCGACGCCGAGGAGCGGGTGCGTTTCCTCGGCTACGATCCGGCCAACGTCAAGCTCGTCGCCTTCGTCGGCGCGGCGCTGATGGCCAGCATCGGCGGTGCGATGTTCGTGCCGATCGTCGGCATCATCACGCCGGCCGAGATCGGGGCGGCCGCCTCGATTCTCATGATCGCGGGCGTCGCGTTCGGTGGCCGCGCCTCGCTCTTCGGCCCGGCGCTCGGCGCGATCGCGGTCGGCTGGGGGCAGTCGAGCCTCGGCTCCACCTGGCCCGAGGGCTGGACCTACATCATCGGCCTGCTGTTCATCGTCGTCATCCTCTTCCTGCCGAAAGGACTGTCCTCGTTGCCGGCCAGGTTCAGAACAGCGCGCCGGGACCCGGCCGAGAAGCCCGCCACCCGGCAGCTTGAGGAGGTGGCGTCATGACCAGGCCCACTTCCTCAGGCGACTCGCTCGTCGTCACCGACCTCCGGGTCGAGTTCTCCGGTTTCGTCGCGGTCGGTGGCGTCTCCTTCGACGCGCACCCCGGCGAGGTCCGGTTCCTCATCGGCCCGAACGGTGCCGGCAAGACGACCTGCATCGACGCCATCACGGGGCTCTCCGCGGGCACCGGGTCGGCGAAGCTCGGCGAGCAGGAGCTGCTCGGCCGGCCGGTGCACAAGATCGTCCGGCTCGGGGTGGGCCGTACCTTCCAGACCGCCAGCGTCTTCAACGAGCTCTCGGTGCTGCAGAACCTGGACATCGCCGCCGGCCGGCACCGTCACTGGGCCGCGCTGCTGCGGACCCGGCGGGGCGTCGACCCGTCCATCGAGCGGGCCCTCGAAGAGACGGGACTCACCGACGAGCTCAACACCCCGGCCGGCATCCTGTCGCACGGGCAGAAGCAGTGGCTCGAGATCGCGATGTTGCTCGTACAGGATGCGCAGGTGCTTCTGCTTGACGAGCCGGTCGCCGGAATGAGCCATGACGAGCGCACCGCCACCGGCGAGCTGCTGCAGCGCATCGCGGCGAAGCGCATCGTGCTGGTGGTCGAGCACGACATGGACTTCATGCGCCGCTACGCCACCCGCGTGACGGTGCTGCACCAGGGCAAAGTGCTCTCCCAGGGCACGGTCGCGCAGGTGCAGGCCGACCCCAAGGTGCAGGAGGTGTACCTCGGCACCGCGGGAGCCGCGACGACGGCTGCCATGGCGGTCGTACCAGAAACGGTAGCCGGTTCGCTGCAGGAGGACGCGCATGCTTGAGCTCACCGACATCGAGGCCGGCTACGGGCGCACGCGGGTGCTGCACGGAGTGACGGTGCCGGCCGGGAAGGTGGTGGCCGTGCTCGGCCACAACGGCGCCGGCAAGACGACGCTGCTGCGGGTCGCGATCGGGCTCATCAAACCGACGAAGGGCCGGGTGTACTTCGACGGCGAAGACATCTCCTCGCTCGCCCCCAACAAGCGCGTCGCACGCGGCATGGCGTACGTGCCGCAGGGTCAGCAGGCCTTCGGCCAGCTCAGCACCCTCGAAAACCTGCAGCTCGTCGCGGATGGGCGCAAGCGCGGCAAGGCCCTCATCGACGAGCAGCTGGCCCGCTTCCCCGCACTGCAGCAGTTCGCCAGCCGGAAGGCCGGTCTGCTCTCCGGCGGGCAGCGCCAGCAGCTCGCGATCGCCCGCGCCCTGATCACCGAGCCGAAACTGCTCATCCTCGACGAGCCGACCGAAGGCATCCAGCCCACGATCGTCGCCGAGATCGAGCACACCATCGTGCAACTGGCCAGTGAGGGCATCAACGTGCTGCTCGTCGAGCAGCACATCGGCTTCGCCCTGGAGGCCGCCGAGCGTTACGTCGTGCTCGCCTCGGGATTCGTCACACAGACCGATGAAGGGGGCTCGGCAGCCGTCTCCACCGTGCGGGCCGCCATGGCGATCTGAGCCGACATTACCGTTTTCCGGGCCCGCAACGCCGCCGTAACAACGGGCCCGGAAGATGCCCCACGCGTAGCGCGTGAGGGGATGCCATGGCGAGCAGAACAGGCAACGCGCGCGCGGCCGCGGAGGACAGCCTCGAGGACTATGCCTTCCGATATGTGCCGCGCACCTTCCGTCGCTGGAGCGCGGCCTCCGTCGGCGCGACCGCCCTCGGGTCCATCGCGTTCCTCGCCGATTTCTCGATCGGCGCGAGCGTCGGCATCGACCACGGCACCACCAACGCCGTGCTCGGCATCCTGTTCGCGGCGGTCATCATCGTCATCGTGGGCGTACCCGTCGCCTACTACGCCGCCCGCTACAACCTCGACCTCGACCTCATCGCCCGCGGCTCGGGATTCGGCTACTACGGCTCGATCATCACAACGGTGGTCTTCGCGGGTTTCACCTGCATCTTCTTCGCGCTGGAGGGCGCCATCATGGCGCAGGGGCTGCAGGTGGCGACGGGGACGCCGCTGTGGCTCGGCTATCTCATCTCGACCGTGGTCGTGATCCCGATCGTCATCTACGGCATGCGCGCACTGGAGCGCCTGCACTTCTGGACCACGCCCATGTGGCTCGCCCTCGCCCTGCTGCCGCTGCTGTGGATCCTCGTCTCCGACCCCGAGTCGGTGCGCGCCTTCATGTCGTTCAGCGGCAAATCCGACGGCTCGATCAGTTTCGGCGCCGTCGTCTCCAGCGCGGCCGTGTGCTTTGCCCTCACCCCGCAGCTGGCGGAGCAGATCGACTACATCCGCGCCATGCCGCCGCGCACGCCGGCGAACGCCCGCTCGTGGTGGACGTCGTTCGCGTTGGCCGGCCCCGGCTGGGTCATCTTCAGCAGTACCAAACAGATGATCGGGGTGTTCCTCGCCGTCTACGTCCTCGTGAAGGTGGATCCCACCCTCGGGCACAACGCGACCGAACCGGTCAAGCAGTTCGTCGGCATGTACCAGACCCTGCTCCCCAACTGGCTCGCGATCGTGCTCGCCCTCGTGCTCATCGTGGTCGCGCAGGTGAAGATCAACGTGACGAACGCGTACTCGGGCTCGCTCGCCTGGTCGAACGTCTTCACCCGGGTCGCGAAGCACTACCCGGGTCGCACGATCTTCGTGCTGCTCAACCTCGTGATCGCATACGGGCTCATGATGCTGGACGTCTTCACCCTCATCTCCTTCGTACTGAGCCTCTACGCGAACGTCGTCATGGCATGGCTCGTGACGATCGCCACCGATATCGCGATCAACAAATGGGTGCTGCGCATCTCGCCGCGCTTCCCGGAGTTCCGCCGCGGCATGCTGCACGACTGGAACCCGGTGGGCCTCGTGTCGGTGGGCCTCGCCTCGGTGCTTTCGCTGCTCGCGTTCGCCGGGCTGCTCGGTCCCGCCGTCAAGCCGTTCTCGGTGCTCATCGCGATCGGCGTCGCGTTCGTCGCCACGCCGGTCATGGCCCTCGCCACGCGGGGGCGCTACTACCTCCGCCGCCGCTCCGACGGCATCGACTCCCCCCTGTTCGACGAGCACGGCAACCCCTCGGGTGAACGGTTCCGCTGCCACGTCACCGGGTACATGTTCGAGCGGCCGGATATGCTTGCCTCGGCCCAGCGTGGGGTGCACGGACAGTTGCAATACGTCTCTTCGCTGGCCCTCACGCTCGACAGCACCGATCGCTACGTGCTTCCGCCGGAAGTCACCGGCCCCCCGCACCGGGCGACCGACCGAGGCAGGGGAACGTGATGGAGGAGCCGGTCGACACCGCGACCGCGATTCTGGCGAGCGCTGCGACGCTGCTGCGTGAGCACACGTTCGACGACATCTCCTACCGCGCCCTCGCCGACGAGGTCGGCATCTCGGAGCGCACGGTCTACCGCCAGTACCCCACGCGCGCGCACCTGCTCGCCGCACTGTCGAACTGGATCGAGCAGCGCCACTTCCCGCTGCCGCCGTTCGTGACCGTGGCCGATTTCCGCGCCGCCGTGCACGACCGCTTCCGCGCGTTCGACGCGTCGCCCGCGTACGCATACGTCGGCGCACGGGCGTCCGCGATCTCGCCGACGCTCGACGCCGAGCCCGCCTACATCACGCGGGCGATCGAGGCGATGCTCGACGTGTCGGCCTCGACGCTCAACCGGCGGGATCGGCGGCGGGTCGCGGCATCCCTGCGGTACTTCTCGTCGGCGATGTTCTGGGCGCGACTGCGCACGGGCTTCGACATGGACGCCGCCGAGATCTGCGACGCGTTCGACCGCGCCGTGGGCACCATGCTCGCGAGGCTGCCCGACCCGACATGGGCGAAGCCGTGACCGGGCCGAAGCCGTGACCGGTCCGACCGACGTCCCGGCGCTGAGCGGCACGCAAGCGGCGATCCTCGCCGCCTATGCCGAGCTGATCGAGGAGGTCGGCAGCGACGACGTGTCCTTCCGGCTCGTCGCGCGCCGGGCCGGCATCGCCGAGCGCACGGTGTTCCGCAACTATCCCACGCGGGTCGACCTGCTGCTGGCGACCGCGGCGTGGATCGAGGCGACGGTGTTCGCCCGCGAGGAGTCGCACTCGATCTTCGACATCCCCCTCGCGATCCGCGACGCGATGCAGCGGTACGACGAGCGCCCGGAGCTCGCGCACGTCGTCGCCGAGACGACGATGCGCGGCGTGAGCGGCGCGGCGCCGTCGCTCAGCCGGCCGCACCTCGAGCGGCTGCTGGATGCCGAGGTACCGTCCCTCGACGCGGCGCAGCGCAGGGCGGTCATCGTGGCGCTGTCCCACCTCGACTCCGCCGCGACCTGGGTGACGTTTCGCCGCGAGTTCGGCATGGACCGGCGGGACATCGCCGACGCCGCCGCGTGGGCGGCGGAGGCGGTGCTCGACAGCATCCGCGACCGCGTCGCCCCGTAGGGCCGCGTCGCCGAAAAACGCACGATCGCCACGTCAGCCCGCCGCCGCGGGCAACCGGAAAGCGCATCATGGCGTTGGCCGGTGGGATCAGGTGCCGGCGGACTCGGCTGGTGCGTCCAGGTGGGGGTCGGTGGTGGTGTGGGGCAGGTTGACCAGGCTCAAAATGTGGTGGGCTGGCGTCCTGTGTACGCCCGGAACATCGCGTTGACCGCCACGCACCGGTGATCCGGCCCTTCCGTGCCGTAGGCCCGAACGACCTGCGCGTCGCCGACCACCGCCGACAACTCGTCCCCGCCGCCGCCCTGATCAGCCATGCACCCCCACCTCCTCCATCACCCACACACTTCTGCCGGACACCGCCACTGTGCGGACCCCGCGCGCGTCCAGTGGCGCAGGGTGCGGCTGGGTTGACACGTAGGTAGGCGAGGTGAACCGGCAGTGGTCGGGAAAGCCGCAGCGGATGGCGGTCTCGCCGACGGTGGTGGTGGCCGGATCGCCGGTCTGTAGATCACGGTGGGCGCCGTCCAGACGGACGCGTCGCAGGTAGGTCATCGGGGTGGTGTCGCGGTGGCGGTGGAACGCGAGCTGCAGGGTGCGGATGGTGACGTGCGCGGCGGCGATGTGGGCGGCGCTGATGTGCGGTGTGCGTTGTCGTCGATGAAGGTGACCGCCACCAGGCACTGTCCTGGCCGATGAGCGGTCGCGACGGTCAAGACCGCGCTAGGCGCTGGGCGACAGCAGAGCTCCGCATCAAGCGGACGAAACGCTACTCAGGACTTCTCATTCTCCGGGTCGGCCCCGGCCACGATCGGCGGGAACCGCCAGTCCCGCTCCATCGCCTCCCGGTACGCCTTCCCGGCCAACTCACGGGCACGATCGTGTGCGCGCATGTTCCCGCCCTGCCGCAGACGTTCAGCCAGCGGCGTTCCGGTGTCGCTCAGGTCCACCTGCGCGGGTAGTCCGTCCGGCAAGGCCATGCCGGTGATCAGCGTGGGCAGCACGACATCGGCGACGTGCCGCGAAAGGCAGTCGAGCTCATAGCCGGGGCCGACCCAGACGCCGCCGTCCGGGCGCTGCACGTGCAGCGCGGGCGAGATGTCCACAGGGGTGAACACGCCCTTCTGGACCACCTCGAGGACGGTGCCGACCTCGATGTACCGCATGCCGAGCTGGCGTGTTCGTCGCACGTCGTCCAGCCGCTGAACCAGCGACCGGCCGGCCGCGAGGCGGATGGTGCGGTGCTTGTCCTCGTTGGAGTAGTCGCGGAGCAGTACCAGCGGATGCTCGCTGGCCGGATCGGGGCCGCCCATCAGCATCGACAAGGCCGGCAGAACCGCCGGGACGGATGCCTTGTCGGCGAAGGGCTGGAGCGCTGCGATGCGCTTGCCCAAGGTGGCGGTGGCCGCGAACTCCGTCAGCCCCTGCCTCTCGAGGCTCGTCACCTTGCTCTCGAACTTCTTCGGGTCCTCGTAAATCAGCATGCTCACGGCCCGAGCGTGCGAGTCGGTCAGCGGCTCATCGCGATTTCGCTCCACCATGTAAAACACCACGTTGTCGATCGCCGACCGGAGGTGGTGGACGGCCTCGCTGAACAACATGGCGGCGATGGGCGGCACCGGCCTGATCGTGGCCACCTCGACGTCCAGATGGCCCGGCGTCCGCTCCACCTGCCTCAGCGTCAGCGGTCCCTCGTCATTCGGCCCTCGCGACCACGCCAGCGCGATCTCGGCCAACTCGAAAGCGAGTTGATCGGCGTGCGCCAGGCGCATCGCTACCGGGTGCAGTGCCTCGGGCAGCCAGTCCACCGCTCTCACGGCGCCGACTCTAGAAGGACGGTCAGGGGACCAGGCGGGCGGGCCAGGTGGACGGGACCTGGGGGTCGGCGTCGACCCGGATGGCTTCTGCGACCGCCAGCACCGCCGGACCCCTGTACGAGCCGGTGCCCGCCACATGGATCCAAACGCCGTTGAAGTCGGCGAACTCGACGCTCGGGCGTTGCTGGTCGTCGGTGAAGACCGTGGCGGGCCGGCCGGCCACCGTCAGGGAGGTGGTCGGCGGAGAAGTGGCGGCGTGACGGTTGGTGATCATGATGGAGGCCTGGTCGACCGTGTTCTCGCCTACCCAGAGGGTGGAATAGACCAGGCGGCCGGGCAGGTCGGTGCCGGACAGGGTCGTCTCGCAGCCGAGCAGGGCGGCGCCGGCCGGGAGGGCGGTCAGATGGACCGGGGTGGTGCAGCGGACGGTGGTGTCGAGGCGGGTGCGGGACCTGATCTGGTCGGCCACGGTGAGGGGGCCGCCGTCGGCGAACAGCTGGGCGAAGACGCCGGGGACCGGTTGCCAGCGCAGGTAGTAGAAGCCCCGCATCGGGCCGGTGGTGAACGCGTACAGGCCGCCGCCCTTGTCGGTGGGGGTCGGCAGGTGGCCGCTCGGGTCCCTGTTCTCGCGGGCCAGCAGGAGGTCGAGCGGGTCGGCGGTGCGGGCCAGGGAGACCTGGTAGGAGACGGAGTCCCTGGTGAAGGTGATCGTCTCGATGCCCGCGCTGGAGTGCCAGGTGGTGTGCGCGGACTCGACGCTCCACTCGTCGACGGTGAAGTGCAGCAGGGACGGGTCGGTGCCGATCTTCGAGGGGTCGGCGGGGAGGTCCGCGCGGGGCAGCGGAGGCACGGACCAGCCGCCGAGCGGCGGGCGGCGCGCCCAGTCAGGGTCCACGGACGGGTCCACGGAAAGGAACAGATCCGCCGGCGAGGACGGCGGCGCGGCGGGAGCCGAGACGAAAGCCGCCGCCGCGATGGTCCCGACCAGCGCGACCGCCGCCGCGCCGCGGACGGTGACGGTCCTGGCTCGCAGGCGGCGGCCGCGGGCGGTCGCGGCGGCGGCGAGGGCGTCGGTGTCGACGGCGTCGCCGGCGTGCGCGTCGAACACGGTCGCGAGGTCCTGCTCGAGCTGGGTCGTCATCGGGAACTCCTCAACAGGGCGGCGCCCCTGCTGTGCACGAACTCCTCGAACGTCACCCCCTACAGACGCCTCCAGCCTCGCCAGATGTTCTGGCCGCAGGAAAGAGCGACCAAGGCTGCCGCGAGCGTGGCGACCGACCACGGTGGTGGGCCGTCCGGGCCGAGTGCTCCCATGAAGTCCAGCGCCGTGACGTCGTTGATCAGCATGTACCAGAGGATGGTGTACACGGCCTGGAAGGTGCGCGGGGTGCCGGTGAGCGTGCCGAGGGCGAGCGCCAGTGCCGGGATGAACAGGGCGCCCGCGGCCCATGCGGCCAGCCCGCGCGCGTCGGCGGACGCCAGCATGCGCAAGGCCGGCGGCGCCGCGGTCAGGGCGGACAGCAGTACACCCGCCGCGAACTCCGCGAGAAAGCGGCCCAGGAAGAACGGATAGGGCGCGAGGATGGCCCGGGCGTCGTGGCGGGTGCCGAGGCGGGACCACAGCACCACCGGCCAGATCCAGATGGCCGCGAGGACGGGTCCGGGCGGGGCGGCGAGCCCGGCGAGGGCCAGCAGCGCCGCGCCGGTCCACCACCACCACGGCGTTCCCCGCACCAGGAGCAGCGCCGAGGCGCTCACCAGGCGGAGCACGGCGAACCCGCGCACCGCGGAGGTCGGCGGGAGTCCTTTGTAGACAGCGGGAGCGGGCGCCTCGGCCGGCGCGGGGCCGGCCGATGCCGGGACGTCGAAGCGGTGGAACCACAGCGCCGGCAGGAGGGCGACGAGCGCCGCGAGCAGTGTCAGCGTGACCCGGGACGCGACGAAACCGGCGTCCAGCGGCAGTCCGGGCCACTCGAAGGTCCGCAGTGGACTGTCGACGTACATGAGGCCGAGCCCGAACGACTCGGCGGTCGCCGGCATCGTCCCCGCCAGCTGCGCGACGCCGATGCCGCCGAGCGGGGCGGACGCCGACTGGCCGCCGATCGCGCCGACCATCCAGACGAAGAACCACAGGATGTTGCCGAAGCCGGACCGCAACAGCGGGGTCGCGTCCCACAGCAGCGCCGCGGCGGCGGTCACCGCCAGCATCGGCGCCGCGAGGAACACGAACGGCGCGAGCAGGCCGGGCAGGTCGACGGTCCGCGACTCGCCGCGCAGCAGCTGCAGGGCGAGCGCGGTGGCGGCGAGGGTGGCGGCCATCGAGCCGAGGACGAGGAGGTTGCTGGCGAACTTGCCGGCGAGGTACACGGGCGTGCGCAGCGGGCTCGCGGCGAGCAGCTGGCCGACGCCGGTCCGCACGTCGCGGGCGACGGTGTCGCGGACGAGGTAGAAGCCGACGAACGTGAGCCACAGGGCGCTGGTCAGGGCGGTCACCAGGCCGACGTACGCGCTGGTGTAGAGCCCGCGCTGGCCGCCGGCGTCCAGGACGACCCACTGCGCGCCGGGCGGCGGCACCGCCAGCCAGCCGAGGCCGACCGCCGAGATCAGCATCACGATGTACGCGGGCCGCCGCACCCGCTCGCGGAAGTCGGCGAGCGCCAGCCCCCACAGCGCGGTCATCGGGTCACCGCCAGGTAGGCGTCCTCGAGGTCCGGGGCGACCGGCGTCGCGTCCGGCGTGGGCCGCCGCACCGCGAGGACCCGGACCTTGACGTGGTCGCCGGCGCGGATCAGCCGGGTCACCGGCATGCGCTGCTGGACGCCGGCCAGCTCGGCGGGGGGCACGGTCAGCTCCCAGACGTGCCCGGCCACGCGGCGCACCAGGTCGGTGGCCTCGCCGTCGAAGCGGATCCGGCCGGCGGTGACGACGACGATCCGGGTCGCGACCGACTCGATGTCGGAGACGATGTGCGTGGACAGCAGCACCGACCGGTCCGCGGACAGGTCGCTCAGCAGGTTGCGGAAGCGCACCCGCTCCTCCGGGTCGAGCCCCGCGGTCGGTTCGTCGACGATGATGATCCGCGGGTCGGCGAGCAGCGCCTGCGCGATGCCGATCCGGCGCAGCATGCCGCCGGAGTAGCCGCCGAGCCGGCGTTTCGCGGCGTGGCCGAGGTTGACCAGGTCGAGGAGTTCGCCGACGCGGGCCCGGGCGGACCGGTGCGACAGGCCGCGGACCGCCGCCAGGTAGGTGAGGAACTCGTGGCCGGTGAGGTGCGGGTAGACGCCGAAGTCCTGCGGCAGGTAGCCGAGCGCGCGGCGCAGCGGGCCGGGCCTGGCGATCGCGTCGCCGCCGTCGAAGCGGACCTCGCCGCGGGTCGGCCGGGTGACCGTCGCCGCGATGCGCAGCAGCGAGGACTTGCCCGCCCCGTTCGGTCCGAGCAGACCCACCAGGCCGGGTCCGAGCCGCAGCGTGAGCCCGTCGACCGCGCGTTTCTGGCCCTTGTAGATCTTCGTGATGTCGATCAGCTCCAGCATGCTCCCAGCGTCACGACATCGGGGCGCGCGCACATCTGCCGAACGGCAGATCCGGCGCCCACGGGTGCCCCCCACGGCCGCCGGGGATGTCGTAGCCTGTTGCCCGTTCACGGGAGGAAAGACCATGTCCATGTCGGCTCAGCAGCAACAGCAGGCTGCCCAGCTCACCCCTTGCCGCTTCTGCAGCAACGTCCCCACCGCGAAGACGAAGTTCCGCGGGCACCGCGGCCTGATCATCGCGATGCAGTTCCGCCACGTCGACGGCCCGTTCTGCCGGGACTGCGGCCTGGCCACGTTCCGCGAGATGACCTCGAAGACCCTCATCCAGGGTTGGTACAGCTACGGCTCGTTCTTCATCGCGCCGTTCATCGTGCTGTGGAACCTGATCAACCGGGGCAAGGTCGCGAGCCTCGCGCCGCCGCAGCCGTCGCCGTACGGCGGTGCCGGCCGGCCGATGGACCCGGGCAAGCCGTTGATGGCCCGGCCGGCCAGCATCATCGGGGTGTTCGTGCCGTTCATCCTGATCGCCGCGCTGATCACCGTCATCACCCTCAGCGACTCCTGACACCCCTCAGGCGGCTGGCAGGTGGCAGGTCACCCGCCAGCCGCCGGCGTGCGGGCCGGCGTGCAGGTCACCGCCGAGCGCCCGGACGCGTTCGTCGAGGCCGGCGAGGCCGGTGCCGCCGCCGTCCCGGACCGGTCCCGGGTCGCTGCCGTCGTTGGTGACGACCAGCTCGACCGTCCCTTGCCGCGCGGTCACGGCCACCGTCACCGCGGTCGCGGCGGGGGCGTGCCGGCGGACGTTGGTCAGCGCCTCGATCACCACGTGATAGGCCGCCTTCGAGGCCTCGTCCGACATGTCCGGGAGCTCCGGCATGGACAGGCCGGCCGTGGCCGGACCGGTCGAGGAGAAGCGGCGCACCACGTCCGGCAGGTCCTGGACGCCGTGGATCCGCTGCGACACGGGGCCCCGCAGCGTGCTGACCATCCGGTCCATGGCGTCCAGCGCGCGCAGCCCCGCCGCCTCGATGTCCGGCAGCCCGGCCGCCTGCGCGGCGACCACGATCCCGGTCACCTCGTGCGCGACCAGGTCGTGCAGGTCCCTGGCGAGGTCCAGGCGGTGCGCCCGGCGGGCCCGCTCCTCCGCCAGCGCTCTGCGATGGTCGCCGAGCCGCAGGTACAGCCCGGCGCCGGCGGCGCAGACCGTGGCGAAGAACGCGGCGCCGACGAGCAGCACCGACGCCTCCAACCGGTCGCCGGGCACGTGCAGCGACATGCGCAGCGGCAACAGCGTCGCGGCCAGTCCCACCGCGACGGCGGCGGGCGCCGGCCCTCTGCGCGCGAGCGCGACCAGGAGGACCGTCAGCGCGGCGTACTCGAACGGCGCCCACACCGCGGGCGGCTCCGGCGGACCGCGGTAGACCACGTCCGCCAGGACGGAGACGGCGGCGACGGCCGTCGCGGGCCACGGCGTGCGGGCCAGGACCGCGACCGCGACGGCGGCGACCGCCGCGGCGCCGGGGACGATGCCGGGCGGGCCGGTCAACGGCAGCGCGCACAGCCACAGCAGCCCCACCAGCACGGCCGTGGTGACCTTCAGGGCGGTCACGCCACCGTGCCCGTGTCCCAGGCCCACACGGCGATGCCGACGCGGTTGCGGACGCCGAGCTTGCGCTGGATGGCCGCCACGTGGGTCTTCACCGTCCCGGCCGAGATGAACAGCTCCGCGCCGATCTCCGCGTTGGTCCGCCCGGCGCCGACGTGCGCGGCGACCTCCAGCTCCCGCTCGGTGAGCTGCTCGACCGGCGCCGGCCGGACCGGCCGGGGACCGGTGACGTGCCTGAGCAGCCGGACCGTGATCGACGGGCTGATCAGGCTGTCCCCCGCGTGCGCGGCGCGGACCGCCTCGGCCAGCAGCGCCGGCCCCGACCGTTTGAGCAGGAAGCCGGAGGCGCCGTCGCGCAGCGCCGGGTAGACGTATTCGTCCAGGTCGAACGTGGTCACGACGACGACCCGGGTCGGCCCGCCGGCCAGGTGCCGGGTGACGGTGAGCCCGTCCATGCGCGGCATCCGGATGTCGAGCAGCGCGACGTCCGGCGTGAGCTCCCTCGCCAGGCGCAGCGCCTCGACGCCGTCGGCGGCCTCGGCGACCACGTCCAGGTCGGGCTCGGCGCCGAGGATCCGGCGCAGCCCGTCGCGGACCATGGCCTGGTCGTCGGCGATGAGCACGCGGATCGTCACAGCGGCCAAGCTTAAGGCGTGTTTGGTCAGTGGGGTCGGAGCGAGGCGTGGTTCCAGGCGGCGTCTGGGCCCGCCGCAGCCCGGCATCCACTGACCAGACACGCCTCAAGCGAGCTGCGCCGCCCCGAACGACACGGCGAAGCGTTTGCACCAGATGGTCACGGACCGCAGGGCGGTGAGGTCGGCGGTCGCGGGGATCTCGTAGGTCTGGTTGCCTTTGTTGCCCTTGAGCTTGCCGAGCTCGACCCACGTGCCGTCGTCGAAGACCCGCCAGCCGGCCTTGCCGCCGACGACCGTCTGGTCGGTGAGCCACACCCGCAGATCGGGCCCGTCCGAGGTGTCCAGCCCTTCGATCTCCAGGTGGTGTACGCCGTCCGCCGCGCGCACGATGCTGGCCCTGCCCGACGTGGCGTGCTCGTGCGCGACGAACTCGCCGCTCCTGACCACCGTCGCGGTCGCCGCCGTCGCGGTCGCCGTCGCTGTCGTCGCCGGGGTCGCGGTCGCCGCCGGGGCCGTCAGCGGCTCGTTCACGGTGGTGTCGGTGAACAGGCGCCACGGCGCGAACCAGTACAGGCCGAACCCCAGCACGACGACGAGCGCTGCGGCCACGAGCGGCTTCCACCTCATGCCCCTGAGTCAACCGCCCGCCGCCCGCCCGTTTCCAGGGTCCGCCCGCTTACGGGGCCCTTACAGTTCGCCGTCGATGCGATGATCGACGCATGTCACCGCTTGCCCCGCTGCTGATGGTCGGTGTGACCGCGGTCATCGCGGTCCTGGTCATGCTGGCGATGCCCCGGGACGCGCCGCCGATCGAGCCCGACGACGACGGCACCGACGCCCGCGCCTGGCGGGGCCCCTTCTACGTCAACAAGGCCGACCCCCGCCTGATCGTCCCGGGCTCCCTCCTGCGCCACGGGACGTTCAACTTCGGTCACCGGCACGCGAAACCCCTCGTCGTGGCCGCCCTCGTCGCGGCCGCCGTCGTCCTGACCGTCCTCGCTCTCGCCACCGCCTGAGGCCACCCGCGCCGCCGCCGCACGGCCGTCACCACCAACGCAACCCAACGGTTGCTATTCGAAGCAGAATGTGCAACCGTTGGGTTGCGTTGATTCAGGTGGCAGTCACGGAAGGGAGCGGGATCATGGAGCACAAGGTCGGTTCGCGGGAGGAATGGCTCGCGGCGCGGATGGAGCTGCTCGAAGCGGAGAAGGAGCTCACCCGGCGCGGCGACGACGTCGCCCGGCAGCGGCAGGAGCTGCCGTGGGTCAGGGTCGACAAGGAGTACCGCTTCGACACCGACGACGGGCCGGCCGGTCTCGCCGACCTGTTCCGCGGCAACTCGCAGCTGCTCGTCTACCACTTCATGTTCGGGCCCGACTACACCGCCGGCTGCCCGTCGTGCTCGTCGATCGCGGACGGGTTCAACGGGTCCGTCGTCCATCTGGCGAACCACGACGTCACGCTGCACGCGGTGTCGCAGGCCCCGCTGCCGAAGCTGCAGGCGTACAAGCGGCGCATGGGCTGGACGTTTCCCTGGGCGTCGTCGGCCGGCAGCGACTTCAACTACGACTTCCGCGTGACGCACTCCGCGCAGGAGTGGCGGACCGGCAGTGTCGAGTACAACTACCGGCAGCTGGACGTCCGCCCGCTCTCGGCCCCCGACCTGCGCGCCGACCTGGTCGAGCTCGCCGCCGGGACGGGCACCGACTTCTCCACGTACCGCCAGCAGGGCCCCGGCGTCAGCGCGTTCGCCCTCGACGAGGACGGCGCCGTTTACCACACGTACTCCAGCTACGAGCGCGGCGTCGACGCCGTCTGGGGCATGTACCCGTGGCTCGACCGCGCGCCCCTGGGCCGCAACGAGACCGGCATCTGGTGGCGCCGCAAGGACGAGTATCAGGTGGCGCGGGACTCGTAGGCGGCCCGGCTGGCCTCGATGTGCGGGACGTGCTCGATGGCCCAGCCGGCGAGGGCGAGGGCCGGTGGGATCAGGCTCTTGCCGGTGGCGGTCAGCGTGTACTCGACGCGCGGCGGGACCTCGGCGTAAACGGTCCTCGCGACCAGGCCGTCACGCTCCAGGTGGCGCAGGGTGAGGGTGAGCATCCGCTGGGAGATGCCGGGGATCTGGTGCTGCAGGTCGGTGAAGCGGAGCGTGCCCTGGTCCAGGGTCGCCACGATCAGCAGGGTCCACTTGTTGCAGATCTGGTCGAGGATCGCGCGGAGCGTGGCGCCGCCGTCACCCCGGATCATGCAGGTGTGCTCGTACTGCGACATGACCGTCCCTTGTGCGTCACGCACACTCGTGTGCCTTTTGTAAGCCCTCCAATAGTGACGCATCATGTGGCCAGTTACGACTGGTAACCGTCCTGGTGAGGGGTACACATGGAGATCGCGTACTGGATCGTCGGCGGGCTGCTCGCGGTGTTCTACCTGTACGCCGGGGGCAAGAAGGTGGCGCAGAGCCAGGAGCGGTTGCGGCCGATGATGGGCTGGGTCGACCGGATCCCGATGCCGGTGGTCAGGACGATCGGGGTGCTGGAGGTGCTGGGCGCGGCCGGGCTGATCCTGCCGCCGCTGACCGGGATCGCGCCGTGGCTCGCGGTCGCCGCGGCGGCCGGGCTGGTGCTGATCCAGGTCGGTGGCATCGTGGTGCACCTGACGCGCGGCGAGGCCCGGCTGATCGGGCTCAACATCGGGCTGCTCGTGACCGCCGCCGTGACCGTCTGGCTCGGCACCACCTGGCTCTGACCACCCCGGACACCCACCACCCTCCGCGGGCGATGCCACACCCGCCCAGGAAGGTGAACTGTGGGGTGGAAGCGAGGTGAGGAGGAACCATGACGACGTTCCCCGCGGTGCACAAGTCGTCGGAATCGGCGGTCGTACCGTTCCGGCAGACGCTGATCCTGGGTGTGGTCACGGCACTGTTCGGCATTGTGGTGCTCGCCTGGCCGGGCGAGACACTGAAGGTCCTCGGCGCACTGGTCGGCCTGTGGCTGATCGTGGCCGGCGTGATGCGGCTCGCGGCGGCGCTCACCGATCATGAGGCGCTGGGCCGGCGCATGCTGACCGGCGTGGTCGGCGCCGTGATGGTGGTGGCGGGCATAGCGTGCCTGCGCGACGTCGCCGACGGGGTGGTGGTGCTCGCGCTGATCGTCGGGCTGGCCTGGCTGATGGTCGGCGTGTCGGAGATCGGCATCGGGCTGATGACGCACGGCCGGACCCGGACGTGGCTGACGGCGATGGGTGTCACGTCGCTGGTCGTCGGGCTGGTGTTCGTGGTGTGGCCGAGCGTGTCGCTCACCGCGATGATCCTGCTGACCGGCATCACCGCCCTGGTGATCGGCTGCGTGGAGATCGCGTTCGCCTTCATCATGCGCCGCGAGGCGCACGCGTCCTGAGTTGCCGCGAGGCGGCCGCTCTCTCCGCAGGCGAGGAGAGCGGCCGCCTCAGTCGGGCGGGAACCCGCTTACTTCGGTTCCGACTTGCGGGCGTGGGACCGGCCCGACGCCGCTTTCGCGGGCCTCCGCGCGGCGACCGGCGTCGCGTCGTCCGCGCCGTCCAGGACCTTCATGATCCTGGGCGCCAGCACCTCGGCGAGTGCCGGTGCGAGCGCGTCGGCCAGGACACCGGCGAGCGCCTCGGCGATCAGCATCCGCTCCAGGGTGGAGCCGCCCGTGTCGGTCCGGGACATGCTGGCCCGGACACCCTCGAGCATGCTCCCGGGCCGCGCCGTCCGCGCCGTCCTCGCGGTGCCCTGGTCGGCGCTGTCGAGGATCTCCAGGATCAGCTCGTCGATCAGCGCCTCGACCTGATGCGGTTGGTCGGGATCGTGTGGTGTCGATGATTCAGCCGCCACGATGGGTGCCTCCCTCGGATGGACGAATGTCCCGCCCTCCGGCTGGTACGCCGGAGGACGGGAACACTGCACGGTCAGTTGCGGGACATGAGCGCCGCAAGCAGCAGCGGGTGCTCGACGATGTTCTTGCCCCGCCGCTTGCGTGACGCGAGGGCCATGAGCAGGAGCGGGTTGTCCATGATGCCGCCGCTCTCACCCTCGTCCTCCCGCCGGCGCCGGGCGAGCGCGGCGAGCAGGAGCGGGTGCTCGATGATGCTGCCCTCACCCTCGTCCTCCCGGCGACGCCGGGCGAGCGCGGCAAGCAGGAGCGGGTGCTCGATCATGCTGCCCTCACCCTCGTCCTCCCGGCGACGCCGAGCGAGCGCGGCAAGCAGGAGCGGGTGCTCGATCATGCTGGTCTCGCTGTCGTCGTCGCGGCGGCGCCGGGCGAGCGCGGCGATCAGCAGCGGGTGTTCGAAGATCGCGTCGCCGCGCTCCTCACGGCGGGACATCAGCGCCGCCAGCAGCAGCGGATGCAGCGAACCCTCGTCCCCTTCGCGCTCGCCGGACTCGGTGCGGCCACGTTCGGCGGTGGTACTGGTCATGGGCACTCCCTGATCAGCGGGTCCTCTTCTCGCGGCCGGGTCACCGGCGCGCGCTTACGTGTCCACCATCCGGTCACATAGCGCCACCACACCCCACCCGACCGGCATGAACGTCCGGACCTGGACCGGCTGTGGTCCAATCGTCGGCGTGACCGATGCGATCCTGGCCCGAGGGCAGAACACCGCGTTGCCGGCGGCGGCGTCGTACACCGTCGAGGTCAGCCACGCGGCCGGACCCGAGGTGGACCTGGTGGCGTTCCTGCTGGACGAGTCCGGCCGCGCGCCCGGCGACGAGGCCATGGTCTTCTACAACCAGCCCGCCGGCGCCGGCGCGCGCTGGCTGCCCCCCGAGACCACCGGCGGGGTCACCCGGCACCGGCTCGAGGTCACCCCGGGCGCCTGGTCCGGCGCGACGGCACGCGTCCGGATCGGCCTGACCGTCGCGGCCGGCACGTTCGCCGCGGTGCCGGGGCTGCGCGCCGCCCTGCACGGTCCGGGTGGCGAGCTGTACACCCTGGACCTCGGCAGGCCCGACGTGCAGGACGCCCTCATCGTCGGCGACGTCTACCGCCACCGCGACGCGATCAAGGTCCGCTGCGTCGGCGACGGGTTCACCGACGGCCTGCGCGGCCTCGTCACCGACGCGGGTCTGGCCGTCGACGACGCCCCGCCGGCGCCGGCAACGCCCGCACCGGCCTTCGCCCCACCCGCGCCACCCGCACCTGCGTTCGCCCCGCCCGCGTCCGCGGCACCCGCACCGGCGTTCGCCCCGCCGGCGTCCGCGCCCGCGCCCGCGTCGGCCGCTGTCGCCCTCACGAAGGCGAAGCAGATCAGCCTGGCCAAGCCGGCACCCGGCGCTTCGAGCGTCGACCTGCGCAAATACGCCGTCGCGGTGTCGCTCGTGAAGAGCGGCCTGGACGGACGCACGTTCCGCGTCGTGCTGGCCATCGACTGCAGCGGATCGACGAAGAAACTCTTCCGCAGCGGCGTCATGCAACGCTCCCTGGAGCGCATGGTCGCCATCGCCGACCTTCTCGACGACAACGGCGAGATGGAGGTCTGGTTCTTCGGCGACTTCCCGGTCCGCTCCGCCCCGGTCAGCGTCGCCACCGCCCCCGCCTACCTGGACCGCCAGGCCGGCGACAAGAAACGCGCCGAGGGCGGCAACTTCGAGCCCCGCGTCATGAAGGAGATCCTCGACTGGACGGCCGCCGAGCCGTCCCCGCACCCGACCCTGGTGCTGTTCTGGTCCGACGGCGGCGTCCACGCGGAGAAACAGATCACCGAGCTGCTGATCCGTTCGAGCAACCGGCCCGTGTACTGGATGTTCCTCGGCCTCGGCGTCGCCGACTACGGCATCCTCGACCGCCTCGACAACGTCCGCGGCGGCATGGTCGACAACGCCGGTTTCTTCCCGATCGACGACATCGACATGCTGTCCGACGAGCACCTGTACGGCCACATCTTCGAGAGCTTCGTCAGCCGCTGGTACGCGGCGGCGACCACCGCCGGCATTCTCTGACGGTCGGCGGCGCGGGTCAGGCGATGACGACCTGGACGCCGGTGGCCCGGACGGCGGCGAGGGCGGCCTCGTCGGCGGACGGGTCGGTGATCAGGGTGGCGGCCTCGGTGAGCGGGGCGATCGTCGCCAGGCAGTCGCGGCCGATCTTCGAGCCGTCGGCCACGACGATGACGCGGGCGGCGCGGCGCAGCATGGTGGCGTTGGTGTGCGCCTCGATGTCGTCGTGGGTGGTGAGGCCGCCGCTCGCCGTGATCCCGTCGACGCCGATGACGGCCACCTGCAGGTGCAGGCCGTTGAGGGTACGGTCCGCGATCGGCCCGACGAGCTCGTAGGACTGGGTACGGGTGACGCCGCCGGTCATGATGAGTTTCAGGCGTGGGCGGAGGGCGAGCTCGGCGGCGATGTTGACCGCGTTGGTCACGACGGTCAGGTCCACGCGGGCGGTGAGGAGCCTGGCCAGCAGGTGGGTGGTCGTGCCGCCGGTGAGGCCCAGCGTCAGCGGGCCGTGGGGCAGCAGGTCAAAGGCGCGCTGCGCGATGCGGGCCTTCGCCTCGCGGTGCTGGCCGGTGCGGTAGCGGACCGGCAGCTCGGTGAGCCCGGCCGACGGGGACGCGGCGACCGCGCCGCCGTGCGTGCGGGCGAGGAGCTTCTGGTCCTCGAGGGTCTGCAGGTCGCGGCGGATCGTGGCGGTCGACACGCCGAACTCGGAGGCCAGCGCGCCGGCGTCGATCGAGCCGCTGCCCGAGACCCGGGTCAGGATCGCCGAGACGCGATCGGCACGGCGGCGGCTCATCGATCAGCCAAGCAAAACGTGCAGTTCAGAATGTCCACTTGAGCAAGATAGCTTGAGAAGCGAACGAGATTCGCGCAACCCTGGTGGGCATGACGGACACCGCGAGGGAGATCGCCAGCCAGCCCGAGACGTGGGCGAAGGCACTGACCGTGGACGGCAGCGCGCTGGCCGCACGAGGCGAGCGCGTGCTGGTGCTGGGCTGCGGCACGTCGTGGTTCATGGCACAGAGCCTGGCCGAGCTGCGCGAATCCAACGGCTTCGGGGAGACCGACGCCGTCTGCGCCTCCGAGTTCGTGCCGCGCCGCCGGTACGACCGGGTCATCGCCCTCACGAGGTCGGGCACCTCGACCGAGGTGCTCGACGCGCTCAGGAAGCTGCCGGCGGGCATCCGTCGCGTGGCGGTGACGGCCGTGGCCGGGGAGCCGGTCGACGACCTGGTCGACGAGCGCATCCTGCTGGACTTCGCCGACGAGCGCAGCGTCGTGCAGACCAGGTTCCCGACCACGCTGCTGACGGTGGCGCGCAACGCCTACGGGGAGGACCTGTCCCATCTCGTCGCCGACGGCGAGGCGGTGCTCGGCGTCGACCTCCCGGCGGACGTGGGCGCCGTCGAGCATCTGGTGTTCCTCGGCACCGGCTGGACCGTCGGGCTGGCGCACGAGGCGGCGCTCAAGGTCCGCGAGGCGGCGCAGGCCTGGTCGGAGTCGTACCCGGCGATGGACTACCGGCACGGACCGGTCGCCGTCGCCGGGACGAAGAGCCTGGTGTGGGCGTTCGGCGCGGTGCCCGGGTCGCTCGACGACACGATCCGCGGCGCCGGCGCGGAGCCCGTCCGCAACGGCTTCGACCCGCTCGCCCAGCTCGTGCTGGCGCAGCGGTTCGCGGTCGCGCTCGCGGAACACAAGGGCCTCGACCCGGACCGGCCCAGGCTGCTGACCCGGTCCGTGATCCTGAGCCAACCATGATCGTCACGGTGACGCTGAACCCCGCGCTGGACGTCACGTACGCGGTCGACCTGCTCGTGCCGCACGCCACGCACCGCGTCGCGGACGTCAGGGAGCGGGCCGGGGGCAAGGGGCTCAACGTCGCCGGGGTGCTGCGCGCGCTGGGCGAGCCGGTGCTCGCGACCGGGCTGCTCGGCGGCGCGACGGGCGCGGTCGTCGAGGCGAGGACCGCGGTCCCGCACAGCTTCGTCGCCATCGGCGGCGAGACGCGGCGGACCGTGACCGTCGTCGACCGGCACGACGCGACCGGGCTGTGGGAGCCGGGACCAGTCGTCACCGGCGAGGAGTGGGCCGCGTTCCAGCGGCACTTCGCGGCGCTCGTCAAGGACGCGGCGGTGGTCGTGCTGTCCGGGTCGCTGCCGCAGGGTCTGCCGGCGGACGCGTACGCCGTGCTCGTCGCGCTCGCCGCGCGGTACGGCTGCCGCAGCGTCCTGGACACCAGCGGCGAGGCGCTCGGGCTGGGTGCCGAGGCCGGCCCGGACATCGTGAAGCCCAACGCGGACGAGCTGCGCTTCCTGCGCGGCGGCCCGGCGGCCGTCGTCGAGTCGCACGGCCCGCGCGGGCTGATCGCGCGGACCGCGGGCGGGTCGTGGCGGGCGGCCCCGCCGGAGGTCGTGACCGGCAACCCGACCGGCGCCGGCGACGCGTGCGCGGCGGCCCTCGCCCGCGGCCTGCGCGACGGCACGCCGTGGCCGGAGCTGCTCGCGGACGCGGTCGCCCTGGCCGGCGCGGCGGTCGCCGCCCCGGTCGCCGGCGAGATCGACATCAACCACTACCGAGCGACGAAGGAACGGGTCCATGTTCAGCCCCACGGGTGAGATCGTCGAGGCCGCGCGCGGCGCGAACACCGGCGTCGGCGCGTTCAACGTCATCACCGTCGAGCACGCCGAGGCCATCGTCGCCGGGGCGGAGGCGGCGGGGTGCCCGGTGGTGCTGCAGATCAGCGAGAACGCGGTGAAGTTCCACGGCGGGCGGCTCGGGCCGATCGCGGCGGCGGCGCGGCGCGTGGCCGAGCTGTCGACGGTGCCGGTCGGGCTGCACCTGGACCATGTGGAGAGCGACGAGCTGTTCGACCAGGCCGCTTCGCACGGGTTCGGTTCGGCGATGTACGACGCGTCGAAGCTGCCGTTCGACGCGAACGTGTCGGCGACGCGGGCCGCGGTCCTGCGCGGGCACGCCGCCGGGATCTGGGTGGAGAGCGAGCTCGGCGAGGTCGGCGGCAAGGACGGCGCGCACGCTCCCGGCGTACGGACGGATCCGGCGGAAGCGGCGGCCTATGTCGCGGCGACCGGCGTCGACGCTCTCGCGGTCGCGGTCGGGTCGAGCCACGCGATGACGACCCGGACGGCGGCCCTCGACCACGCGCTGATCGCAGCGCTGAAGGGCGCGGTGCCGGTGCCGCTGGTGCTGCACGGGTCGTCCGGCGTGCCGGACGACGAGCTGCGGGCGGCGGTCCGCGGCGGCCTGGTGAAGATCAATATCGGGACGGCGCTGAACGTCGCGTTCACCGGCGCGGTCCGCTCCTCGTTGCAGGACGCCGCCGTCGTCGACCCGCGCAAGTATCTGAAGGCCGCGCGGACCGCGATGGCCGAGACGGTGACGCGCTCATTGCGGGTGGTGACCGAGCTTTAGGCCACGTTTACGTTCGACTTAGATCTCTCGAGACAGCTTGAGAGAGCGCTCTCCGGGTGTCTACGGTCGCGTTGCTTGTCCCAACCGACCTTGGACCGGAGGGCTCATGCCGACCCAGCGGCAGACCAGACGACGCACCCTTCTCGCACTTCTCGCCGTGCCGGTCGTCGGCGCGGTCGCCACGACCGTCATCGTCACCACCACCGCGGGCGCCGAGCAGACCGACACGGACGGCCTGATCCAGGCCGAGGCCTGGAGCGCGCAGAACGGCGCCAGGACCGAGAACACCGGCGACACCGGCGGCGGCAAGAACGTCGGATGGCTCGCCAACGGCGACTGGATGCGCTACGACAACGTCGACCTCGGCGGCCCCGGCTCCCTGACCGCCGGCGTCCGCGTCGCCGCGGCCAGCCGCGCGGGTGGCACGGTCGAGCTGCGGGCCGGCACGCAGACAGGTGAGCTCCTGGCCAGCTACCCGGTGAACTACACCGGCGGCTGGCAGACGTGGACCACGAAGACCGTCGTCAGCCCGACGGCGCTGACCGGCAGGCAGACCGTCTTCCTCGTGCTCAAGAGCGACCAGGGCGGCGACTTCATCAACGTCAACTGGCTGCAGTTCAAGCGGACGCCGACGGCCACCGTCCCCGGCTCGCCCACCGCCTCCGCCACCGGGACCAAGGCTCCGACGAGCGCGCCTCCGCCGCCGCAGACCGGCTGGCCGACCGTCGACGCGGCGAAGCAGGCCGCGGACACCGCCGCGTTCTTCGCCCGCAAGCCGAAGCCGGTCACCAACAACCCGGTGAAGGTCCCCGAGTTCAACGCGCAGTGCACGGTGAGCCACCACAACAACGACGACCCGATCGTCTTCCCCGGCCTGACCGGCGCCGCGCACAACCACACGTTCTTCGGCAACAAGACCACCGACGCCGCCTCGACCACCGAGAGCCTCCTGGCGGGCAACACGACCTGCAACCCGACCGGTGACCACTCCGCCTACTGGATTCCCACCCTGTACCAGAACGGCAAGGTCGTCGACCCGAAGGGCGCCGTCACCATCTACTACGGGTCGCGGCTGAAGGACCCGAGCAAGACCCAGCCGTTCCCGCTCGGTCTGCGGATGATCGCCGGCGACGCGAAGACCCAGACGGACACGCCCGACAAGCAGGGCAACCACTTCTGGTGCGCGGGCATCGGCGGCTCGACCGGCCGCACCCCGGACGGCGAGTACCCGGTCTGCGCCCCGACGGCCGAGCTGGTCCGGCAGATCACGTTCCCCGACTGCTGGGACGGCGTGCACCTGGACAGCCCGAACCACAAGGACCACATGGCCAACGGCGACTACACCGGCGCCTGCCCGAAGTCGCACCCGGTGCCGATCCCGTCGGTGTCGTTCGTCATCGCGTACCCGCTGAACACCAACACGACCGGGATCACGCTCTCCTCCGGCAACGGCTACTCGATGCACGCGGACTTCTTCAACGCGTGGGAGCCCGAGGAGCTGGCCCGGCGCGTCCGGGACTGCCTCGACCAGGGGTACAAGTGCAACTCGGCGGGCAACTTCTGACCCTGCCGGCTTTCTTGGACAGGCCACCCGCCGCCACGGGTGGCCTGTCCGCTTTTCACAGCTCGCTGCCAAGTTCGGCGGACGTTGCTCGCAGGGACGGCCGCGAGAGTTGCTCCCAACGGCCCACCGGGCCGACCGACCTCGGGAGCGACAGCATGAGCAGCACCGATCAGACCACCCCTGGCTGGGCCGCCCCTGAGGCCGCCCCGGTCAACGGCACCCCCGTGCCGCACCTGACCGAGCCGAGCCACGCCTCCCCCGAGCCGCTCGCCCCGACCACCACGCCGGCGCCGCAGGCCAAGTCGTCACGCTTCAGGACCGCCGTCGTGGGGGTGGTCGCGGCGCTGGTGATCGGTGGCGGCGGGTTCGCCGTCATCCGCGCGTCCAGTGACGGCGGCGCGTCCACCAGCCAGCAGACCGGCGTCCAGGGTGCGCAGGGCGCCCAGGGCGGTCAGGGTGGCGGCGGTCAGGGGGCTCCCGGGGACATGGGCGGTGCCGGCGGGCGCATGGGCCGCGGCGCTTCCGGCCTCTCCGGGCTGATGTACGGCGACTTCGTGGCCTCCGACAACAACGGCGGCTACGTCACGCGGCGCCTGCAGACGGGGACCGTGACGGCGGTCAGCGCCTCGTCGATCACCGCGAAGAGCGCCGACGGCCACGCCACCACGTTCGCGGTCACGTCCTCGACGACGGTGAGCGGCGGCGCGATCGCCGACGTGCAGGTCGGCGACACGGTGACCGTCGTCGGCACGCTCAGCGGCGACACCGCGACCGCGACCACGATCACCGGCCAGGCGCCGGCCCAGGGCGGGCAGCAGGGTCAGCCGCCAGCCGGGAACTGAGACCCCCGGTCGCATCCGGTGGCGGCGATCACGAACACGGCGGCGTCGGGGGTGGCGACAGTTCGCCTCGACCGGCCACCGGCTCGGAGCAGGTGCTGGTACTGGTGCTGGTACTGGCAGGCTAGACGGAGGCCAGGGCGCGGGAGCACAGTGTGCGCGCCCACTGGATGCGGTCCAGCGCCACCTCGGGGCGGTCGCCGAAGACCTCGGCGGCGCGGGCGTAGCACTCGTCCGGGCCGAGCTGGTCAAGGGTCTTGTCGACGGTGACGCGGACCGTGGCGTCGTCCAGATCGGCGTGGTTGGGGGTGTCGGAGACGAACAGGGCCATGCACAGGACCGGGTCGACCAGGCAGGTCGTCATGGTGGCTCACCTCTCACAGAGGTCCGGGGGTGTCCTGTCCACCGTCGCTCGGGTGAGGGGGCGGAGCATCTGGGCCAGCATCCGTCTGGCCCTGCGGGTTTCCCGACCCGGACATACCGGCTGGCTGCCACCGGGTTCTCAACCGGCATCACCCTCATCGAGTGCGTTCACCAGCGGAATCTTGACCTCCAGCGTGGTGCCCCGGCCGTGCCGGCTGGCGATGTGCATCGTGCCGCCGAGGGCGGCGACCCGGTCGCCGAGGCCGATCAGTCCGGTGCCGGTGTGCGGATCGGCGCCGCCGACACCGTCGTCCTCGATGGAGAGATCGAGAAACCCGTCGACGATCGAGGCGCGGACGCAGATCAGCGTCGCGTTGGCGTGCCGGATCGCGTTCGTGAGCGCCTCGGCGACGACGTAGTAGGCCCCGATCTCGATCTTCGTGTCGAGGCGGGCGGGCAGGTTGAGGCGGACCTCCACCGGTACCGGCGACCTGCGGCCGAGCGACTTGATGGCGGGCACCAGGCCGCCCTCGGACAGGATCGAGGGGTGGATGCCGCGGGCGAGCTCGCGCAGCTCTTCGATGGCCTCGGAGAGGTCGGTGCCGATCCCCCGCAGCCGCGGCCGCAGCCCGCCCTCGACCTGGGTCTCGGTCTCCCGCAGCTGCAGCAGCAGCGCGATCAGCCGCTGCTGGGTGCCGTCGTGCAGGTCGCGTTCGATCCGGCGGCGGCTCTCGTCGGTCGCGGCGACGACCCTGGCCCGTGACGCGGTCAGGTCGGCGCGGGCCTGCGAGTTGGCGATCGCGCTGGCGACCAGGTCGGTGAACTCGGCGGCCCGGGCGGCGTCGTGCTGCAGCAGCGGCCGGGCGCAGGTCGACAGGGCCTTCAGCACCCCCCAGGTGCGGCCGGCGACGAGGATGGGCGCGCCGATCGCGGAGCGGATCGAGACGTCGCCGAACTCCCGGGCCAGGAAGCCCGCGCTCTGCGGGCCCTCCAGCCGGACCGGCTTGCCGGAGCGCAGGACCCGGCTGCTGACCCCTTCGTGCTGCAGCTTGACCCGGCCCAGCGCGATGCGGTGCGCGGCGTCCTCGCACCAGCTGGCCACGACGGTGGCGCCGCCGTCGGGCTCGAAGCGCAGCAGGGCGGTGGCGTCGGCGCCGAAGAGCTTGCCGGCCTCCTCCGTGACGGCGCCGAACACCGACTCGGCCGGCTTGCCCTTGGCGGCGACGGTCGCCACCCGGCGCAGCGCCGCCTGCTCGGCGGCGACCGCGCTGAGCGTGGCGCGGCTGCGTTGCAGGGCGCCGACCATCGAGTTGAACGTGCGCTGCATGCTGCCGATCTCCACCGGCGCGTCAGGGACGACGCGGACGCTCAGATCGCCGCGGGCGACCTCGGCGGCGGCGGACACCAGCCGATGCAGCGGCCGGACCACCATCACGGCGAGGGAGCGGGTCAAAATGGCGACGGCCAGCAGCGACGTGACGAAGCCGGCGATCCCGGCGACGAGGGCACGCTGGCCGGCGAGCATCGCCTCGTGCCGGCCGCGATCCACGATGTGCCGCTGCTCGTTGGCGAAGTCGTCGAACTGCGCGCGCAGCCCGGAGATCTTCCGCTGCCCGTCGAGGATCGAGGCGGCGTTGATGTTCTTCGGCACGGCGCCCTCCTCCATGGCGATGGACGGGTCGGCGTAGTCGTCGAGGTAGGCCGTGACCTCGACGTTGAGCGCGGCGACCCGTTCCGCCTGCGCCCGGTCGCCGGCCACCGCCGAGGCCAGCTCCTCCTGCTGTTCGGGGACCTGCTCCTGCGCCGCTTTCCAGGGCACCAGCAGCGCCGGGTCGCGGGTGAGCGCGAAGCCGCGCCGGCCCGCCTCCACGTCCAGCAGGAGCCGTTCGAGGGTGGTCGCCGCCGACACCGCGCGCTCGGCCCTGGTGACCGTGAGCACGGCGGACCGCAGCTGGTAGACCGACAGCAGGATCGCCGCGAACGCCGTGCTGATCAGAAGCGTGAAGAGCGCACAGGTCACCCCGAGCCGGAGCGTCAACCCCCCATGCATGAGGGTGTCCTACCCCCTGAAGCGGGGATATGTTGGATTTGATGACATCTGTGGTGATCGCCGATGATGACGTACTGCTGCGGGAGGGCCTCGCCAGCCTGCTGGACCGTCACGGGTATTCCGTGGCCGGCATCGCCGACGACGGGACACACCTGTTGCGGCTGGTCGAGGAGGTCAAGCCCGACCTGGCGGTCGTCGACATCCGCATGCCGCCGACCCACACCAACGAGGGCCTGGCCGCGGCGAGGGAGATCAGGGCCAGGTTCCCGTCGGTGGCGATCCTCGTGCTGTCGGCGTTCGTCGAGGTGGAGCACGCGATCGAGCTGCTGGCCAGCGGCGAGCGGATCGGCTATCTGCTCAAGACCCGGATCACCGACGTCGAGGAGTTCCTGGAGACGCTGCAGCGGGTGCAGGACGGCGGGACGGTGGTCGACCCGGCGGTGGTGCAGGAGCTCGTCGCGGCGCACCGGCGGCGGGATCCGCTCGACGTGCTGAGCCCGCGCGAGCGGGAGGTCCTCGCCCTGATGGCGGAGGGCAGGTCCAACGCGGGTGTGGCCAAGCAACTGTGGGTCACCGAAGGCACGGTCGAGAAGCACGTCAGGTCGATCCTGACGAAGCTCGACCTGCCCGAGACCGACGAGACGCACCGGCGGGTCCTGGCCGTCCTCACGTTCCTCGAATCCGCGTCATCAGGCACGTGATCGCGGACGCCGACAGGTGCTCCTTCGGCAGGAAGCCGATCGCCCTGCTGTCGGCGATCAGGTCCGCGACCTCCTCGGCGGCGAACGCCGACACCATGATGACGGGAGCGGTCTCGATCCGCGCCGCGAGATCGAAACCGCTCTCCTCACCGAGGCCGACGTCCACCAGGACGACGTCCGGGTTGGACGCATGGATGACCCGTAGCGCCTCCTGGCTGTCAGCCGCGTCCGCGACGACCGAGATGCCCTGCGCGGTCAGCAAACGCCTGGCACCTGCCCGGAAGCGCTCCGAGTCGTCGACGATGACGCAGCGGATCGTCATACCTTGAACGGTGCCAGGCGAAGCGCCGACCGACCTTGCGGCTAACAGGAAGAGCACCCGCAGAACGACACCCGCGCCGGAAAAAGCGCCGCGAGCGGCCACTGGAGGAGGCGCGGAGCGAGCTTCCCGCCGGCTGGGAGGGCCGACGGGAAGCGCTGATCGCGAGGTGGCGGATGAGCAGGTGTCAGACGGTGACCAGCTCAGCTGCCGGCTCCGCCGCGGCGGGGCGGCGAGCGGTGCGCACCGCCGCCAGGGCGGCGAGGGCCAGGCCGAGGGCCGCCCAGCCGGCCAGCACCCAGACGTGCGGCGCGGCGGCGTGTCCGTCGAAGAAGGCCGTGCTGCGCAGCAGCGAGCCGGCCGCCCCCGGCGGGAGGTACTGGCCGAGCGTGCCCCAGCCGGACGGGAGCATCTCCGGGGCACTGTTCAACCCCGACAGCGGGTTTCCCAGCAGCATCATGGTCGCCGCGCCGAGGCCTAGGCCGGCGGCGCCGAGCAGCGACTCCAGGCCGAGGATGGTCAGGGCGGTCGCGGCGATGCCGAGCGCGACCGCGCCGCTGTTGAGCCAGTAGGAGCCCTCGATCGAGCCGAGCCAGAACTGCAGGATCGCGGTGAGGGCGAGCGCGCCGGTGACGGAGAAGGCCAGCGCCCCGGCGATGCGGCGCGCGACGCCGATCACGAGCGTGGTGAGGATGCCCGCGGCGGCGATCCCGCCGAGCACGAGCGGCAGCGCGCCCGCGGCCAGGCCGGCGCCGCGCTGGTCGTCGGCGGGCAGCGGCACCAGGTCGCGGACCGGCACGGCCGGCTCGGCGCCGCCCAGCGCCTGGGCAACCTGCTGGAGGGCCTGGGCGACGGCGGGGCCGGCGGCCGTGGCGATGATCAGTTGCGGCCGGCCGCTGGAAACGTCGATGGCGCCGTAGACGTCGCGGTCGAGGATGAGCCGCTCGGCGGCCGCGGTGCCGTCCACGACGGTCACGTCGAAGGTGCCGGGGCGCTTGGCCTGCAGCTGCTGGGCGACCTGCGCGGTGGCGGCGGGCGGGCCGGCGACGGCGATCGGGATGTCGTGGACGCTGGACCGGGTCGCGGGCCAGGCGAACGCGATCATGATCAGGCTGAGCAGCGCGGTGAGCAGGAGCACGATCGCGCCGACGCGGGGCCAGGCCGACCGGGTTGCGGTGGGTGCCATCGGAGGTCTCCCTTAAAAAAAGAACGTTCATTCGCTTACCACGAGCATGCGGCCCGGGCGCGGTCGCGTCAAGAACGAACGTTCGCTTTAACAGGGTGGTCTACGACACTGCGCATCGCCTTCGGCAGCGTGAAGGCGAACCTGGTGCCCCCGGCGGGGTTGTCCACCGCCACGATCGCGCCGCCGTGCCGCTCCACGATCCGTTTGCAGATCGCCAGGCCGAGGCCGGTGCCGGCGTACCCGGCGGAGCGGTGCGCCCGGTGGAAGTTGTTGAAGATCGCCTCGTGCTGCCCGGCCGGGATCCCGATGCCGTTGTCGGTGATGTCGACCCGGACCAGGTCGCCCACGATCCGCTCCGAGCTGATCGCGATGCTCGGCACGACACCCGCGGCGGTGTACTTCACCGCGTTGTTGATCAGGTTGTCGACGAGCTGGCGGAGCAGCACCGGGTCGGCGTGCACGTCGTGCAGGCGGCCGAGGGTGAACACCGGCGCCGGGGTGGCGCCCGTCGCCGCCAGGTCGGCGCGGGCCGTGGTCACGTCCCTGATGAGGTCCCGCAGCCGCACGTCGACCGGCGCGATCATGGCGTTGCGGCTGGTGGTGTACGCGAGAAGGTCGTTGATCAGGTGCCGCATGCGGCCGGAGGCCCGCACGATCCGGCTGAGGCTGTCGACGGCGTCGCGCTGCGCGGCCGTGTCGGGCATGGCACGCAGCCCCTCGTCGAGGTTCTCCGCCCAGCCGTCGATCGTGGTCAGCGGGTTGAGCAGGTCGTGGGCGACCACGCCGGCGAAGGACGTGAGCTCGTCGCGCTGCCGCCGTTCGGCCGTGACGTCGTGGAAGACGACCACGACGCCGTCGTCGCCCTCCAGCCGGCGCGCGCTGACGCTCAGGATCCTGCCGTCGGGGACGCCGCAGTTGCGCACCAGCAGCTCCATGCTGGGCACGTCCTCGCCGGCGAGGGCCCGGGTGTGCGCCATCTCCTCCTGCGGCAGCGGGGTGCCGTCGGGGCGGAAGAGGCCGTAGTGGTCCGGATCCGCGACCGCGCCGGTGCCGCTGGTCACCCCGCCGAGCAGGGCCAGGGCGGCGGGGTTGCGCATCGCCCAGCTGCCGTCCGCCCGGACCACGGCGAGGCCTTCCCGCATCGAGTCGACGATGGTGGTCAGCAGCTGGGCCTGCGCGGCCGCGGCCCGGCCGGTGTCGGTGAGCCGGTGCAGCAGCTCGTTGCGCTCGTCGCGGCCGAGGGCGATGGACAGCCCGACGATGGCGACCATGCCGACGAACGCCTGCGCGATCAGTGCCCGCGTCTGGTGCGACGCGATCGAGGCGAACGGGCCGTCACCGTTGAGCGTGAACAGCACGGCGAGCGTGCCGAGACCCAGGTCGTGCAGGACGACGAAGGTGGTGTGCAGCCGCAGCCCCGCCCACACCGTGACGGCGAGCAGCGGAAACGCCAGCGGCAGGCCGTGGTTCAGGGCGAAGCCGACGACGTACGCGCTGATCGAGCACACGATGAGCGCGGCATATTCGGCGAGGCGCAGCGGCGCGACCCGGCGCAGGTGGATGCCGCTGCGCCAGTGGTGCCCGACCCGCAGCCCGACGGCCACGATCAGCAGGATGCTGACGCCGTTGCGGGTGAACCAGACGGCCGCGTCCAGCCAGGAGAAACGGCCGGTGACCAGCCAGATCGCGGTCGGCCCGATCGCGGCGCCGGCGGCGGTGCCCAGTGCGGTGGCGACCAGCAGCCGCCACAGGTCGGCGGAGCGCGACAGCGGCGCCGCACCGCCGGCGCCCCACAGCCCGGGGCTGAGCCGGGCGTGCACCCGCAGGAACACGCCCACCTGCACCAGGTTGGCCACGAAGAACCACAGGGCGAGCGTGAGCGGCGCGTCGGTCACCAGGTTCACGGTGACGGTGATGATCCCGAGCATCAGCGGGTCAAGCCAGCGCAGCCGGGCCCGCCGCTGCATCGAGAACCACATGACGGTGACGCCCGCGGCCGGCCACACCAGGCTGAGGCTGGTCCCGTCGATGATGGTCATCCGCCCCGCGAAGGTGGCGAGGAGGCAGAGCGCGGACCAGGCGACGGTCCGCCCGAGCGAGGCCATCATCCGGGCACCAGCACCATGTCGAGCGCCGTTCTGAGGCTCTCGATGGTGAAGGGTTTGCGGATGTACAGGGCCCCGGTGTCGCGCACGCGTGCGACGACCTCGCCGTCCCACAGCACGGTGAGGAACATGGCGGGCAGGTCGGCGCGCTGCTCGCGCAGCAGGTGCAGCAGCTCGATGCCGTCCATGCCGGGCAGGTCCACGTCGAGGATCGCGGCCTCGGGCAGCCCGTGCAGGGCGACCGCGTCGAGCGCCTCGGTGCCGCTGCCGGCGGAGAGGACCTCGTGCCCGTCGCCGCGCAACCGCCTGACGATCAGCTCAAGGACGTCCTGCTCGTCGTCCACGACCAGAATCCGCGCCATACCGGCCCCCCGCCTGTCACCGTTCTGATCGACAGGCGAGGGGGTGTGTTGAGCTTGAGTGCGTCACGGAGTGGCGCATGGGAGGTGTGGGGTGGGAACCCCCCACGGAACCGCGGCCGCCGGGGCCGGGGAGCTGGAAACAGCGCGTCACCGCTTGGCTGGAATCACGTCCTGCAGGTGACGGCCGTTGACCGAGGACCGGCGGCCGGCGTCGACCTCGCGTTTCCAGGTCCGGACGTAATTGGAAGCGGTCAGGCGCTCGACGTCGTTGAGGTCGAGCAGGTCACCGACGAAGGACGTCAGGGTCATGGTGTCGCGGGGGTCGTTGTCCGGGACGTGCTCGTGGAGCGCGGCGTGGACCTGGCTGCGCAGGGAGCCCTCACGGATGGCCCGGCTCGGCGTGAGCGTGGGCTCGTCGCCCAGGTCCGGCGCCACCTGCTCCGCCGTGACGACCTTCGACTGGCCACGGGCCCGGCGCGGCGCGGGAGTGGGCAGGAGCTCGCCGATCTCGCCCCGCAGCTCGCCGAGCGGTGAGACGGTCCGGGCCGGCGGCTCCGGCACCGTCTCGGGCACCTCCTGCACCTCCGCCACCTGCGGCACCTCGGGCAGGGTCAGCTGCTCCTCCGGCGACGGCAGGGCCGGCTCCGCGATCACCGGGCGGGGCGCGGGCTCGTCGACGACCGAGATGACCCGGGCGTCGGACGCCAGGCGGGCCGGGGACAGGTCGGCGGCGATGAGCGCGGTGAGGCCGTCGTAGTCGGCGCCGTCGGCGAGCCGCACGGCGATCTCGTCGAGGTCGTAGACGGCGACGGCGATGTCGGCCGTCGTCGGGTCGACCGCGGCGCGGATCTTGCGGTGCAGCACCTTGGCGATCGCCTTCGTGCGCACCTCCTTGCGCTTCTCGGCGCGGGCCGCGGCGATGGAGGTGTAGAGGCCGAGCCGGTCGTCGGCCTTGGCCAGGTTCTTCGCGCGCAGGGTCAGCCACGGGTGGCGGATCCAGTGGCCGACCACCTCATACGCCGGGGTGGTCGGCGGCAGGTCGCCGGTGGCCCGCAGCCGGTCGCGGCGCTGGTTCTCGGTGTGCATCAGCCACACCAGGTAGCCCAGCGCCGACATGCCGGCGAAGAAGCCGGCGAGCAGCTTGTTCTCGTGCGCCATCCAGTTGAACGCGACCGCGAAGCCGGCAATGGCCGCGGACAGTACCCGCGAGGCCGTCGCGCGCTCGCCGAGCCGCCGCCGGACGTCGGCGTTGGCGAGGACCACGATGCCGCCCAGCTCCAGCGCGCCGACGGCGGGGACAGCCCACAGCAGCGGGATGCCGAGCGCCTCGACCGCGCCGGAGACCTGCCCGGCGAGGGCGACCAGCAGCACGACGAAGTAGAACAGCTGGCGCATGTATGAGGTGCGGCGGACGGTCTTCTGCAGGTCCGCGTCGAGTTCAACGATTCCCGGCCGGGTGCTCACCGGCTTCTCCTGTCATCCGTTGCGGGCAGCGGGTAGCCCCGTGCCGCGAGGAACTCGGCCAGCGCGAGGTCCACGGAGCTCTGCACCGTGGTGTTGTGGTCTTCGACGAAGCGCTGCAGGGTCTGCTCGATCTCGACCCTGACCCGGGTGTTGAGCTGCACGCGCTCGAACCTGGCGCGCTGTGGCGGCATCGTCACCGCGTTGTCTGTCGCTTCCAACCCACACTCCTGCTAGCCGTTTGCTAGCGGGGACGCTAGCAAAAACCCCGTCGATGTCCTCAATCGACGCGCCGGGCGAGTGCGGCGCCACACAGAAGAGCGGCGAGCACCCCGCCGGCGCCGGCCACGATCAGCGTGGTGGGCGCGTCGGTGGCGTCCAGCAGCAGGCCGCCACCCAGGTAGGACAGCGCGGCGGCCGCGCCGACGGCGCCGTACAGGTTGGCGAACACCCGCCCGAGCAGCTCGTCCGGGACGAGCCGCTGCAGCAGCGTGTTGCTGCCCACGTCGATCGCGGCGATGCCCAGGCCGCGCCCGGCCTGCATCGCGAAGACCACCCCGGCCGCCCACGCGACCTGGGCGAGCGCCCCGGTGAGCAGGTTGCCGGCGGCGCTGACGGCGAGGCCAGCGACGAACAGCACCGCCATCCGCGCCCGGTCGCCGAGCCTTGCCAGCAGCCCAGCCAGCAGCGCGTAGCCGGCGGTGAGACCGAGACCGACGGCGCCGAGCAGGAGGGCGGCCACCGAGTCGCCCGTGTGCAGGTGCTCCGTGGCGAGGACGACCAGGGCGACGTCGTCGACGCCGGTGCACAGGACGACCCCGCAGAAGCCGAGCGCGATCACCCGCACGCTCCGGTGCCGGGCCAGATACCGCAGGCCGGTCCCGGCGCCCTGCCAGAGCGAGCCCTCTGTGGCGACCCGGGCGAGCTGCGGCAGCCGGGTCAGCAGCGCGGCGGAGACCAGGAACGACGCCGCGTCGACCGCCAGGACGCCGCGGGTGCCGAGCCACGGCAGCAGCGCCGCGGCCAGCAGCGGGCCGCCCAGCTCGGCGATGTTGGTGACCAGCCCGAGGCGGGCGTTGGCGGCGGCCAGGCGCGGCCCGGGGACCAGGGACGGCACGGCGGCCCGCGACGCCGGCTGGAAGACCTGCCCGGCGACGGCCCGCACGGCGACGAACGCCAGCAGCAGCCACAGTGACGGCAGCAGCAGCGCGATGAGGGCGACCGTCAGCGCCTGGAGCAGCTCGCAGCCGATCATCAGGCGGCGCCGGTCGAAGCGGTCGGCGAGCGCCCCGGCGAAGGGCGCGACCAGCGACGGCACGAAGTCGCCGGCGAGCAGCAGGGCGGCGACCGCGAGGGCCTGCCCGGTCGAGCCGGCCACGTGCAGCATCAGCGCGACCATGCTCAGCGCGTCGCCGGCGTACGAGACGCCGCGTGCCCCTAGCAGCACCCGGAATCCACTCGGGGTCGACTCGGGGTCGCTCCCTGATGTGTCTCTTATGCGCTCGGCCATAGCGTCATCCACATGACCGAGTGGCTCGAACCGATGTACAGCCTGCCCGCCGCACTGCTGGGGCTGGCGCTCGGGCTCGTCATGCTGCTCGACTCCATCCCGCTGCTCGGCATCCTCATCCCGGCCGATGTCGCCATCCTCACCACGGCCGGCGCGGCCGACCCGCTGAGCAGCCTCGGCTGGATCATCGCAGGCTGCCTCGCCGGTTGGTCACTGAGTTTCGTCGTCGGCTGGACGTTCGGGCAGCGGCTGCGCGAGGGCCGGTTCGGCCGCTGGATCGGCGAGGCGCGCTGGGCGAAGGCCGACCACGTGGTCCGCACCGGCGGCACCCGGATCCTGGTCACGGCGCCGTTCCTGCCGTTCCTGAACACGCTCGTGCCGCTCGCGGCCGGCGGGCTGCGGATGCCGTACCTGCGGTTCCTGCGCTCCGCGGCGCTCGGCTCGGCCCTGTGGGGCGGGCTCTACGTGAGTCTCGGCTTCGCCGCCACGCGGGTGTCGGGGCTGCTCCCGACCGGGAGTATGACCACGCTGGTGACGGTGGGTCTCGGCCTGACGTTCGGCTGGGTGGCGCTGTTCACGACCCGCCGCATGGCTACGGTCGGTAGCTGAACGTACGCGTTCTGGGTCCTGTGCTTCGCGGAGGCAGTCGGTAATCTGACGGCTGACCTGCCCCGCGGAAGGGATCCCGTTGCGCAAGCGCATCATCGCATCGCTGCTCGCTGCGCTCGTCATGATCGGTGCGTGGGCGGTGCCGGCCGGCGCGGCGCCCGGCGATCCGACCGCCGCACCGGACGAGGGCACCGCCAACATGACCCTCGGTGAGCTCCTGGACAAGGCCAACGGTGACTTCCTCGACGCCCAGGGCATCCTGGAGGTCTCCAAGCAGCGCCAGGCCGAGCTCAACACGAAGGTCGAGGCGATGCAGCGCCAGCTGGACGTGATCCTCGCCGAGGTCAACGTCATCGCCGGCGCCGCCTACCGCACCGGCGGGGTCCGCACCGCCGCGGCGCTGATCCAGAGCGACAACGCCGAGTCGTTCATGGAGCGCACGATGATGGTCAACACCATCGCCCGCTACAACGACCGGCAGATCGCCGAGCTCACCAAACTGCAGCGGGAGCTCGGCGAGGCGAAGAAGGCCGTCGACGCGGAGGTCGCCCAGCAGCAGGCGCAGACCGACGTCATGGCGAAGAAGAAGAAAGACGCCGAGGCGGCCCTGGTGAAGATGGGCGGCCGGGCCAACGGCTACGTCAACGTCAACTCGCCCCTGGCGACGCCGGCGCCGCGCAACGCCAACGGCTCGTGGCCGAAAGAGAACTGCATCATCGACGACCCGACCACGACCGGCTGCGTCACGCCCCGCACCATCCACGCGGCGAAGGAGGCCCAGAAGGCCGGCTTCACGCGCTACTACTCGTGCTTCCGGCCCTCCGGACCGTATGAGCATCCGAAGGGCCGTGCGTGCGACTTCGCCGCCCAGGCGGGCGGCTTCGGCGGGGTCGCGACCGGCGGGGACAAGACCTACGGCGGCAACCTCGCCGCGTTCTTCGTGCGCAACGCGAGCGCGCTCGGCGTGCTCTACGTCATCTGGTTCCGCCAGGTGTGGACGCCGGCCGCCGGCTGGCACTCATACAGCGGCGGCAACGGCGACCCGTCCAGCGACCACACCAACCACGTGCATCTCTCGATGTATTAGAGGGTGCGCCGCCAGCCGAAGGGGTCCTCGACCGTGCCGCGCTGGATGCCGACGAGCGTGTCGCGGATCTTCGCGGTGAAGGGGCCCTCGACGGCTCCGGCGATGCTGAACTCGCCGTCCGCCGTGCGGGCGGTGCCGATCGAGCTGATGACGACGCCGGTGCCGCTGGCGAAGGTCTCCTTCAGCCGGCCCGAGCGGGCGTCCTCGCGCCACTCGTCGAGGCTGTAGGGCCGCTCGGTGACCGTGAGGCCCAGGTGGGCGGCGAGCCGCAGCACCGAGTCGCGGGTGACGCCCGGCAGGATCGAGCCGTTGAGCGGCGGGGTCACCAGCTCGCCGTCGTAGACGAAGAAGAGGTTGTTGCTGCCGGCCTCCTCGATGTACCGGCGCTCGACCGCGTCGAGGAAGACCACCTGGTCGCAGCCGGCCTCCTGGGCCTGCGCCTGGGCGAGGAGGCTGGCGGCGTAGTTGGCCGCGGTCTTCACCGCGCCGGTGCCGCCGGGCGCGGCCCGCGAATACTCCTGGGTGACCCACATCGTGACGGGCTTGGCGCCGCCCGCGAAGTAGGAACCGGCCGGCGAGGCGATGACGGCGAACAGGTACTCCAGGGACGGCCGCACGCCCAGGAACGGGTCGGTCGCGATCATGAACGGGCGCAGGTACAGGCTCTGCCCCTCGCGGGTGGGCACCCATTCCCGGTCCGCGTCGACCAGCACCTCGATGGACCGCAGGAACAGCTCCTCGGGCAGCTGCGGCATGGCCAGCCGCCCGGCGGTGACGTTGAGGCGGCGGGCGTTGGCGTCGGGGCGGAAGAGGGCGACGCCGCCGTCGGGCTGCGCGTAGGCCTTCAGGCCCTCGAAGATCTCCTGCCCGTAGTGCAGGGCGGCGGTCGCCGGCGAGAGCGAGAGCGGGCCGAACGGCTCGAGCCGCGCGTCATACCAGCCCTTCGTTTCGGCATATCGCACGGTGACCATGTGATCGGTGAAGACGCGACCGAAACCGGGGTCGCTCATCAGGGCGGCGCGTTCCGCGGTCGAGCGGCGGGACGCGGCAACGGTGGCGAATTCGAGCATTCCGCGACTGTAAGCGCTTACTGAACGATGCCTAAGGATCTTCCCGGGAACTGGGCAGTAGCTATATCAGAAAAGTTCGCGCGGCGGCGCGGGAGACTCGGTGGCGACCGCGTCCGTCACCACTCTCGCCCCGGCGACCAGCCGGTCCAGGTCGCCGCCGCGCACGAGCCGCGCCGGGAACGCGTCGGCGGCGCCGGCCCGGGCCAGCCCGGCGACCGGCAGCGGCACCGACGACGCGGCCAGGATGACGTTGCCGAAGCGCCGGCCGCGCAGCACCGACGGCTCGGCCAGCAGGCAGACGTCGCTGTAGAGCGACCTGAGCGTGGCGACCTGCCCCCGGGCGAACGGCAGCCCGGAGCCGTCGGCGAGGTTCGCCGCGTAGACGCCGCCGGGGCGCAGCAGCCTCGCCGCGGCGGTCAGGAACTCCAGCGAAGCGAGGTGCGCCGGCACCCGGGCACCCCGGTACACGTCGACGATGATGAGATCGAAGCGACCGCCGGACATCGATTCGACCGCGGCGCGGGCGTCCATGGCCCGGACGCGGATGTCGGCGCCGCGCGGCAGCGGCAGCACCCGGCGCACGAGGTCGATCAGCGCCGCGTCGAGCTCGACGACCCGCTGCGACGAGCCGGGCCTGGTCGCGGCGACGTAGCGGGCCATCGTGAGCGCGCCGCCGCCCAGGTGCAGCACCGACAAGGGGGCGCCGGCGGGTGCGACCCCGTCGACGATCGACGCGAGGCGGCGCATGTACTCGAAGTCGAGCCGGCCCGGATCCTCCAGGTCGACGGCGGACTGCGGATACCCGTCGACGAGCAGCGTCCACCGGCCCGGCCGCCCGTCGTCGGGGCGCAGCTCAGCGACGCCGCCGTCGACCGCCTCGACGATGCCGGAACCATGCCTCTGACGACCCATGGGCCCAACCGTAGCTATGGTTCACATGAAGAATTTTTGTCATCGGGTGTTGTTCAATGTCGCCTTTAGGACGAACATTCTCCCGTTGGTGCCCGAACGAACTCCTCACGCGGAGGCGCGATGCAAGTACCCGCCGCATTCGAATATGCAAAAGCGACGACGGTGAGCCAGACCCTCGACCTGCTGTCCCAGTGGGGCGAGGACGCCCGGGTCATCGCCGGCGGTCACAGCCTGATCCCGATGATGAAGCTCCGCCTGGCCCGGCCGACGGCGCTGATCGACATCAACGACGTCAGCGAGCTGTCCTACATCCGCGTGGAGGGCGACCAGCTGCGCATCGGCGCGCTGACCCGGCACGCCGAGCTGCTCGACTCCGCGCTCGTCGAGGAGCACTACCGCATCTTCCGCGACGCGGAGCGGGTGATCGCCGACCCGATCGTGCGCAACCGCGGCACCGTCGGCGGCTCCCTGTGCCAGGCCGACCCGGCCGAGGACCTCTCCGCCGCGTTCGCCGCCGTCGGCGCCTCGGTCGTGATCAACGGTCCGCGGGGGTCGCGGACCGTGCCGCTGACCGAGTTCCACGTCGGGCCCTACGAGACGGTCGTCGAGGCCGGCGAGCTGCTCACCGAGGTGCGCGTGCCGATCCGCCCGGGTGGCGGCTCCGCGTACGTCAAGGTGGAGCGGCGGGTCGGTGACTGGGCGGTCGCCGCGGCCGGCGCCGCGATCTGGACCGACAGCAACGGTGCCGTCAGCACCGTCGGCATCGGCCTGGCCGCGGTCGGCGCCGAGCACTTCCGCGCCGCGGAGGCCGAGGCGTACCTCGTCGGCAAGCCGGCCACTGAGGAGAGCTTCGCCGAGGCGGGACGCATCGCCGCGGAGCACAGCAACCCGGTCGCCGACCAGCGCGGACCGGTCGACTACAAGCGGCACCTCGCCGGCGAGCTGACCGTGCGCGCGCTGCGCGCCGCGGCCGCCCGCGCCCGGGGTCAGGAGGCGTGACGATGCAGATCACCGTGACGGTGAACGGCGAGAGCCACACCCGCGACGTGGAGCCCCGGCTGCTGCTGGTGCACTTCCTGCGCAACGAGCTGGGCCTCACCGGGACGCACTGGGGCTGCGATACGTCCAACTGCGGCGTGTGCACCGTGACCCTGGACGGCGTGCCCGTCAAATCCTGCACCGTCCTGGCGGTGATGGCCGACGGCAAGCAGGTCGGCACCGTCGAGGGCCTCGAGCGCGCCGACGGCCTGGACCCGGTCCAGCAGGGCTTCGTGCAGTGCCACGGCCTGCAGTGCGGCTTCTGCACCCCCGGCATGATGCTCACCGCCCGCTGCCTGCTCGACAAGAACCCCGACCCGTCGGAGCAGGAGATCCGCGAGGCGATCTCCGGCCAGATCTGCCGGTGCACGGGCTACGAGAACATCGTGCGCTCGGTCCGCTGGGCCGCCGAGCACGAGGCAGCGGAGAAGGCGGAGGCGAACTCATGACCGTGACCGAGAATCCGACGCCCATGGGCTTCGGCCGCATGCACCGCAAGGAGGACGCGCGGTTCGTGCGGGGCAAGGGCAACTACGTCGACGACGTGAACCTGCCCGGCATGCTGCACGGTTCGTTCCTGCGCAGCCCGTACGCCCACGCGAAGATCGTCTCGATCGACACGAGCGCGGCCGAGGCGCTGCCGGGTGTCAAGGCCGTCATCACCGGTGCGGTCCTGGAGACGCTCAGCCTCGCCTGGATGCCGACCCTGTCCTACGACACCCAGGCCGTGCTCGCGACCGACAAGGTGCGCTTCCAGAACCAGGAGGTCGCGTTCGTCGTAGCCGACAACCACTACATCGCGCGCGACGCCCTGGAGCTCATCGAGGTCGAGTACGAGCCGCTGCCCGTCGTCGCCGACGCGAAGCAGGCCCTCGCCGAAGGCGCCCCGGTCATCCGGGACGACAAGGAGGGCAAGACCGACAACCACATCTTCGACTGGTCCGCCGGCGACAAGGAGAAGACCGACGCGGTCTTCGCCTCGTCGGAGGTCGTCGTCGGCGAGGACATCCTGTACCCGCGGGTGCACCCCTCGCCGCTGGAGACGTGCGGCGCGGTCGCCGACTTCGACAAGGTCAGCGGCAAGCTGACGATCTACTCGACCACCCAGGCGCCGCACGCGCACCGGACGGTCTACGCGCTCGTCGCGGGCCTGCCGGAGCACAAGATCCGGGTCATCTCCCCCGACATCGGCGGCGGCTTCGGCGGCAAGGTCGGCATCTACCCCGGCTACGTCCTGGCGATCGTCGGCTCCATCGTCACCGGCAAGCCGGTGAAGTGGATGGAGGACCGCAACGAGCACCTGACGGCCACCGCGTTCGCCCGCGACTACCACATGCGCGGCGAGATCGCGGCGACGAAGGACGGCAAGATCCGCGCCCTGCGGGTCAAGGTCCTCGCCGACCACGGCGCCTTCAACGGCACCGCCCAGCCGACGAAGTTCCCGGCCGGCTTCTTCCACATCTTCACCGGGTCCTACGACCTGGAGGCGGCGTCCTGCGACGTCACCGGCGTGTACACCAACAAGGCACCCGGCGGCGTGGCGTACGCCTGCTCGTTCCGGATCACCGAGGCGGCGTACCTCGTCGAGCGCATGATCGACGTGCTCGCGTTCGAGCTGAAGATGGACCCGGCCGAGCTGCGGATGAAGAACCTGCTCCAGCCGGCGCAGTTCCCGTACACCACGCCCACCGGCTGGGAGTACGACTCCGGCGACTACCCGAAGGCGCTGCGCCTGGCCATGGACATGGTCGGGTACGAGAAGCTGCGCGTCGAGCAGGCCGAGAAGCTGCAGCGCGGCGAGTACATGGGCATCGGCATCAGCTTCTTCACCGAGGGCGTCGGGGCCGGCCCCCGCAAGCACATGGACATCCTCGGCCTGGGCATGGCCGACGGCGCCGAGCTGCGGGTCCACCCGACCGGCAAGGCGGTGCTGCGGCTGTCGGTGCAGACGCAGGGGCAGGGGCACGAGACGACGTTCGCGCAGATCGTCGCCGAGGAGCTCGGCATCTCCCCCGACGACATCGACGTCGTGCACGGCGACACCGACCAGACCCCGTTCGGTCTCGGCACCTACGGCTCCCGCTCCACCCCGGTGTCGGGCGCGGCGACCGCGATCGTGGCCCGCAAGGTCCGTGACCGGGCCCGGATCGTGGCGTCGGCGATGCTCGAGGTGTCCCCGGACGACCTGGACTGGGAGAAGGGCAAGTTCTTCGTCAAGGGCGACCCCGACCAGGCCAAGACGATCCAGGAGATCGCCATGGCCGCGCACTCCAGCCTGGAGCTGCCCGAGGGCGTCGAGGGCCACCTGGACGCGACGACGGTCTACAACCCGCCGAACCTGACCTACCCGTTCGGCGCGTACATCTGCGTCGTCGACGTCGACCCGGCCACCGGCCAGGTCAAGGTCCGCCGGTTCATCGCCGTGGACGACTGCGGCGTGCGGATCAACCCGATGATCGTCGAGGGCCAGGTGCACGGCGGCCTCGCCGACGGCATCGGCATGGCGCTCATGCAGCTCATGGCGTTCGACGAGGACGGCAACCACCTCGGCGCGTCGCTCATGGACTACCTGCTGCCGACCTCGCTGGAGTGCCCGTCGTGGGAGCTCGGCGAGACGGTCACGCCGTCGCCGCACCACCCGATCGGCGCCAAGGGCGTCGGCGAGTCCGCGACCGTCGGCTCGCCCGCGGCCGTGGTCAACGCCGTCCTCGACGCGCTGAAGCCGCTCGGGGTCCGGCACGCCGACATGCCGCTCACCCCGTCCAACGTGTGGCGCGCCGCGCAGGGCCGCCCGATCCGAACGGACCTGGCGATCTCATGACGAATCTCCTTCATCGTGCCGATCGGCTGCGCGCGGACCGCACCCCGTTCGTCCTCGCGACGGTGGTGCGTGCCGAGCGGCCGACCAGCGCCAAGGCGGGCGACCGCGCCCTCGTGCTGCCGGACGGCACGATGGAGGGGTTCGTCGGCGGCACCTGCGCCGAGTCCACCGTCCGTCTCCAGGGGCTGCGGCTGCTGGAGACGGGCGAGTCGACCCTGCTGAGGATCACGCCCGACGGCGCCCCGGACGGCGCTTCCGATGAGCGGGAGGGTCTGCTCACCGTCTCCAACCCGTGCCTGTCCGGGGGCACCCTGGAGATCTTCCTGGAGACGATGATCCCGGCGCCGCTGGTGTACGTGCAGGGAGAAGCACCCGTCGCCCGCGCGATGGTCGACGTGGCCCGCTCGATCGGGTGGGAAGCGGTCATCGGCTCCGTCGCCTCGCTGCCGCTGGACGCGTCGGCGGTCGTGGTCGCTTCGCACGGCCGCGACGAGGTCGAGGCGCTCACCGCGGCGGTCAAGGCCGGTGTGCCGTACGTCGCCCTGGTCGCCAGCCGCAAGCGGGCCTCCGCCGTGCTGGGGGAGCTTTCGTTGACGGCCGCGGAGAAGTCGCGCATCCACGCGCCCGCCGGTCTGGACATCGGTGCGCGGACAGCACCCGAGGTCGCGCTCTCCATCCTCGCCGAGGTCATCGCCGGCCGTCCCCGGCAGACCGCGCCGCCGCCCGGCCGGATCGAGCTGCCGTTGCTCCAGCCGGTGTCCAAGGTCGCGGTGGCCAAGGACGTCGTGTGCGCGATGGACGTGGCGATCTCGCCGGACGCCCTGCAGTACGAGCACGAGGGCGTGAAGTACTACTTCTGCGGCTCCGGCTGCCGGCGGGCGTTCATCGACAACCCGGCCCGGTACCTGTGACGGCGTCCATCGAGGACCTGGTCGACGGGCTGTCCGGGCAGGGCTACCTCGCCGACCAGGGGCTCGCCACGGCGCTGTTCCTGTCGGTGCGGCTCGGCCAGCCGATCCTGCTGGAGGGAGAGCCCGGGGTCGGCAAGACCGCCGCCGCGGGCGCCCTCGCGGCGGCGCTGGACACCCCGCTGATCCGTTTGCAGTGCTACGAGGGGCTCAGCGCCGCCGAGGCCCTGTACGAGTGGAACTACCCCCGCCAGCTGCTCGGGATCCGCCTGGCCGAGGCCCGCGGCGAGGTCCCTCGCGAGGCGGACCTCTTCGCGCCCGAGTACCTGCTGCGCCGCCCGCTGCTGGCCGCGGTCGAGCATCCCGGGCCGCGCCCCGCGGTGCTGCTCATCGACGAGGTCGACCGGGCCGACGACGAGTTCGAGGCGTTCCTCTTCGAGCTGCTCGCGGAGGGGTCGGTGACGATCCCCGAGCTCGGCACCCGGACCGCCGTCGTGCCGCCGGTCGTCGTGCTCACCAGCAACCGGACCCGCGACCTGCACGACGCGTTGCTGCGCCGCTGCCTGTACCACTGGATCGGCTACCCGGACGCGCACCGGGTCGCCGCGATCATCCGCCGGCGGGTGCCGGGCGCCGACGAGCTCCTCGCGGCGCAGGTCGCGGGCGCGGTGTCGCGGCTGCGCGGGCTGGACCTGACCAAGCCGCCGGGCGTCGCCGAGGCGATCAGCTGGGCCAACGCGCTGCGCTTGCTGGGCCTGCCCCTGGACGACAAGTCCGCGGAGGCGACCCTCGGCGCGGTCCTGAAGTACCGCGAGGACGAGGAGCTGGCCCGCCGGACGGGACTGGCGGACCTTGTCACGGGGTGACTTAGCCGGGCTCGTCGCCGCCTTCGGTGCGGCACTGCACGACGCCGGGCTGCCCGTCGGGCCGGACCGCAGCGAGCGCTTCGCGCGGGCGGTCACGCTGCTCGCCCCGGGCACGACCGCGGAGCTGCACCGCTGCGCGCGGGCGACGCTGACCTGCCACCCAGAGCAGTTCGAGATCCTCGACCGGGTCTTCGACGCCGTCTTCCGCGGCTACTTCGACGACGTCGCCGACTTCCGTGGCGACCCGAACGCCACCGGCGCCTCCACCACCACCGCCACGTCCGGCAGCACTCCCTCCGCGGGGCCGCCGCCGGCCGGAACCGCGTCCACCGGCCGGGAGATCGAGATCCCGGTCGCCACCGTGGGCAGCGCGACGGAACGGCTCGCGTCGCGCGACTTCGCCACCCTCACCCCAGACGAGCTTGCCTCCCTGGAGGACCTGATGCGGCGGCTCGCCGTCGCCACCCCACCCCGCAAGACGCGCAGGATGCGCTCGCGGGCCTTCGGCGACGCCGTCGACCTGCGGGCCACGCTGCGGCGGGCCCGGCGCACCGGCGGGCATCCGGTCCGGCTGATGCGGCGCGAGCCGCGCCTGCGCCCCCGGCGGCTGGTCGCGCTGTGCGACATCTCCGGGTCGATGGAGCCCTACGCCAGGGCGATGCTGCAGCTGCTGTACTGCGCGGCCGGCACCTCCCGGGCCGAGGTGTTCACCTTCGCCACCAGACTGACCCGCCTGACGAAGATCCTCGCCCGGACCCGCCCGGCGGTCGCCCTGCACCGCGCCGGGCAGGCCGCCCCCGACTGGTCCGGCGGCACCCGCATCGGCGGCGCGCTGAAGTCCTTCAACGACACCTACGGCCGGCGCGGCATGGCCCGCGGCGCGGTCGTGCTCATCGTCTCCGACGGCTGGGAGACCGGCGACCCGGCGCAGGTCGGCACCGAGATGGCCCGGCTGTCCCGGCTCGCCCACCGCATCGTCTGGGTCAACCCCCGCACCCAGAGTCCCCGATACCGGCCGCTCGTCGGCGGGATGGCCGCCGCGTGGCCCTACTGCGACGCGGTGGTCAGCGCCCACACCCTCACCGATCTGGATCCCCTCCTCGCTGCCCTCAGAGAAGGTGCCCGTCATGCTGCTCACCAATGAGTTCGTCGTCCACCGCCCCCTCGCCGAGACCTGGACCGTCCTGACCGACCTGGAGCGGATCGCCCCCTGCATGCCGGGCGCCCAGCTCACCTCCGTGCAGGGCGACGAGTACCACGGCAAGGTCAAGGTGAAGGTCGGTCCGATGACCGCCCAGTTCTCGGGCGTCGCCACCTTCAAGGAGCGCGACGCCGCCGCACACCGCGCGGTCATCGACGCCCGCGGCCGCGACGCGTCCGGCAAGGGCCGCGCGTCCGCCCTCGTCACCGCCGTACTGACGCCCGAGGGCGACGCGACGAAGGTGACCGTGGAGACGGACCTGACGATCGCCGGCCCCCTCGCGCAGATGGGCCGCAGCACGATCGGCGACATCAGCACCCGGCTGCTCGGCCAGTTCGTCACCAACCTGGAGGCCCAGCTCGCGGCGGACCCGCCCGTTGCGGCCGCCGCGCCGGTCGCCGCCGAGCCCACCACCGCCGCCGAGCCCGCTGCCGTCGCCGAGCCCGCTGCCGTCGCCGAGCCCACGGCCGAGCAGGTCGCCGAGGTCGACGCGATCCTGCCGGCCCACAACGTGCCCGACGCCAACGGTGTCACCAGCGCGCCCGCCGCGCAGGCCGCTCAGGTCACCGAGCAGAGCGCCGCCCCCGTCCGTACCATCGACGGACCCGAAGCGGAGCCGGTCAACCTGCTGGAGACGGCCGGGACCGGCAACATCATCAAGATCGCGGTCCCGGTCGTCGTCCTGGTGGCGATCGTCGTCGCGCTGGTCGTCTGGCTGGTCTGAGACCCGGACAGGGCGAGGGGCACCGGCCGGGTCGCGGCCGGTGCCCCTCGTTTTTCCTCACCCCATCCGATGCGGCCGCCCAATCAACCGCAGGTGAAGACCGCCGGGGCCGCGTTCGGACCCCATGCAACCTTGCCGATGAGCAGGATCGTCGTCGACTCTCCCGGCTTCAGCTTGGCCTGCCACGGCTTGACCTGCACCGAGGCGCCGGCCTGCGTGGCGGTGCCGTTGACCGCCAGTTCGACCTTCTGGGTGCCGGTGTAGGCGAAGCGCAGCGACCAGTTGCTCAGCGTCTGCTTCGAGGTGTTGCGGACCGTCGCCGAGGCGATGTACACGCCGCCGAGGTCCAGGACCCGGGTGTAGGTCACGGTGCACGGCGACTTCGCGACCGCGCCGCCCTCACCCTGGTCCGCCAGGAACGACGCCACGAACGACAGCGCCGAGTTCCAGTTGATGGTGATCTCGTTGGTCGACCATGACTCGATGTCGTCGAGGTAGCAGAACTGCGGCTTGCAGCCCGGCAGGATCTTCGCCGCGACGGGGTCCTGGATCGAGGAGTTCGGGCCGCCGGACAGCGACCCGGCCGGCGGGTTGGGCAGTGCCGGGTTGAGCTGGTGGGCGTACATCCGCGAGTGCTGGTTGTGCGACGCCCGCTCGCCGTAGCCGGTCACGTAGGACTGGTTGAGCGCGTTGCGGCCGAGGATGTAGTCCATGCCGGTCAGGACGCCGTCGCGGAACGCGGTGTCGCCGCTGATGTCGTAGGCGGTGGCGATGACGGCCAGGTTGTTCACGACGAGGCCGTTGGAGCCCCAGTCGAACTTCCCGTTGCTCGGGTTGTAGGCGATGTTGTAGGCGTTGCCCTTGAGCGTCTGCAGGTAGCCGCGGGCACCGTCCACAACGGACTGCCGCACCCGCGCCCGGTCGGGCAGCGCGTTGGGCACGGTCGCCAGGTCGAGCCGGCCGGCCGTCGCGGTGAACTTCCAGTCGAAGCCCTCCGGGCGGAACACGTCGGCGGTGTGCCACGGCGACGCTACGACCGCGTCCTGGTAGACCTTCTCGCCGGTGCTGATGAACAGCTCCGCCGCGGCCCAGTAGAACTCGTCGGTGACGTTGTCGTCGTCGTACGCGCCGCCGCCGGTGCCGTCGGTGACGAGGGCGTAGCGGGCCGGGTTGGCCAGCGCCGCCGTGTATGCCGTCCGCGCCGCGGCGAGGAGCTTGGCCGCGAACGCCTTGTCGTAGGGCTGGAAGAGCCGGGCGCCCTGAGCGGCGGTGGCGGCCAGGTTGAGCGTGGCGGCCGTCGACGGCGCGTGCAGCTCGCGCGGCTGCGGGTCGGCGGCGGGGTCGAGCGGCAGTCCGGTCCACGCGGCGTCGTGCACCTTGTGGTGGACCATGCCCGCGAGCGGCTTGCCGGCGGGGACCTGCATGCGCAGCATGAACTCCAGCTCCCAGCGCGCCTCGTCGAGGACGTCGGGCACCTGGTTGCCGTGCTCCGGGATGCGCAGCGAGCCGTCGCCGAGCTTGTCCGCGCGGGCACCGGACGCGACCTTGGTCCGCTCGAAGGTGCTCAGCAGCTGGTAGACCGAGATGCCGCCGTTGACGACGTACTTGCCGTGGTCGCCGGCGTCGTACCAGCCGCCGCGCACGTCGAGCCGGTAGTCGCAGACGCCGGGCTGGCACGGCACGTCGGTGTCGCCCTGGTTGGGCGCGACGCCGAGGTGACCGGCGGCGCGGGCGTAGCCGGGGGCGATGCTGTCGAGGATCTCGATGCCGCTGCGCTGGGTGTAGTACCACGACAGCGAGTCGGCGCGGAGCTTCTCGTAGGCGTCGTTGACGCCGATGTCGAAGGGCACGCTGGTCTCGCCGTCGGCGGTGAGCGTGTAGCCCGCGCCCTTGACGGCGTAGGAGCTGAAGTCGGCCGTCTGGACGTTCTGGCCGGACGTGGCGTCGACGCCGGCGGGGGTGGTCGTGCCGGTGGCGACGACCGTGCCGGCGGCGTTGCGCAGCTGCCACGGCAGGCCCGCGGTCGCCTCGGTGACGACCGTGGCGGCCTTCGGGCCGTTGGTGAGGTAACCGACCTGGTTGACCCGCACCCGCGGGCCGGTGTCCGGCACGTACACGGGCGGCGGTGCACCTCCCTGCAGCGAGATGTCGTCGAGGCACAGCGTCCACGCGACGGCGCTGCCGCCGACCTGGAACGCGACCTGACCCGCGTCGGTGTCGGCCGCCGCGGTGAAGGTGTAACTGTACGTCTGCGGCGTGGCGGTCAGCGCCGGAGCGGCGGAGAGCTCCTGCGTGTATGGCGGCGCCGCGAGCTGCACGTTCGCCCGGACGGTCACCGGCGTGGTGGCGCTGGCGGAGAAGGAGAGCTTGTAGGACTCGCCCGCCTCCAGCTTGACCGCGTTCTGCCCGATGATGGCGTCCCACGGGTTGGTGGTCCCGGCGGGGATGTTCGCGCACAGCTTGCCGTCCACGACGGAGGCCGGCGCGTTGCCGGTCCACCACCACGGGTCGGTGCCGCTGTCGAAGGTGCCGTTGACGATCTGTTCGGCCGGATCGGCGAATGCGGCGGATGCGGTCATCGGCACGACCAGCACCGCCGCGACTAAGGCAAGCGAAAGTTTGCGCTTCACACAGACACCCCTTGTGGCGGAAGGGAAATGGGAGCGCTCCCACTGTGGCCTACAGCACACGGAGTGTCAATAGGTGCTCAGCGTTTGAGTGTCGGGAAGACGTACCAGACCACGATGAAGGAGATCCCGAGCGCGGCACCCACGGCGATCGCCCATGACATGGCGACCACGACCTCGAAGACCAGGAAGACGGCGCCGGTCACCGACAGCCACAGGAACACGAGGCCGATCGCGGCCAGGTTGCTGCTGGCGGTCACGAGGTCCTTCTTGCGCCCCCGGCGGAACAGGATGCGGTGATGGCTGACCGGCGCGATCAGGCACAGCGTGGCCAGCGCGGTGAGCAGCAGCGTCACGATGTACGTGCCCCGCTGCACGTCCGTGATCTCGGCGAACCGCTGGTTGAAGGGGATCACCAGCAGGAACGCGAACAGGATCTGCACCCCGGTCTGGGCGACCCGCAGCTCCTGGAGCAATTCATTCCAGTTCCGGTCGAACCGCTCATCCGGGGTTTCGTCGCGATCGGCCATGCGGGTCCATTTACCCAACGGGTCGGCGGGACGAACTTGGCGATCGGGCCAAACCCGGCGCGTCGGGGCTGCGACCGATCGCATGCTGGGCTTATGGTCGCGAACGTGAGCGCACCCTTCGATGAGCTGACGTCCGGCCGACGCGCGTGGATCGCCCGGGCCGGACTGGCCGAGCTCGCGTCCGCCGTGGGACGACCCGGCCGGGTGGCGGTCGCCGCCCGCCCCGACCTGCTGGCGCGGGTCGACCAGCACGCCGCCGCGATCCGGGAGTCCCTCGGCGGCACGCTGCTCGACCCGGTGGCCCTCGCCGGCTACGCGGCGGCGATCCGCGACGCCGCCCGGGACGCGGGCGAGACCCTGGACGACTGGTCCCGCCCGACCTGGGCGATGCTCCGCCTGCTGGCGGTCTGCTCGCTGATCCCGACCTAGGAGCTACCTGAGGAAGCGCTTGTCCGCGTGCAGCGGGTCCGTCAGCCGGATGGTGATGAACTCGTTGTTGTCGGGCTGGCCCGGCGTGCGCCCGCTGGAGAACGGGAAGTTGTTGTCGTTGACCACGCCGAGCGTGCGGTCGTCGAGGATGACGACGTCCTCGATGGTCTGGAACGGGAACGTGAAGGTCGCCGAGCTCCCACCGAGGCGGCGCGGGTCGGCGATGTCCATGAGATCCGCGACCAGCGTCTTGTCGAGCTTGCCGTCACGGTTGCGGTCGCGCCGGTCGGCGAGGTAGATCCGCTTGAACTTCGCGGTCGCGCCCTGGCCGTTGTCGCGCTCGATGACGAGGAACCGGTCGTCGTCGACGGCGATCGCGTCGCCGATCGCGTTGGCCGGGTCCTCCAGCTGGTAGATCCAGCGCTTCCCCGTGTACCGCGCCGACGCCACGTCGAACTCGTTGAGCCGCAGCGACCCGGCGGTGTCGCCCGCGACGGTGCCCTCCAGCAGCGCGTAGAGCTTCCGGCCGTCGGGCGACTGGGCAAGGCCCTCGAAGCCCTTGCTGCTGTTGAGGTTCGGGTTCCCGGCCGGGTTCTCCGGCGCGCGCACGCCGTCGAGCGGGATCGGCGCCTGCAGCAGCCGGCCGGCGCGGTCGAAGTGCAGCAGGTACGGGCCGAACTCGTCGCCGATCCAGTAGGTGCCGTCCTTGGCCCGCTGGATCGACTCGACGTCGAAGTCGGACCCGGTGAGCACCCGGTCGGGCCGGGTCAGCGCGAACGGCACGAAGCCGTTGGGGTCGGTGAGGTTGATGCCGCCGACCACGTCGACCGTCTTCGTGCCGTAGTCGGGCGCGACCCGCTGGATGCGCAGGACGAAGTCGCCGCTGTTGGCCTTGTTGCCGTAGCCGTTGTCGGACAGCACCTCGAACGTGCCGTCGCCGTTGCGGACGATGCCGCTGAAGCCCTGGATGGGCTGGTCGGCGAACGGCGGGGTGATCCCGTTGGACGGCGTGCCGCCCAGCAGCGAGCCCGACGGGTCGCTGGCGGAGACGAACGTGGCCGCGGGCAGCGCGGCGAACCCGGTCAGGGTGGCCCGGCCGAACGAGTCGTGCTGTCCACTGTGGGCGGAGGCGCTGGGCGCGGCGAGCGCGAGCGTCAGCACGCCGAGACCCGCGCCGGCACCGATGCGTCGGAGATTCCTCATGGGCCGCGACGGTAGGAGGCCCGGATGAACCGCCTACGTTTTCTTGGTGATGGCGCCGAGAAGCGTGCGCAGCCGATCGACGACGGCCGGTGCGTCGGTGATGGTGCCGCCGTCCTGGTAGTAGACGAACGACGCCCGCACGACCAGCTCGCCGTCGGCGGTCTCCACGTATGCCTGGCCGGCGTCGGCGAACGAGAACGTGGTCGCGTCGATCTGCTTCGCGTCGGCCGCCGCGTTCCTGTCGTAGGCGACCTGCTGCGACGCGCCCATCGACGGGCGGACCACCGAGAGGAACAGGTAGAAGCCGCCGGAGGCGCCGTCGACCGCGCACGCCTTGAGCGAGTCGGTGTCGCGGCGCTCCTTGTCGCCCGGCGCCTCGCCGAGCGCGGCCTTGAGCTGGTCGTCGGTGGCGAGGCCGCACACGTCGACGGTGTCGTAGATCCCGCCGTTGCGCTGCGTGTCGGGCTGTTGCGCCTTGCCGGACGAGTCATCGCCGCAGCCGGCGAGCGCCAGGACGACGCCCGCCGACAGCACGGCTTTGCGTAGGGTCACGCAAGCTTTCTACACGGGTTTCAGACGCGGCCGAAGTCCTGGGTCCAGTACGGGGTCCCGTCGGCCTTGTACGCGAGGCCGACACCGACCGCGACGGAGCCGCAGTTGAGGATGTTGGCCTTGTGGCCGGGGCTGGCGATCCAGCCGTCGACGACCTCCTTGGGCGAGCGGTAACCCCAGGCGATGTTCTCCGCCGACGCCCCGGTGGTGTACCCGGCCGCGACCTCACGCTGCACGAACGTGCTGCCGTTGGATCCGGTGTGGCTGAAGAAGTTGTTCGTCACCATGTCGGTGCTGTGCGCGCGGGCGGCGGCGACCAGCTTGGTGTCGATGCGCATGGCGCCGCAGCCGTTGGCGACGCGGTAGTTGTTGGTGAGCGTGACGACCTCGGTCTCCAGCGAGCTGCTCTCCACCGGCTTGGTGGTCGGCGTCGTCGGCTTGACGGCCGGGGTCGTCGGGGTCGCGGCCGGCTTCTTCGCCGTGGTCTTCTTCTTTTTCTTCTTCTTCGACTTCGACACCTTGGCCGCGACGTCGGCGCTGGCGACGACGTCACCGGCGACGCTGACGGCCTGCGCGGCGGCGGGGGCGGCGGCCGCTGCGGTGCTGGTGATCGTGAAGCCGAGCGGCGCGGCGAGCAGCACGGCGGCGAGGACGGTGGCACGGCGAGGGAACCGGGTCACGATGAGAAAACCTTCCGTCGGTGAGCTTGACGCAATGGGTATCGGGTCGCTCACAGCCCGGCTAAGGAGGTCAACTGCCCCGCAACGGTCGGCAACCACTCGGCTACCCGTGCGGGTGGGTCCCTAGTGGACGGCACCGCAAAGTTCCGTCAAAGGTTGGAGGGCGGCCGCCCCGGGCATCCATACGGTTGAGTCACACACCGAATGAAGGAGCTGCAATGTCCAGACTGGTCAGGCCCCGGGACAACCGTTGGATCGCCGGCGTCTGCTCCGGCCTCGCCCGCCGGTTCGGCATGTCGCCCAACGTCATGCGGTTCATCTTCGTCATCTCGTGCCTGCTGCCGGGCCCGCAGTTCGTGGTCTACATCGTGCTGTGGGTGCTGATGCCCGACGAGTCGAGCTCGCCCAGTTACAACTGAGGTCCGCACGGGTGCGCTCCGGGTTCACCGGTCAACCGGGCATCCGGCCGGTCGAACTCGGAGGCATGTTCAAAGACATCGCCGAAGCCACCCGTCACACCGCCGCCCGCTCGACCCTCAACGGGTTGATGACCTGGCTCGGCGAGTCCGGCCTGGCGGCCGCCGCCTCGTCCGCCGGCCTCCAGGCCGCGGTCGACCAGCACGCGGCCTCGGTCCGCGACGCGCTCGGCGACCCGGAGCACGGCCCGAACGCCGTGTCCCTGGCCAGCTACGCCACCGGCGTGCGCGACGCGCTCATCGAGGCCCAGTGGCAGCTGCCGCCCACGTCGGAGGTGGACTGGTCGAAGGCCGAGTGGCCGACGGTCCGCCTGATCTCCATCTGCGCCCTGGCCCGGACCGGCGGTCACGTCTGACCGCCGTCACTCCGGCCGCCGCCCGCGTCCGAGGAAGCCTGCCGCCACCGCACCGGCCACACAGACCACGGCCGTGATCAGGAAGATCTCCCGATACTCGGTGCGCAGCGCTTCCCGCAGGGCGTCTGCGTAGGCCGCCATCATGCGCCTCTGCTCGTCGGCGGGCTTGCCGAACACCAGCGGAAAGTCCAGCTTCGCGGTCAGCTCGTGGAAGCGGTGCAGGCCCCACGCCGTCAGCGCGGCGACCCCGATCAGCATGCCCATCGTCCGCGCCACGACCACCGCGGACGACGCCACCCCGTGCTGCGCCGCCGGCGTCGCCCGCAGCACCGCGGCCGACAGCGGCGCGATGACCAGCCCGAGCCCCAGCCCCGCGAGCGCGAGGTCCGTGTCCAGCCTGGGCAGGATCCCCGCATACCGCGCGGCGAGCACGTCGGCGGGCCAGCTCGCGACGAGCACATACGCGACGGCGGCGAGCAGCAGCCCGCCGACCGTGACGACCCGCTCGCCGAGCCGGTCGCCGCGCAGGAGCAGGCCGCCGAGGACGGCGCCGGCGGGCAGGGCGATCAGGAAGCGGGTCAGGACCAGGGTGGCCTCGACGCCCGACCTGCCGAGGAGCGTCTGCGCGACCAGCTCGACGTCGACCAGGGTCACCATCAGGGCCACGCCGGCGCAGAAGCTGGCGGTGAGGGCGGCGAAGAACGGGCCCTTCGCGGCGCCGGTCAGGTCGAGCAGCCGGGTGCGGGCGCGGCGCTCCCACAGCACGAAGAAGACTGCGACGACCGCGCCGCCGGCGAGGACCGGCCAGCCCCATGAGGGCAGGACGGATCGCTCGGGGTCGGGGTTGTACAGGGCGACGACGACCGCGCCGAGGACGAGCGCGAGCAGCAGCCCGCCGACGAGGTCGGTCCTGCGCGGCGCCGCCGTGGCGGTCGGGCCGCCGGGCACGGCGCGCCAGACGAGGACGATCGCGACGGCGACGAGCGGCAGGTTGAGCCAGAAGATGCCGCGCCAGCTGCCGAGGAGGGCGGCGACGGCCACCCCGTAGAGCGGGCCGAGGACGCTGCCGAGCTCCTGCGCCGCGCCGACGGTGCCGAGCACGAGGTGCCGGTTGCGGTCGGGCCACAGGTCGCTGACGAGGGCGACGGTGACCGGCAGCAGCGCGCCGCCGGCGATGCCCTGCAGGGTGCGGCCGCTGGTGAGCAGCCACAGGGAGTCGCCGGAGGCGGCGGTCAGCGCGGAGCCGGCGCCGAACCCGAGCAGGCTCGCCACCAGCAGCGCCCGGCGCCCGAAGCGGTCCGACAGCGACCCGAGCAGCGGCATCCCGGCGACATAGCCGAGCAGGAAGCCGGTCACGACCGGGGTGACCCGCTCCAGCCGGGTGTCGGCGATGTGCAGCGAGTCCATGATGTCGGTGAGGACCCCGACGACCACATAGGCGTCGAGCGCGGCGAGCAGCACCGCCACGCCGCCCACGCCGATCGCGAGCCGCCGCCGGGTGCCGCCGGGGGCGGCCTCCACCAGGACGTCCATGCGGCTACTTCGGCGCGGTGACGGTGACCGGGGCGTCGAACTCCTTGAACGTGATCGTGACCGTGCCGCCCTTGGCCTCACCGACGGCGGGCAGCGTGAACGCGGCCTTCAGCAGCTTCTTGCCGTCCTTGGCGATCCAGAACTTGCCGGGCACCGTGCCGGTCACGCCGGGCACCACGTTGACCAGGGTCTGCGAGGAGTTGTCGGCGGCGACCCGATAGGTCTCCTGGCCGTCGACGGTCTCGGTGGCTTCGGTCCTGCCGCCGGTGGCGGTGCCGACGACCTTGGCGATGCCACGCTCGGGGTCGAGGATCGCCGAGGGGTCGTAGACGGAGGCGGCGAGCGCGAGGGGCAGCTGCTGATAGTCGCCGGTCGGACCCTTGAGATACATGGTCTGGCCCACGATGGTGAACGCCAGGTCGACCGTCGCGCCCATCTGCTCGACCTGCGCGGTGCCCTGGGCGTTGCCCTCCTTGGTCAGCACGCCGTCGGCGCGCTTGAGCGCCACGCCGGCGATGGTGCCGTCGGCGCTGATGAGGAACTTCGCCGTCTTGATCCCGCCCATCGCGGTGGCGGACTCCTTGAGCAGCCCGTCGGCGGCCGGCAGGTTGGGATCCGCCTTCCCCGGCGCGTCCTCTTCGGACTTGCTGGTGCAGCCGGTCAGGGCGACGAGGAGCAGCGCGGCGGCGGTGACGCCGCCCAGCAGAGCACGGGTGCGGGACATACCGGCATGCTAGACCGAGCAGGGAAACAACGGGCATGCCGTGACCGTGCGCGACACCCGCGTCACCGGCCGGCGAGGAGCTCGGCGACCGCCCGGCCCGAGGCCGCCGTCGCGCCGAACGTGGCGATGTGCAGGTCACCGCGCGGTGCGGCGGGCACGCCCATCTCGACCACCACCGCGTCCGGGCGCACGGCGAGCGAGGCCCGCAGCGCGTCGGTGATCCACGGGTAGCGGTGCGGGTCTCGTACCACCAGCAGCAGCGGACGACCGACGGACGCCTGCAGCGCGTCGGGCAGGCCTTCCTCCGACGACAGGCGCACGCCCAAGGTGTCCGGGACCAGCTCGGCGAGGGGCGCGATGAGCCCCCACGGCGTCTCCGGGGCGATCGCGAAGTTGAGCTCCGGCTGGAACTCGATCACGTACGCGGCGGCGGTGAGCGGGAACGTCGCGTCCGGGGCGGTGATGCGCAGCGCCCGCCGGGCCGCGGACAGCCCGAGCGCGGCGGCCTTGGGATCCACCGGCACGCGGGGCGCGGCGGCGGACCAGGCGGCCAGCCGGGCGACCCGGGCGGCGGCGTCGGCGAGCCGCGACTCGGGCAGCTCCCCGGCGCGCACGGCGGCGACGATGGCGTCGCGCAGCTGGGTGGCGGTCTCCTCGTCGGCGTGGTCACCGCCGACACAGATCGCGTCAGCGCCGGCGGCCAGCGCGAGGACGGTGGCGTGGGCGATGCCGAAGCGGTCGGAGATGGCCCGCATCTCGATGCCGTCGGTGACGATCAGGCCCTGGAAGCCGAGCTCGCCGCGGAGCAGCTCGGTCATGATCCGGCGGCTGAGTGTGGCCGGCAGCTCCGGGTCGAGCGCGGGGACGCGCAGGTGGGCGCTCATGACGGCCTGGACGCCGGCGGCGATCGCCGCGCGGAACGGCACCAGCTCGGTCGCGTTGAGGTCGGCCCGCCCGGCCTTGATGATCGGCACGTCCAGGTGCGAGTCGACGCTGGTGTTGCCGTGGCCGGGGAAGTGCTTCGCGCAGGCGGCGACCCCGGCCTCCTGCAGCCCGGTGATCCACGCCGCGGTGTGCCGGGCGACCCGCTCGGGCTCGGCGCCGAACGCGCGGGAGCCGATGACCGGGTTGTTGGGGTCGGAGTTGACGTCGGCGTCCGGCGCGTAGTCGAAGGTGATGCCGACCGATGCCAGGTCGCGGCCGATGTGGCAGGCGACCTCGCGGGTCAGCGCCGGGTCGTCGATCGCGCCGAGGGCGAGGTTGCCGGGCCACGGGCTGCCGTTGTGCGCGTCGATGCGGGTGACGTCGCCGGCCTCTTCGTCGATGGCGACGATGACGTCGGGACGCTCCGCCCGCAGCGCCGCGGTCAGCTCGGCGACCTGGTCCCGGTCGACGACGTTACGGGCGAAGAGCACGACGCCGCCGAGCCCTTCGGCGAGGCGGCGGCGGACCCAGGGCGGGGGCTCCTTGCCCACGAATCCCGGCTGGAGCACGGCGTTCGCCATGCTCACCAGGTCGTCCCCCGTGCTTGCGTCCATGCGTAAAACCACCCTTCGCGCCTGGCGAGAATGGTCACATCACATCTCAGTAATAGTCAAGAAACCTTCCAGTAGTTAACGACGCTGTCATCGATGCGGGCGAATGGTCCAGACGACGGTCATCTCGGTGGTCACCGCCCCATCGGCCCGCGTGACCTCGATGACGACGGGAAATTCGGGGCGCTCGCCCGCCTGAAGCTCGGCCAGAACATCCCCGACGGGGCGGCCGAGCCGGGCGATCGCGCGGACCGGGCCGGCGGCGAGTTTGCGGTACGCGATGTCCGACCGCACCGCGAGCGGGGTGCCGAGCGCGAGGTGCTCACCGAACGCCGCCATCACCACGGCGCCGGACGCGGTCTCGGCGAGCGTGAAGATCGCGCCGGCGTGCGGCCCGGCGACGTGGTTGTGCAGCCGCTCCTCGTCGGGAAGCGTGGCGGTGGCGGTGACGTCGTCGCCATCCACCCGCACGTCGGTGATCTCGACACCGACGGTGCGCGCGAACGGGACCGCGTCGATCAGATTCGTGGCCAGAGCCTTGGCGTCAATGGTCATGCGGTGATGTTACCCACCGGTAGCAACGCTTAGAAGAGCTCGCCGATCGTGTGGATGATGCTGACGTAGAAGTTGCCCTCGATCGGGCGGAACACCTGGAACGGCTCGTGCGGCTCGCCGACGAACGGGCGCAGCGTCCACGCCGGCTGGGTGCCGACGAAACCGAACAGCAGGATCCACACGTGCAGCAGCGTCATGCTGGCCGGCCGCTCACCCGGCGGCAGGTCCGCGGCCGCGACGGGCCGCTGGCCGGGCAGGGGCGGCGCCACCGGGTACGCGTAGCGACCGTCGGGCATCAGCAGCGACCGCTTCGGCGGATACCCCACGGCGGTCTGGCCCGCCCCGTTGGACTGCTGGGGCGCCGCGGCCCCGGCCGACACCGACGCGGCCGGGACAGCCGCCTTGCTCTCGCCCGCGCCGGCCGTCCCGGCGGGGGCCGGCGACACCGGCGCGTCGTCCGAGGGGATGGCGAGCTCGGCGACCGCCTGGGCCTCGGCCCGCTCCTGTGCCGCCTGGGCCTCGCGCTTCGCCGCGGCGGCCGCCGCGGTGTGGGCGTTCAGCGCGTGCATGCCGCTGGTGAGGAACTTGAGCCCGACGAAGGCGGTCAACGCGAGGACCGCCACGTCGAGAATCTTGTAGAACGAGTAGCTGAACGCCGTGAGCAGGAAGAACAGGCTGATCGGCGCGAACACCAGCGACAGCACGGCGGTCACCGTGATCGTGACCATGACCAGTGCGAGTGCCTGCCGGACCTGGAGCCTGGCGCCGAACACCAGGTTGAACAGGCAGAGCGTCGGCAGGCAGATCGCGAGCGTCATCAGGAACAGCAGCGGCAGCTTCAGCGCCGACAGGCCCCGCCTGACCGAAGCTGTGCGACGCGCCCAGCACCGCCCCGTAGCAGGCGGGCGCCAGCACCGGACCAATCCCTACATCGGAGGGCCAGTTCGCCGCAGGCTTCAGCGCCACCCCACGTCGATGCGCTGTCCCCTTTCGTCGAAAAAGTGCAGTGCTTCCATACGAACGGCGACAGTCAATGGGTGACCATGCGTGACCGCCGGATACGGCGCGAGTCGCACCGCGAGCTCCGCCGGGCGGCGGTGGTGACGGCCCGGGTCGCTCAGGACACTGTCGCGCTGGGGCGCGCGACGCCCGGCGCGGCCGTTTCCGGCGCCGACGAGCTCCAGCTCGTCGGCGCCGCCGGTGCGGCCGGTGAGCTTGCTGACGAAGCGCTTCAGCCCGCCCCCGTTGATCGGGATGTCGGTCGGCGGCGCGCCGATCTCGTCGACGATGACGGCGGTCGCGCCGATGTCGAGGAACGCGAGCGACTCGTGGCCGTGGTGCTCCAGGTAGCGGATCCGGCCGCGCAGCACGTCGCCGCCGGTCGTGTCCGGCACCGGGGTGAGCGCCTCGGCGCGCACGCCGATGACGATCCGCTCGCCGTGGAAGTGCGCCACCTGGCGGGAGCGCAGGTCATTCCACGGCAGGTGCAGCACCTGGTCGCCCATGTGCAGCGCGATGTGCCGGTCGAGGTGCACGTAGACCTCGGCCTCGAGCAGGTTCATCCGAGGGCTGCCGAGGAACGCGGCGACGTAGAGCGTGGCCGGTCGCCCATACACCTGGGTGGGTGTGCCGACGTCCTGGAGCACGCCCTTGCGCAGGATCGCGACCCGGTCGGCCATGGTGAGCGCCTCGGCCTGGTCGTGCGTGACGTAGATGGTGGTGACGCCGAGCTCGCGGACCAGGCCGGAGATCTCCGCGCGCAGCTCCGCCCGCAGCCCGCTGTCCAGGTTGGACAGCGGCTCGTCCATGAGGAAGAGCTTCGGCCGGCGGACGATGGCGCGACCCATCGCCACCCGCTGGCGCTGGCCACCGGACAGCTGCCCGGGCTTGCGGGCGAGCACGTCACCGATGCCCAGCGCGCTGGCGACCTCGGCGACCTGCTCGGCCCGCGGCTCCGGCTCGACCCCGGACAGCCGCAGGGGGAAGCCGATGTTCTCCCCGACGGTCATGTGCGGATACAGCGCGAAGTCCTGGAAGACCATGGCCACACCGCGCTCCCGCGGCGGGAGGTCGTTGGCGAGGTCGCCGTCGAGCATGATGGCACCCGAGGTCGGGTCCTCGAGGCCGGCGACCATGCGCAGCAAGGTCGACTTGCCGCAGCCGCTGGGACCGAGGAGCACCATGAACTCGCCCTGTCCCACGTCAAGGTTCACTCGGTCGACGGCCACCGTGCCGTCGGCGAAAACCTTCATCACATCTTTGAGTGCGACGGTAGCCACCGTCACCTCCGCCCCAGGTCAGCAGTGCAGTTCGCGGATAACTCAGTTACCCCGAGTCAAGTACTGTGACGAGGGGCACGCAAGTTGGTCCATCGGGTAAATGACCAGTGTTCGGCGTGTTACCGCGCAACTACTGCAAGGGAAGTTGCCAGTGACGCCTCCCGCTATGACGCGGGGAATTTTACGGTCACCGACGTGTATCCGAGAGCCCCCAGGAACTGCTGGAGCATCTTGCGGGTGTTCTCCTCCGCGCGCTTGCTGAGACCGGCCTCCTTGGCCGCCGCGCCGATCTTCTGCTCGGCGAGCTTGTAGACCTCCTGGAGCCGGTTCGGGTCCGACTTGAAGGCGTCCGCGAGCCGGTTGAACAGGCCGCGGTCCTCCTGGTAGACGTAGCTGCGGTCGTTGTTGATCCGCACCGGGCGCAGCTGCGGCGCCGGCAGCGTGATCTCGACCGTCCGCCGGTCCTCGGACTCCTTCACCGCGCCCTGCCCGATCCCGGCGAAGTCGACGTAGACCTCCACCGACCCGGCGGCGACGAACAGGATCCGCTCGTTGACCAGGAAGTCCGGGATGTACTTGCGGTCCTTCTGCACGTCGACGATGACCTCGAAGTTGCCCTCGGCGGCGACATACTGGCTCAAATCCTGCACGGACTTGAGCAGCGCGGGGCCGCTGCGGTCGGTCTGCTCCTTCGCGAACGGGTTCTTCAGGTCGGGGAACAGCCCGATCGTCTTGGCCCCGAGCACCAGCGCGACGATCAGGCCGATCGTGGCGACCAGCCAGAACAGTCCGCGCATCGCGCCGCCGCCGGCCCTGACGGGCACGACGATCGGCTCCGGGCGCTCCCGCGGGTCGACCCGGTCGCCGATCTTCGGCGACCAGCCCTTGCCCCGGTCGTCAGCGGGCCCGGACTCGATCTCGGGGTATTCGGCGGTCCTCGGGTCCGGCTCACGCCGCTGCGTCGGCACGTCGTCCGAGTCGTCGGGGGTCACGGTTTCGTCGTTGCGGGCCATGCTGACTCCTCCGGGAGGATCTTCTCCCTATCACGGTAGAGGGGTCCGTAAAGCGCCGCGAATCGATCTCAGCCGAACGCGGCGAGCCCCGTCAGCTTCTGGCCGATGACCAGCTGATGGATCTCCGAGGTTCCCTCGTAGGTGAGCACCGTCTCCAGGTTGGCGGCGTGCCGCATCACCGGATACTCCGCGCTGATGCCGTTGGCGCCGAGGATCGTGCGGCACTGCCGGGCGATGGCGAGCGCCTCCCGGACGTTGTTGAGCTTGCCGACGCTGACCTGCTCGGGCTTGAGCACCCCGGCGTCGGCGCGGCGGCCGAGGTGCACCGCCAGCAGGTAGCCCTTCTGCAGCTCGACGGCGGCGTCGGCGAACTTCGCCTGGGTCAGCTGGAAGCCGGCGATCGGCCGGCCGAACTGCTCCCGCGCCCCGGCGTAGTCCAGGGCGGTGTGCAGGCTGTCGCGGGCGGCGCCGAGCGCGCCCCACACGATGCCGTACCGCGCCTCGGTGAGACACGACAGCGGCGCCTTCAGCCCCTTCGCCTCCGGCAGGAGCGCGCCGGCCGGCAGCCGCACCCCGTCGAGGACGATCTCGCCGGTGCACGAGGCCCGCAGCGACAGCTTGTGCTTCACCTCGCGGGCCGTCACGCCCGGCGTGTCCATCGGCACGACGAACCCGTTGACACCCGCCTCGGTGCGCGCCCACACGACGGCCACGTCGGCGACCGGCGCGTTGGTGATCCACATCTTGGTGCCGTCGAGGATCCAGTCGTCGCCGTCGCGGCGGGCCCGGGTCGCCATGGAGCCCGGGTCGGAGCCGTGGTCGGGCTCGGTCAGGCCGAAGCAGCCGATGAGGTCGCCGGACGCCATGCCGGGCAGCCAGCGGTCCTTGTGCTCGTCGGAGCCGTACTTCCAGATCGCGAACATCGCCAGGGAGCCCTGGACGCTGACCAGGCTGCGCACGCCGGAGTCGCCGGCCTCCAGCTCCAGGCACGCCAGGCCGTAGGCGACGGCGCTGGAGCCGGCGCAGCCGTAGCCGGTCAGATGCATGCCGAGCAGCCCGACGGAGGCGAACTCCTTGGCCAGGTCGCGGACCGGCACCTGGCCGCGCTCATACCAGTCGGCCACGTTGGGGCGGACATGGTCGTCGACGACGCGCCGGACGACGGCACGGATCGCCAGCTCCTCCTCGTCGTGGAGCGCGTCGACGTCGAGCAGGTCCAGCGGCCGGGTCGTCATAACTAACACTGTAAGCCTAGACGGGCGGCGGACGACCTCGCAGTGGCTGTCAGCCCGGCGGAGACGGCCGGTGGCCGCCCCCGCCGCGCGTGCGTCACGCCTGCAGGACCCTCGCGTGGATCGAGGTGCGTTGTTGCAGCGCCGCGCGCAGGGCGCGGTGCAGCCCGTCCTCCAGATACAACCCGTTCTCCCACTGGACCACGTGCGGGAACAGGTCGCCGTAGAACGTGGAGTCCTCGGCGAGCAGCTTGTCGAGCGCCAGCTCCCGCTTCGTGGTGATGAGCTGGTCGAGCCGCACCGGGCGCGGCGGGATCTCGGACCACTGTTTCAGCGTCAGCCCATGTTCCGGATAAGGCCGACCGTCGCGGACCGCCTTGAAGATCATGAACGTCTCACCCCCCTGACCGTGCCAGGGTACCGACCCGGTGCGACAGAACCGACGCCCAGCGTGGTCACAAGTCGATGCTGGCGCTCCAGTGGCCGTGGTGGGTGATGGTCTGCGCCTCGCGGCGGCCACGTTTGAGTGACGGCGACTTCGTGTCCGGCGCCCGGTAGCCGATGGTCATGGCGCCGATCGGCGTGTATTCGTCCGGCACCCCGAACGCCGTCCGGTACGCGGCGTCGGAGGCCGGCGGGATGCCGAAGAAGCACGCGCCCAGCCCCTCGTCGACCGCGCCGAGCAGCACCAGCAGGCTCGCCATGCCGGTGTCGATGTGCCAGTACGGCACCGGCCAGCGGGCCTCGTCGCGGTCGGACCAGCCCTTGTCGGGCTCGGCGTAGCGGTCGAGATACGCGTCGCGGTGGCTGTGCGGCACGACGATCACCGGCGCCTGGCTCATCCCGTCCAGCCACGAGGTGGCGCCGTCGGGCGGCGTGGTGGCCGCCCAGAACTTCGCCCGGTCCTCCGCCGACGTCAGGACGAGGAACTCCCAGCCTTGGGAGAAGCCCGCCGACGGGGCGTGCGTCGCATACCCCAGCAGCTTGTCGACCAGCGCCGGGTCCACCGGGCGCGACGCGTCGTAGTTGCGCACCATCCGCCGCCGGCGGATCGCCTCAGACAGTTCCACGGATCCCCCAAACCCCCTGCCAGGACGTTCCCGGCTCCAGGGTCACCACATCACGCCCCGAACGGAACGCGTCGGGTGGGCAGGTCATCGGCTCGATGGCGAGCGCCTTGCGCAGCCGATCGGCGGGCAGCGTGTCGGAGGAGTACACCTGCCACCAGCCGAACGACGAGTCGGCCCAGACCGTGACGCCGCGGCCGTCGGGCGCGGTGACCGTGACCTTCGAGCCGCCGTCGGCGTCGGGCTCCACCTCGCCGAAGGCCGTGTCGAGGACGGTGCTGCCGAGGCGGCGGCCCTCCACGAAGTCGTACTCGGTGCCGGCGACGCGGGCCGCGCCGATCGGCAGGAGGCGGGAGTCGACGAGCAGCCGGCTGCGGGCCGGGACCTTCAGCGTGAGGTCGTCCACCGCCACGTCCGGCACCAGCACGTACGGGTGGGTGGCGAGGCCGAACGGCGCCGCCTCCGAGCCGGTGTTGGTCACCTCGTGCTCGGCGCGCAGGCCGTCCTCGCCGACGGACCACGTCGTGCGCATGCGCAGCGGCCACGGGTACCCCGGCTGCGGCACGAGGTCGTGCTCGAGCGTCACGCTGTCGGGCGCGGCGTCGACGAGCCGCCAGCGGGCCCAGTTGACCAGGCCGTGGATGGCGTTGTGCCGCTCGGGCTCGGTCAGCGGCAGCTGCAGGTGGTCGCCGCCGAACGCATACTGCCCGTCGCGGATGCGGTTGGGCCACGGGGCGAGGACCTGGCCGGCGCAGCCGACGGCCCGCTCCTCCTCGGCGAAACCGGCGATGACGTCGGCGCCGTTGACGGTGTAACTGCGCACGCCACCGCCGACCTCGACGATGACGGCCTCATGGCCGCCCGAGGTGATCGTCCACTGTGTACCCGAAGGGGCGTGCGAGAGCTGCGCGGCGGCGGCGGTGTCCATGGGCGCGACAATATCGTCAGTCCGACCGGTCGGTGTACCGAAGCAGTACGGGAAACATCAGACCGATCAGCACGGCCACGGCGGCGGCCGCGATCCCGCCGCTGACCCAGGAGAACGTGGCGCCGGTCGCGTCGGCCACCGAGCCGGCCCGAAGGTCACCCAGACGTGGACCTCCGGCGACCACGGCGAAGAACACACCCTGCAGCCGGCCCCGCATCGCGTCGGGTGCGCTGAGGAGCACCGTCTGGCGGTACACGCCGCTGATCATGTCGGCGGCCCCGGCGAGGGCCATGAAAGCTACACACGCCCACAGCCACGGGACCGCTCCGGCGGCGGCGACCGCGAGGCCCCAGCCGACGACGGCGAGCACCAGCGCGACGCCCTGCCGGTGGACGCGGCCGATCCAGCCGGACGTGAGGCCCGCGAGGGTCGAGCCGATCGCGATCGACGCGTAGAGCCAGCCCAGCGACGCCGGGCCGTAGCGCTGGTCGGCGACGACCGGGAAGAGGGCCTTGGGCATCGCCAGGACCATCGCCACGATGTCGATCGCGAACGTCAGCAGGATGACCTTCGAGCCGGCGAGGAACCGCAGGCCGTCGCGGATGTCCCGGAGCCCGCCGGTGGCCTTGGTCACCCCCGCGGGCGGCAGCGACGGCAGCCGCATCGCCGCCCAGAGGACGATCGTGAAGAGCACGGCGTCGACGGCGTACGCGACGGCGAAGTCGGCGTTCGCGATCACCAGGCCCGCGCCGACCGGGCCGAAGATCGAGGAGACGCTGGAGGCGGTGAAGCTCAGCGTGTTGGCCGCGGCGACCTCGCCCTCGTCGATCAGCGCCGGGATGATCGCCTGCCGGACGGGGCTGTTCACGCCGAACGCCGCCGACTGGGCCGCGATCAGTGCGAGCATGAGATACGGGCTGTCCACGTGCAGCACCGCCTGCGCGAGCAGGCCGAGCGTCGTGAGCCACATCAGCGTCGAGCTGGTGAGCAGCACCTTGCGCCGGTCGAACGCGTCCGCGATCGCACCGCCCCAGATCGAGAACACGATCAGCGGCACCAGGCCGACGAAGCTCGCGATGCCCACCCACAGCGCCGACTTCGTGATCTCGTACACCTGGACCGGCACGGCGACCGCGGTGAACTGGACCCCGAAGAACGACACCGCGTTGCCCACGAAGATCCGCCGGTAGGCGACGTGCCGCAGCGGCCGGACGTCGATCACGTGCTTGCGCAGGGTCTCCTGCAGCGTCACGGCGCGAGTCGTTCGACGCGGCCGCCGGTGTACCGGAGGCGATCGTGCAGCCTGCTGGCACGGCCCTGCCAGAACTCCACCTCGTGCGGTCCGACCCGGAACCCGCCCCAGTGCGGGGGCGCTCCCGTCGGGTGCAGGGCCTCGGCCTCCTCCACGAGCACCCGCAGCTCGTCGCGGGATCCGATCACCCGCGATTGTGGACTTGCCCACGCCCCGATCTGGGCTCCCGGCGGGCGGATCGCGAAGTACTCCTCGGTCTCCTCGCGGGACACCTTTTCGACCGGACCGTTGACGACCACCTGGCGGTGCAGGGGGTACCAGGGGAACACCAGGCAGGCCTGCGGGTTCTGCGCCAGGTCGGTGCCCTTGCGCGACTCGTAGTTGGTGAAGAACGTGAATCCGCGCTGGTCATAGCCCTTGAGCAACACGGTCCGCGCGCTCGGCCGGCCGCTGCCGTCGGCGGTCGCCAGCAGCATCGCGTTGGGCTCCGGCAGGCCCGCCTCCACCGCGTCGGCGAACCATGTCGCGAACTGTTCGAGCCAGGTTCCGGCGAGCCCTTGCTCGGTCAGTTCGCCGGTGTACTCGTTCCTCATCCGCGACAAATCTTGCGGCGATGTGCTGGGTCTCACGCTCACATCCTTCCTCCGGCGATCACAGATGCGTGAAGATGTGTCACGTAAGACACATTTGAGCCACCGTTCAGTCGGCGCCGGCACCCCGCCGGGGCGAAGATGTCAGAGGGAACACCGGCGGGTAACAAACCTAGTCAGACACCCCCGAAACAGCAGGAGTGCGAGATGTCCGATTTCAAGCCGGGACTCGAGGGCGTCATCGCCTTCGAATCCGAGATCGCGGAGCCCGACAAGGAAGGCGGCGCGCTGCGCTATCGCGGCGTCGACATCGAGGATCTCATCGGCCAGGTGTCGTTCGGCAACGTTTGGGCGCTCCTGGTCGACGGCAAGTTCGGCCCCGGCCTGCCGCCGGCCGAGCCGTTCCCGGTGCCCGTGCACTCGGGTGACATCCGGGTGGACGTGCAGTCCGCGGTGGCGATGCTCGCGCCGTACTGGGGCCTCGGCCAGCTGCTGGACATCGAGACCTCGCAGGCCCGCGAGGACCTCGCCCGGGTCAGCGTCACCGCGCTGTCGTTCGTCGCGCAGGCCGCCCGCGGCCTGGGGCTGCCGGCCGTGCCGCAGAAGGAGATCGACAAGGCGGACACGGTCGTCGAGCGCTTCATGCGGCGCTGGCGGGGCGACCCCGACCCGCGGCACGTCAAGGCCGTCGACGCGTACTTCATCTCCGCCGCCGAGCACGGCATGAACGCCTCCACGTTCACCACCCGGGTCGTCGCCTCCACCGGCGCCGACGCCGCGGCCTGCATCTCCTCCGGCATCGGCGCGCTGTCCGGCCCGCTGCACGGCGGTGCGCCCTCCCGCGTGCTGGGCATGATCGAGGCCGTCGAGCGCAGCGGCGACGCCGAGGGATACGTCAAGGGCGTCCTGGACCGTGGCGAGCGGCTGATGGGCTTCGGCCACCGCGTCTACCGCGCCGAGGACCCGCGCGCCCGCGTGCTGCGCCGCACGGCCAAGGAGCTCGGCGCGCCGCGCTTCGAGATCGCCGAGGCCCTGGAGAAGGCGGCCCTCGCCGAGCTGCACGCCCGCCGCCCCGACCGGGTGCTCGCCACCAACGTCGAGTTCTGGTCCGCCGTCGTCCTGGACTTCGCCGAGGTACCGGCGCACATGTTCACGTCGATGTTCACCTGCGCCCGGGTCGCCGGATGGAGCGCGCACATCCTCGAGCAGAAGGAGCTGGGCCGCCTGGTCCGGCCGTCCGCCACCTACGTGGGTCCCGGCCCGCGCAAGCCGCAGGACGTCGAGGGCTGGTCCCGCGTCGGGTAACTGTGACGCGCGTCGCCCTGCGCGCTGAATCGACCTGGATCGCGGCGGCGGAAGTGGCAGGATCGCGGGGGTACCCGTACCTGCCCGCCCGCCGCCGCATCCCGGAGTACCCACATCATGGTCGACATCCGCATTCCCGATGAGCTGAAGCCCGCCGACGGCCGCTTCGGCTCAGGCCCGAGCAAGGTCCGGCCCGAGGCCGTGCAGGCCCTCGCCGGTGTCGCGACCTCCTACCTCGGCACCAGCCACCGGCAGAAGACCGTCCGCGACGAGGTCGCCCGCCTCCGGCGCGGCTTCGCCGAGCTGTTCAGCATCCCCGACGGCTACGAGGTCGTCCTGGGCAACGGCGGCAGCACCGCGTTCTGGGAGATCGCGGTCTTCGGCCTCATCCGCGACCGGGCGCAGTTCGCCAGCTTCGGCGAGTTCGGCGCGAAGTTCGGCAGCGCCGCGAAGAAGGCGCCGTTCATCGGCGACCCGACGATCATCAAGGCCGACCCGGGCACCGCCGCCTTCCTGCGGGCCGAGGACGGCGTCGACACGTACTGCTCCCCGCAGAACGAGACCTCGACCGGCGTCTCCGTGCCGGTCAAGCGGGTCGGCTCCGCCGATGCGCTGGTCCTCACCGACGCCACCTCCGCCGCCGGTGGTCTCGACGTCGACCTCACTCAGACCGACGTCTACTACTTCGCCCCGCAGAAGTGCTTCGGCTCCGACGGCGGCCTGTGGATCGCGATCATGTCGCCCGCCGCGATCGCCCGCGCCGCGGAGATCAAGGAGTCCGGCCGGTACATCCCCGACTTCTTCGACCTGCAGACCGCGATCGACAACTCGCGCCTCGAGCAGACCTACAACACACCGGCGCTGTCGACGATCTTCCTCACCGCCGAGCAGGTCGACTGGATGAACGCCGGCGGCGGCCTCTCCTTCGCCACCAAGCGCAGCGCCGAGTCGGCTTCCGTCCTGTACGGGTGGGCCGAGCGCTCGCCGGTCGCGACCCCGTTCGTCACCGACGCCTCGATCAGGTCCAACGTGGTCGGCACCATCGACTTCGCCGACTCCGTGGACGCCACGAAGCTGGCGAAGGTGCTGCGCGCCAACGGGATCGTGGACACCGACCCGTATCGCAAGCTCGGCCGCAACCAGCTGCGGATCGCGATGTTCCCGACCGTCGACCCCGCCGACGTCGAGGCGCTGACGGCGTCCATCGATTACGTCATCGAACGCCTGTAGTCGCTATTTTCGATTGTATGTTCGAATGCCCGCCGCCAATTCGGCAGTTTTCTCTGGTGGCGGGCGTTCGTGTTTGCTTTCCGTCTTGCTTTCTGTCGGCGCGGCATGCTTCGTTCCAGCTAGGGTTACGCGTACTGTGACCGAGTGGTGCCGGGAAAGTCGGCGCCGATGCGGGTGGGACGGAGGCACGCTATGCGGCCTGTGCGATTTGTCGCCCTCTCCGAGGACGGTCAAGCGTTCGTCCTCGCCGATGAGGTCGGCCGGCTGCTCGCGCTCCCGATCGACGACCGGGTGCACAGCGCTCTGCGTCCCGACCAGAGCCACCCGACCGCGACGATGGAGACCGCCGCGTCGCAGCTCGCGCCGCGCGACATCCAGGCCCGCATCCGCTCCGGCGAGTCCGCCGAAGAGGTCGCCCGGGTCGCCGGTGTCCCCGTCGACCGCGTCCTGCGCTATGCCGGCCCGGTCCTGCAGGAGCGGGCCATGCTCGCCCAGCACGCCCGCCGCACCCGGCTGAAGACCTCCGACAAGGGCTCGTCCCTCGCCGAGGTCGTCGACGCGCGCCTCGGCCAGCACGGCATCGACACGGAGAAGATCTCCTGGGATGCCTACCGGCGCGAGGACGGCACCTGGCGGATCACCGCGACGTGGCCGAGCGGCAAGGCGACCGCCCAGGCCGTGTGGGAGCTGGACAAGGCCCGCCAGCAGGTCGCGCCGCACGACGACATGGCGCAGTACCTGTGCACCGAGCGCGCCCCGCACGTGCTGGGCCAGGAGCCGCCGGCGCCGGACCGCGCCATGCCCAGCCGCGGCGAGACCAGCCGCGGCGACCTCGGCGCGCGCCCCGACCCGCTGCGGCACGGCAGCGGCGGCCACGACCTGATCCGCCCGTCCAACGTCCAGCCGTCGACCGGCCAGCCGTCGCGGGGCCGCGGGCTGGGCGCGATGAACCCGGACCCGATCCGGGCCGGCCGCGACGCGCTGCTCGCCTCGCTCGACCGTCCGCTGGGCTCGTCCCCCGCCTCGGCTTCGGAGGAGCCGCTCGCGCCGGCCCCGGTCGTCCAGGGCGAGAACCGGGCCCGTGGCGCCGCCGCGCTCATCGGCCGTTCGCCGTTCGACGACGACAGCGACCAGAGCAAGGAGATCCCGGCGGTGCCGTCGCTCGCCGTGCTCCGCCCGCGCCGCAACACGCCGTCGGCCGCCTCCCCGGAGCAGCCGGCCGCCTCGGAGAAGCCGCGCAAGCGCCTGCCCAGCTGGGACGACGTCCTGTTCGGCGGCGCCCCGTCAGCAGCCCGGGAAACCAGCTGATCTCAGCGGGCGCCCGCTCACGTGTCTCGGGTCGTCGCCAGCGCTGTGTAGTGCGGCTTCGGCCCGAGTTCGCTTTTCATCAGCCGTACGTCGTCGAGCCGCCACAACGGTCCCCGGTAAGCGTCCAGCGCCTCCAGGTCGGCCTTGAGCTCGTCCACCGGCAGCCGGTCCGACGGCCGCGCGATCGTCACGTGCGGCTGCAACGGCCTGTGGTCGAACGGCACCCTGCGCTTCTTCAGCGCCGCCCTGACCGCGTCGCCGAGCGGTGCCACGTCCCCGTCGACCTTCGCGACCAGCGTCGTGAACTTCCCCCGCCCGAACGTCCTCCCACCGGCGATCCTCACCTCCGGCACCAGCCGCGGCAACGCGTGCAACGCCGCCACCGCGGCGTCCTGCTTCGTGTCCTCGACCTCACCGATGAACGCCAGCGTCATGTGCCACTGCTCGACCGGCACGACCCGCAGCGACCTGCCCTCCGGCATCGGCCGCTTCACGTTGAGCGCCCCGGTCATCTCAGCGAGGTGCCGCTCGACGTCCGCCGGGAGATACGCCGCGATGAACAACCTCACCGCTGACCGGTTTTTGTGTCACGCAACGCCAACCCGGCCCGCTGCAGCTCACCCTCGACCCTCAACCGCTCAACCTCCAGGTCGACCCCGCTCACCTCGTCAAGGTACTGGTCGATCCCGAGCTGCGCGCACGCGACCCGCAACGCCCCGTCATACGCCCGCTGCACCGCGTTGAACCACACCGGCGACCTGGTCGCCACCCCGACCCGCAGCCTGTTGAGCCGCCTTAGATCCGCCGCCAGCTGCTCGATCGGCGGCGCTTCGGGCTCCGGGGCGGGCACCGCCTTGTGCACGGCCCGTCCCGCCCAGCTCAGATGCCACCACCGTCGCACGGGCCCGTCCCGCCACTCGGGGTCTCTGCGCCGGACCAACTTCCTGAGTCCCCGCGCTCCCCGCATGACGGCCCGCCCGACCCGCTCGAACATCTCGTCCGCGGAGATGAGCAGCAGGCAGACCAGACACGGCGCCACGGCGATCAGCCCTATGGCGCCGACGACCAGCAGGCCCCGCAGCACGCCCACCCCATGAGGCTAAGCCCACCGAAACAACGACCGCCACCGATTGCCCCAACTTCGGCACCGACTCGCAACCATCCCCCGCCGGTCGACCGACCACACCACCTCCTGGAGGACCTGGCACTGGAGCGGACACCATCCGTCGCACGCCACCCGGGCGGGACGCCATCCCGGGCGAACGAGGCGCTGAAGGGGAACGAGACCTTCCACCCCGGAGAGCGCGGCGCTGGAGCGAAGAATCACCACGGTCCGGGACACCACCCCGACAGCAGAAAGCCGTCCCGCAGCGAGACGTCATCCGAGGGCGGGACACCACCACGACGGAGCGAGACGCCACCCCGGAGCGGCGCTGGAGCAGGACGCCATCTCGCGTCCGAGACGTCGCTCAGAGGCAGAACGCCGTCCCACGGCGGGACACGGCTCGAGGCGGGACACCGCAGAGGAGCGAGACGCCACCCTGGAGAACGCGGCGGCAGAGCGACACGCGGTGCCGGGCGACGTTCGGCACGACGTGGCGGCACCCCGACGGCAAGGAATCGGTCCCAGGCGAAGCCGACACGGCGACCAAGCGCAACGAGGTGACGCGCAGACGCTCAACGTGACTCCGCAGCGACAGCACGGCGAGGAATAGGACCTCACCGAAGCAACCCTGCCCAGCGCGACCTGCCCAGCGCGGCTATCCCGGCAGAGTTCCACGACGCAGTGCGGGCGCCGGAAGCTCGGCAGCGCGGCGCCGCAGAGTGGCGGGTGGGTCAGTGAGCCGTAGGACGATCCGGTAGCACCCCTCGTCGCCACCGGATCGTCCGCGGATCGTCGCTAGTCCACCGCTTCGATCATTGCCGCTCCCGTCAAGCCCCTCCCCACCTGCACAAACAGTCGAGCTCGCTCGGCCAACCAACCCGCCGTGGCCCGCCCACGCCGTGACGGCGCACATGCAGAGCCGCCGTGACCGGACGCCACCGTGACCGGGCGACACTGTCGTGGTCCTTCCGCCGTCACCAGCTACGGCAAGGAACGCCTTCGACGCCCGGTCGGCCGCCCCCGTCGGTCAGCCAACCCTCGTCTCCCGCGCACCCCACCCGAGCCGCCGACACCCTCCAGACCGGCGGCAACCCCGGAAACAGCCCAGACCAGCGGCAACCCCAGAAAAACCACGCCGAGCGGCGGGCGCTACTGCGTCGAGGCCACCAGCAGGTTGCGCAGCTCGGTCAGGGCGGTCTCGTCGCCCTCGGCCTGGGCCTGCGACACCCCCGGCGACTCGCGGGCCCACAGCCAGCGCAGCAGTCCCGTCGCGCTGCCGCTCACCGTGGCGTCCACGGAGGTCGAGGCGGCGGTCGCCGGGTCGGCGTCGGTGATGTCGGCTCCACCGGCGTCGGTGCGGATCAGCCAGCCCGGGCCGCCGTCGACGCCGACGATGACCGTGCGGCCCTTGGCGCCGGCGAGGACGGGCTCGAAGTCGTCGTGCCAGGCGTGCGAGCCATAGCCCACGAACAGCTTCAGCACCTCGTCGATCCCGTCGATCGCCAGGTCGTCGGGGATCGGGGCGGCCGGCACGCCGAGCGCCAGCTCCGCGTCGAGGCGGTGGATCACGGTCTCCTGCGCCATCCGCCGGACCCAGAAGCCGACGGTCTGGTCGGGCTCGTGCCAGGTGCGTGACGGCGCGGCGACGTCGCGGGCGGCGAACTCGGCGGTGAGGGCGGCATAGGCGCGGTCCAGCAGCGCGATCGTGTCCTCACCGTCGAGGCCGGCTGGTGGCCAGGGGTCGGGGAAGGCGTTGAGCCGCATCGTCTCGGCCTTGTGCAGATAGACCTCGGCGACGTGCCTGACCAGGTCGGCGACGGTCCAGCCGGGACAGCTCGGCACCGCCGCGGCCAGGTCCGAGGCGGCCACATCCCGGAGCCGCCGTTGGTCGGCGGCAAGACATTCCAGCAATCGCGATGGCTCCATGCCCGCGACCTAACCACATGGGTACGACAAAAAACCGGCGAACAAGATCAGCGCACAGCGGGCCGCACGCGCGGCACCCGGAGCTCGAACGCCGGGGTGTCCTTGCGGGCCGGTTCGAACACGTGCAGGTGCGGGCGGGGGCGCAGGTGGACGCTCACCTTCCCGCCGACCTTGCGCAGTTGCAGGGCGGCCATCACGAGCGTGGCCAGCAGCGACGCGAGCCCGCCGATCCAGATGCCGGAGCGCGGCCCGTACTGCTCGGCGCACCACCCGATGAGCAGTGACCCGATGGGTGTGCTGCCGAGGAAGACCAGGACGTACAGCGCCATGACGCGGCCGCGGAACTCGGGGTCCGTGCCGAGCTGGACGCGCTGGTTCGCGGCCTGCGCGAAGTAGATCATGAAGAAGCCGGTGGGCAGGAGCAGCAGCACGGCCGTGACGAACGTGGGCGCGAACCCGACGAGCATCTCGAACCCCCCGAACAGCACCGCGGCGGCGAGCACCACGTAGGCCGACGGCCTGACCCGGCGGCGGGAGCTGGCCAGTGCGCCGCCGAGCGCGCCGACGGCGAGCGCGGTCGAGAGCAGGCCGAAGTACTGCGCGTCGACCTTGAACTCGACCTTCGCGAGGACGGCGAGCGTGAGCTGGAAGTTGAAGCCGAAAAGCCCGACGACGAGGACCAGGAAGATGGCGAGGCTGAGGTCCGGCCGGCGCTTCACATAGCGGAGTCCGTCGATGGTACGGGCATCGCTCGCCGAGATCGGCGGTCGTTCGACACGGAACAGCTCGGCGGTGCGCATGCGGGTCAGCCCGACCAGCGGCGCGAGACACAGCCCGGCGGTCAGCAGGAAGATCGGGCCGGTGCGGTCGTGCATCAGCGCGATGATCAGGCCGGCGATCGCGGGGCCGACGACCCGGGCCGTGTTGAACGTTGCGGAGGACAGCGAGAGCGCGTTGGGCAGCAGCTCCTTGCCGACCAGTTCGGAGACGAACGACTGCCGGACGGGGGTCTCGATCGCGCTGATCACGCCGAAGAGGGCGGCCGTCACGAACACCCACCAGAGGGTCACGACGCCGGTCACGACCAGCACCCCGAGCAGGGTCGCGACCAGGGCGGAAGCGGCGTTGGCGATGAGGAGCAGACGCCGCTTGTCGAACCGGTCGGCGAGCTGCCCCCCGTACAATGTGAGCAGCAGAACGGGCGTGAACTGCAACGCCGTGACCACGCCGAGGGCGGTCGGCGAGTTGTCCGAGAGCTGCAGGACGAGCCAGTCCTGCGCCACGAACATCATCCACGTGCCGAGAAGCTTGACGAGCTGGCCGGTTGTGAACAACCGGTAGTTGCGGACCTTCAGCGAACCGAAGACGGTCATGCGCTGCGACCTATTCGGCCGAGGATCTCGGCCGCCTTCCCGAGCGTCTCGCGCTCGTCCGGAGTGAGTGCGGCGAGCTGCTTGGCCAGCCACTCGTCGCGGGCGCGGCGGTGTTCGGCGATGACGGCCCGGCCCGCCTCGGTGGCGGCGAGGATGACCTGCCGGCCGTCGGTCGGGTGCGGGGTGCGCTGGACGAGGCCGCGCTCCTCCAGCTTCGCCACGATCTTGGTGAGGGTCGGCGGCTGCACCCGCTCGGCGTCGGCCAGCTCGCGGGGAGTCAGCGCGCCGTTGAGCTCGAGGCTGGTCAGCGCCGAGAGCTGGGTGATCGTCAGGTCGCCGATCGGCCGCGCCTGGCGCAGCCTGCGGTTGAGTCTGGTGATGCTGTCCCGCAGCGCCGCCGCGAGCTGCGCGCCAGTGATCTTCGGAGTTCTCACCATCACAGTCGTTAGCATACCTAATGAGCTTGGCTAACGACCTGTGTCGGTGATCACGGGAGTACCGTGTGCGGCGTGACCAGCCAGCCGAAGCCGCTCGACCCGCCGATGGTGCCGTTCGCCCTCGCCGGGATCGGCCTGTGGATTCTCGCGGTGCTCGTGATGCTGCCGTTCCGCGACGAGCTGGCCGAGGCCGGGCACGGCAGCTGGTTCGGCATCGCGGTCGCCGGGGTGCTCTGGGGCATTCCGGGCGGGCTGACCATGGTGGTGCACGACCGCAACCGCAGGCGCCGGCGCGCGGCGTCCGATTCGTTCAAGACCGGGCAGACCGGCGGCGAATAGCCTCGGGGCATGGCACCCACACTCAACTACATCGGCCTCGTGGTGGCCGACATGCCCAGGACGCTGGCCTTCTACCGCCTGCTCGGCCTCGACGTGCCGGCCGACCAGGACGCCGCCCCGCACGCCGAGCACACGCTGCCCGGTGGCATGCGGATCTGCTGGGACACCGAGGAGACGATCCGGTCGTTCGATCCCGAATGGAAGCCGGGCGCGCGCGGCGACGGCCGCTCGGCCATCGGGTTCGAGTGCGACACGCCCGCCGAGGTCGACAAGGTCTACGAGATGATGATTTCCGCAGGGTACGAGGGTCACCTCGCACCCTGGGACGCCTTCTGGGGCATGCGCTACGCCGTCCTGCACGACCCGGACGGGCACGGGGTCGATCTCTACTGCACTATCGGATGACGGTGCTCAGCGGCGCGCCGGCCAGCGCCTTCACTTCTCGCGAGAGGTGTGCCTGGTCGGCGTAGCCGCTGCTGGCGGCCACCAGGCCGAACGGCATGCCACGGCGGGCCAGGTCGAGTGCCGTGTTGACGCGCAGGATGCGGGAGAGGGTCTTCAGCCCGTACCCGAAAAGGTGCAGGCCACGGCGGTGCAGCTGACGCTCGCTGAGGTTGAGCTCGGCGGCGACCTCCGCGACCGGCCGCTGTGCCCTGATCCGCTCGACCAGCGCACGCACCCAGCGCTCGTCCGAAGTGTCGTTCCTTTCAAATGCCGCCTCGAGATCCGCGGCCGGGTCGGCGGCCTCGTCCAGCCGCTCCTGCAGCCGCCTGACCCGCGCTGACGGCCACAACGCCGACAGCGGGACCCGCTGGTCGCGCAGCTCGTCGGCGTGGACCCCGAGGATGCCGGGGGCCTGCCCCGGATCGAAGCGGATCGCCGTGTACGTGCGGCCCGCCGGGCTCGTCCCCAGCTTCGCGACCGTGTCAGGGCCGGCGACGAGCAGCTCGCCGCCCTGATGATGGATCACGTCCATGCAGCCGTCGGGCAGGATGCGGAACTCCGCGCTCCCGCCCGGGCCCAGCTGCCAGACCGTCGCGTCCATCGTCCGCGACGGTCGCTCCCGGTAACCCCGCTCAGCCGTGGCCATAGGGCTCGGCGGGCTCGGCCTCGTCGACCGATCCGTGGGCGCGGCTCACCGACACCGACTCGACCTCGCTGTCGTCGAACACCGTGGGCAGCTCGTCGACCGCCTGGACCTGCTCGACCAGCACCTCGGAGTGCGCGCCGCAGCCGTGGTCGACCGAGACGACCTGGGCGTCGTCGGGCGCATACTCGTTGCCGCACACCCCGAACGCCTGCCGCATCGACCCGGCGAGCTGCAGGTAGAACCCGCACGAGCCGCACCGGGCGGCCGACGGCGCGGCCACCGAGATCGGCGCGTTGGGGCCCCGGTCGCCGTCATACCAGCGCTGGGCGGCGTCGAGCCGCCCCTCGCGGGACAGCACCCGGACCCGGCCGAGGCCGAGCTCCCAGTTGGTCTCCTCGACCGCCGGGTCGTCCGACTGGACATAGCCGGGCGCGAGCCGCACGTCATCCGCGGGTGTCGGCAGAAGGTCTCCGACGCCCAGGTCGCCCGGCTGCAACCGCTCCTGCCACGGCACCCACTCGGGCGCGCGCAGCGCCTCAGGGCCCGGCAGCAGCGTCGACTCGCAGATCGTCACCTGCTTGCTGCGCGGGATGCGGGTCACGCTCACCGCCCAGCGCCAGCCCCGATATCCGGGCAGGCCACAGGCGAAGAAGTGGGTGACGAGCCGCTCACCTTCGGAAACGACGCCGAGATGCTCGCCGATGTGGTCGGGGTCGACGACGTCCAGCCCGAGGCGGGCGATCTCCACGGCGTCCGCGCAGACCTGGTCAGGCTTCCCCGCGCGGCCGCTGGAGCGGGTCGGGGTAGTCGAGGCTGTCACCCCTCCATTCTTCCTCATCGCCACGCCTGATGAGCACGGCGGCCCCGGCGTGGCCGGAAACTGTCGCACCCATGGTTCAGGATGGGGGGCATGTCGGTGATTCGAGGCGTGGCGCAGACCGTGGTGACGACCGTGCGAGCAGCACGGGTCGCCACTGTCGGCGGCGCCCGGGCCGGCCGGTTCGTGGGGCGCGGCATGCTGCGCGCCCGCGAGCGGGGCGCCGGCGGTGAGACCGGCATGCTCCGCCTGCTCGACCTGCACGCGGCGTCCTGCGCCGGCGACACGCTCGTCGCGCTCGGCCTCGCCGGCACGATCTTCTTCTCGGTGCCGGCGGGCGAGGCCCGCGACCGGGTCGCGCTTTATCTGATCGTGACGATGCTGCCGTTCGCGCTGCTGGCGCCGATCGTGGGGCCGGTGCTCGACCGGTTCCGGCACGGCCGCCGCTATGCGCTCGCCACGACGATGCTCGGCCGGGCGTTCCTGGCCGTCCTGATCTCCGAGCACCTCACCGGCTGGGCGCTCTATCCGGCCGCGTTCGGCATGCTCGTGCTCTCCCGCGCCTATGGCGTCGCCAGGAGCGCCGCCGTGCCCCGGGTGCTGCCCAAGGGGCTCGGCCTGTCCGAGGCCGGGGCCCGCGCCTCCGTCTATGGCACGTTCGCCGGGGCGCTCGTTCTGCCGGTCGGCCTGGTCGCGGCGCAGTTCGGCCCGCAGTGGCCGCTGCGGCTGTCGATCATCGTGTTCTTCTACGGCATGGTCACGTCCCTCCGGCTGCCGCCGCGCGCCGACTCGGACCCGCCCGAGCAGGTCCCGCGTGTCCTGCAGCGCCCGAGCCACCGCGGCGCGAAGGTGCTCTCCGGCCGGGTCGTCGTCGGCGCCCTGATCGGCAGCGCGACCCTGCGCGCGCTCTATGGCTTCCTGACGCTGTTCCTGGCGTTCGCGATCAAGGACCGTTCGCTCCCCGTCGGCCTCGGCCCGTGGAAGCTGTCCGAGCAGGTGGCGATCGTGGTCGTGGCCGCGGCGCTCGGCGTCGGCTCGTTCCTGGCGACCGCGGTGGGCACCCGGCTGCGCATCCGGCGCCCGGCGCTGCTGCAGGCGATCGGGATCGCGATCACCGCGTTCGTGGCGCTGATCGCCGCCGACCGCAACTCGCTGGGCGCCGTCGCGCTGCTGTGCCTGGTCACAGCGATCGCGAGCGGCCTGGCCAAGCTCGCCGTCGACGCCTCGATCCAGGAGCGCGCCGACGAGCAGGTCAGGGCCAGCGCGTTCGCCCACTCCGAGACGCTGCTCATGGTGGCGTGGGTGCTCGGCGGCGCGGTCGGGCTCATCCCGTTCGGCAGCGGCTGGGGCATGATCGTGGCCGCCGTGTTCATCGGGCTCGGCGCGGTGCGGGCGATCTGGTCGGCGATCGCCCTGCGCAAGGAGCGCCTGCGCGGCGCCCCGCTCGACCACGACGAGTCCCCCACCGACCCGGTCACGGCCGCTGCCTCAAAGTCCGGCGGCTCGACGGGCGGGTCCGGCGGCGGTTCGACCGGCAGCGACAGCGTGCGCGGTGGCGATGTGGGCGGCGGTTCGTCCGGCGGTGGTAGTGGCGGTGCGGGCCGTGGCGGCGGCGCGAGCGGCGCGGGCACTGCCGGTGCCGGTGCGGGCCGTGGCGGTTCAGGCGGTGGCGGTTCAGGCGGTGGCGGTTCAGGCGGTGGCGGTTCAGGCGGTGGCGGTTCAGGCGGTGGCGGTTCGAGTGGTGACGGTGCGTTTGGTGGCAGTTCGGCTGGCGGTGGCTCGGGCGTTCGGGCCGGCGGGCCGGCGGGTGGTGCCACAGGCGGAGCCGGTGGTTCTGGTTCCGGCTCCGGAGGCTACGGACCCGGTGGCGCCTCGGGCGGGGCCGGGCTTTCTGGTTCCGGCGGCGCCGGCGGTTCTGGTTCCGGCGGCACCGGCGGCTTCGGCCGGCGGGGTGGGCCGGGTGGGTCTGACGCCACGACCGTGCCCCGGCCCGCGGCCGCCGATGCCGGTGGGACCCGGCGGATGCCGTCCCAGGCCGGTCCCGGCGACGAGACACCGACCGTCGATCAGAGCGCCGGGGGTGACCAGTCGCGGCGCCGGTTCGGGTGGCGCCGCCGGCGCCCCGCCACCGGCCCCGCAGCCGAGCCGGCCGGCGGTGGCCCTGGTGGCGGCTCCGGTAGTGGCTCCGGCGGTGGTGCTGGTGCGGCGGGCGGCTCGGCCGGTTCTCGCCAGCCGGCCGACGCGACGCGGCGGATGCCTTCTGTCGACGTGGAGGACGGGGCGGCGCCGCTCGCCCCGCCGGGATACACGCTGTATCGCCCCTCAGGCATCGACCCGACCAGACGCCTGGAGGATGAAGACCGATGAGACCGTTCCTCGGACATGACCGCGCCTTGATCGTCACGGCCGTCGACATCGAGCGGACCACCGTGCTCGCCGGCCTCGGCATCACCGACCCACGCCCCGACGACCTCGAGTCCGGCGCCCCGATCGTCGTGGTCGCCGCGGGGGTCGGTCCAGCTGCTGCGGCGGCCGTGACCGCGCAGTTCACGACGACGGCGGTCAACGACGGCCGGCCCTTCGGGGTGGTCCTCTCAGCAGGGATCGCGGGTGGTTTCGCCGGACGGGTCGAGATCGGTGGCCTCGTCGTCGCCACCGAGACCATCGCCGCCGACCTCGGCGCCGCGGGTCCTGACGGGTTCGAGATTGTCGACGACCTCGGCTTCGGCACCGCCCGCCACGACGCGGACCCGGCCCTGCTCCGCACCCTGCGCCAGGCGCTGCCCGAGGCCGTCGGCGGGCCCGTCCTCACCGTTTCCACGGTCACCGGCACCGCCGAGAGCAAAGAAGCGGTCGAGAAGCGGCACCCGGACGCCGTCGCGGAGGCCATGGAGGGGTTCGGCGTCGCCACCGCCGCCCGTCTCTGGCCGGGCACCGCGTTCGGCGAGATCCGCACCGTCTCCAACGCCGTCGGCCCCCGCGACCGGGCCGCCTGGCGCATCCCGCAGGCCCTCGAAACCCTCCGCGAGGCCTTCGCGACCCTCGCCGGCCGCTGACGGCACCCATGATCCGGAAGAGTTGTTGTCGCCAGGGCAACAAGAAGTCTTCCGGATCATGAGGATCGCGCATTTACGGACGTCAACTGCGTTGCAAGGGTCACAGCGGGCGTTTCGCCACTCGGCGTGTGGTTGCGGAATTCGGGGTTAGATTCGGGGTTGTGACGCTCTCGCTCGCCTTTTCGCCGTGCCCCAACGACACGTTCGTCTTTCACGCGCTCGCGCACGGGCTGGTGCCGGGGGCACCGGCGTTCGACGTGACGTATGCCGATGTCGACGTGACCAACACCGCCGCCGAGCGGGGCGAGTTCGACCTGGTCAAGGTCAGTTACGCGGCGCTGCCGTGGCTGCTGGACAAGTACACGTTGCTGCCGTGCGGCGGGGCGCTCGGGCGCGGTTGCGGCCCGCTGGTGCTGGTCAAGGATCAGGCGATCACCAGCCTGGAGGGCAGGACCGTGGCGGTGCCGGGCGACCGCACCACCGCATATCTGCTGATGCGCCTGTGGTCGGCGGGTGCTCCGCCGAAGCGCGTGGAGATCGTGCCGTTCGCGGAGATCATGCCGGCGGTGGCCAAGGGGCAGTTCGACGCCGGTCTGGTGATTCACGAGGCGCGGTTCACATTCCAGCGGCACGGCTTGCATGCGCTCGCCGACCTCGGGGAATGGTGGGAGGGCGACACCGGGCTGCCGATCCCGCTGGGGGCGATCATCGCGCACCGCGACCGGGTCGATCCCGAGCAGGCCACCGCATGGATCAAGGAGTCGGTGCGGCAGGCCTGGGCCGATCCCACCCGCAGCCGGCAGTACATCCTGGAACACGCCCAGGAGATGGAGCAGGCGGTCGTCGACCAGCACATCGGGCTCTACGTCAACGAGTTCACCTCGTCGCTCGGCCCGGACGGTCACGCCGCGGTCGACGCCCTGCTGACCAGGGCCGCCGCCGAGGGGCTGGTCCCAGCCACACCCCTCGTCGGCGTCTGAAAAGCCGGTCGAACCTTAAACTTCCAGCTCCCGCGCCACCAGATGCACGGCTTCCGCGACGGTCTTGGCGGTCTTCCGGTCCGGATACCGCCCCCGTCGCAGGTCGGGCTGGATCTTCGCCTCGAGGACCTTGATCATGTCCTCGATCAGGCCGTGCAGCTCATCGGGCTGGCGACGGTTGGCCACGGCGCGCGCCTCGGTCACGGAGGGCGGCGCGTCGAGGAGCTTGACGTGCATCGCCTGGTTGCCCTTGCGGCTCTCCACCACCCCGAACTCGACCCGCTGGCCGGTCTTCAACTCACCCGCACTCGCCGGCAGCGCCGCCTTGTGCACGAAGACGTCGCCGCCGTCGTCGCTGGTGAGGAACCCGAAACCCTTCTCCGTGTCGTACCACTTCACTCGACCCGTCGGCACGCTGCCCTGCTCCCCAGTGTTTGACCCGTCCCACCCACAACACCACAAGGCTAGTCACCGCTTCCCGGACGGCCAACCGAGATCACGCGCCGGAGAAACGCCGGGAACGCGTGCAGATCGGCGCCCACATCCGTCGCGCCGGCGGCCCGCAGGTCAGCGGCGGAGCAGGGCCCGGTCGTCACGCCCAGGACGGGCACGCCGGCGAGGACTCCGGCCTGCATGTCCGCCACGTGATCGCCGACGTACGCCGTTGCGCCGATCGCCTTCAGTACCGACGCCTTCTCCGCGGCGAAGACGTCGCCGTGCACCTCGTCGACCGGAATGTCCAGATGGGCGAGATGGAGCGATGCGAGCCTGCCCAGCTTCGACGTGATCACCACGATCCGTCCGCCGGCGGAGCGGACCGCCGCAAGGGCGGCCAGCGCGCCCGGCAGGGCCAGCGCCGGGGCGATCGCATGCGAAACGTACAGGTCACGATAAATACGGACCGCCTCCTCGACCTCGGAGGCCGGGAACCATTCGGACATCTCCGCCCTCAGCGGTGGACCGAGGCGCGAAACGGCGAGGTCGGCGTCGACGTGCACGCCGGTGTGCGCTGTGAGCGCCCGCCAGGTCGCGGCAATTCCGGGCCTGGTGTCGAGGAGCGTCATGTCAAGGTCAAAGCCAATGACAACCGGTTGTTGAGACACCTTTAAGGATGCCCAGGTCACGATAGGTGAGCCATCGAAATACTCACCGATCACCAGTTGACGGGGTGAGACTTCGACCACTAACGTCTCCAACACTTTTAGGAAAGTTTCCTAAAGGATCATCCAGGAGACGCGATGAAACGATCCGTCCGCAACGGCCTCATCGTCGCCGCCGCGCTGGCAGTGGCCGGGGCCGTCGTCCCTATCGTCACCACTACCGCCAACGCCGCCGGCAACCTCAGCGCAACGTTCACGGTCGACCAGGACTGGGGCAGCGGCTGGGGCGCCAACTACAAGATCACGAACGGCACCGCCAGCGCCATCAACGGGTGGACTCTTGAGTTCGACCTGCCCGCGGGCGGTCAGATCACGAGCTTCTGGGACGCAGACGTCGTGCGCACCGGTCAGCACTACGTCGCCAAGAACAAGTCATGGTCGCCGACGCTCGCCGCCGGTGCCAGCTTCAGCTGGGGCATGAACGGCAGCGGCGCGAAGCCGCCGATCAACTGCAAGATCAACGGCGTGACGTGTAGCGGTGGCACCCCCACCACCAACCCGCCGACCTCGACTCCTCCGACGTCCAAGCCCCCGACGTCGAACCCGCCCACCTCGAACCCCCCGACCTCCAACCCGCCGACCTCGAACCCCCCGAGCGGCAAGAAGGTCGTCGGCTACTTCGCGGAGTGGGGCGTTTACGGCCGCAACTACCACGTGAAGAACATCGACACGAGTGGCTCGGCCGCCAAGCTGACCCACATCCTGTACGCGTTCGGCAACACGACCGGTGGCCAGTGCTCCATCGGTGACAGCTACGCCGACTACGACAAGGCCTACACCGCTGCCGAGTCGGTCGACGGCGTCGCGGACACCTGGGACCAGCCGCTGCGCGGCAGCTTCAACCAGCTCAAGAAGCTCAAGGCGAAGTACCCGCACCTGAAGGTGATCTGGTCCTTCGGTGGTTGGACCTGGTCGGCCGGCTTCACCCAGGCCGCCGCCAACCCGACCGCGTTCGCGAACTCCTGCTACAACCTGGTCAACGACCCGCGCTGGGCCGGTGTCTTCGACGGCATCGACATCGACTGGGAGTACCCGAACGCCTGTGGTCTGCAGTGTGACGCCAGTGGCCCGAACGCGTTCAAGAACGTGATCGCCGCGCTGCGCGCCAAGTTCGGCTCCAGCAAGCTGGTCACCGCGGCCATCACGGCCGACGGCAGCAACGGTGGCAAGATCGACGCCGCGGACTACGCCGGTGCGGTCGGCAACCTCGACTGGTTCATGCCGATGACGTACGACTACTTCGGCGCCTTCGCCGCGCAGGGCCCGACCGCCCCGCACTCGCCGCTGAGCTGCTACTCGGGCATCCCGCAGGCGGGCTTCTGCTCCGAGGCCGCGATCGCCAAGCTCAAGGCCAAGGGCGTTCCGTCCAACAAGCTGCTGCTCGGCGTCGGCTTCTACGGCCGCGGCTGGACCGGCGTCACCCAGACCGCGCCCGGTGGCACGGCGACCGGTGGAGCCCCCGGCACGTACGAGACGGGCATCGAGGACTACAAGGTCCTCAAGAACACCTGCCCGGCCACCGGCACGGTCGGCGGCACGGCGTACGCCAAGTGCGGCAACAACTGGTGGAGCTACGACACCCCGGCCACGATCCAGGGCAAGATGAGCTACGCCAAGACCCAGGGCCTGGGCGGCTCCTTCTTCTGGGAGCTCTCGGGCGACACCACCAACGGTGAGCTGATCACCGCGGTGAGCAACGGTCTGAAGTAACAACCACCTACGAGAGAGGGCGGGGCCGGTGGCCCCGCCCTCTTTTGTCATACCGGGCGGTTAGCGTATGAGGTGAGATGACTACCTCGCTCGCAGACCATTTCCGCGCCCTGCCCGACGACGGGCTGATGGCGCTCATCCGGCTGCGCCCGGATCTGGTCATCCCGCCCCCTTCGGACTTCTCCGCACTGGCACATCGTGCCCAGTCGCGCGTGGCGGTGGCCCGCGCGCTCGATGGGCTCGACACGTTCACGCTGGAGATTCTCGACGCGCTGCGGTACACGCGCATTGGCCACACCACGTCCACCGAGGCGGTCCTGGCGCTCACCGCCGCCTCCGGGGTCGAGGCCGTGCGGGTGCGCGGCGCGATCGACCTGCTGCTGCAGCACGGCATCGCCTATGGACACGACAGCGCCCTGCGCATCGTCGGCGCCGTCGACGAGGTCTGCTCCCCCTATCCGGCGGGGCTCGGCCGGCCCGCCGCCGACCTCGACCCGCTCGCCGGCGCACTGGCCGCCGACGCCGCGAAGCTGCGCCGCACACTGCTCGCCGCGCCGCCCGCCGCCCGCGCGGTGCTCGACCGGCTCGCCGCGGGCCCACCCGTCGGCACCGTCAATCTGAAGGCCGGTCCCGACTCGCCGGTGGGCTGGCTGGTCGAGCAGCACCTGCTGGTCGCGGTCAGCCGCGACGCCGTCGAGCTGCCGGTGGAGGTGTCGCTCGTCCTGCGCCGCGACGGCGGCCCGCTCGGCCAGCTGCACCCCGACCCGCCGCAGGTGCAGACCCCGGCCCGCGACGTCGCCCAGCTCGACCGCGCCGGCGCCGGCCAGGTGCTCGAGCTGGTGCGCAATCTTGAGGCGCTGATCGAGGCGATCAACGCCGACCCCCCGACCGTGCTGCGCTCCGGCGGCATGGGCGTGCGCGACCTCCGCCGCCTCGCCAAGCTCGTCGGCGTCGACGAGCAGGCCGCCGCTCTCCTGGTCGAGATCGCCGCCGCCGCGGGCCTGCTCGGCGAGGAGATCATCGACAACAAGCGGGTCGAGAGCGTCTTCCTGCCCACGGTCGCCTATGACGTGTGGCGCGCCTTCGGCATCGCCGCCCGCTGGCACCGCATCGCCGTGACCTGGCTGACGATGACCAGGGCACCGTCGCTCATCGGCCAGCGCGACGACCGCGACCGCCCGTTCAACGCGCTCGCCCCCGAGCTGTCCCGCCCCGGCGCTCCCGCCCAGCGCCGTGCCGCGCTGCAGGTCCTGGCCGAGCTCCCGCCGGGTGCCACCATCGCTCCGTCCGACGTCGTCGACCTGCTCTCCTGGCGCACCCCGCGCCGGGTGTCGCGCAGCGCCGCCGCGGCGGTCGAGGCCAATCTCGCCGAGGCCGCCCTCCTCGGCCTGACCGGCTATGGCGGCCTCACCGGCTATGGCCGGCTGGTCGTCGACGAGGTGACCTCCGGCAGCGTCGACACCGACGACCCGCTCGGCCTCAACGCGCCCGACGGCACCGCGCTCACCGGCTCCGCGGCCCTGCTCGACACGCTCCTGCCGCCCCCGGTCGACCACGTCCTGCTCCAGGCCGACCTGTCCGTCATCGTGCCCGGCCCGCCCGAGCCGACCCTCGCCGGCGAGCTCGAGCTGCTCGGCGTCCAGGAGTCCGCCAGCGTCTTCCGCATCACCGCCGAGTCGGTCCGCCGCAGCCTCGACGCCGGCTACAGCGCCGCCGACCTGCACGCGCTGCTCGCCCGCCGCTCCCGCACCCCTGTCCCGCAGACCCTCACCTACCTCATCGACGACATGGCCCGCCGCCACGGCGGCATGCGCATCGGCTCGGCCAACTCCTATGTCCGCAGCGACGACGAGACCCTGATCGCCGAGGTCCTCGCCGACCGCCGCCTCCAGGCGCTCACCCTGCGCCGGCTCGCCCCGACCGTCCTGGCCAGCCGCCACACCCCCGCGCGCCTCCTGGAGGCCCTCCGCGAGGCCGGCTATCCGCCGATCCAGGAGGACTCGACCGGCGCCGCCGTCCTGACCCGCCCCAAGGCCCGGCGCGGCCCGCCCCGCCCCAGCTGGGCGCACCGCGGCATCGAGGACCCGGCCGCCGCGGCCCGGCTGTCCACGCCACGCCTCGCGGGTGTCATCGAGCAGATCCGTCGTGGCGACGCCGCCGCCCGCGTGGCCCGCCGCGCCCCCGTGACCGTCCGCGCCAACGGCGCGTCCACGTCGTCGCACACCGAGGCGCTCGAGGTCCTCCAGCAGGCGCTGCGCGACAAGACCCGCGTCTGGGTCGGCTATGTCGACTCCCACGGCGCCACCGCGTCCCGCCTGGTCAGGCCCGTGTCGATGGGCGGCGGTTATCTGCGTGCCGAGGACGAGCGGACCGAGATGCTGCACACGTTCGCCCTGCACCGCATCACGGCCGCCGCGCCGGAGGACGGCTCCGTGTAGGAGTGCACGGCTGCTCCGGCGCTTCCGTCAGCGCTTGGTCCGGCCTCCGGATCGGGCGGCCGTCGGGCCTGACGGCTTCTCCTGGCGCCGACGGCACGTCCGGCCCGCGGCCCCCGCCGGCTCCCACCCGCTGGATCCGGTGGCGTCCCGTCGGTGACGGGCCTGCGCCGGGTCACGGGTGCGGTCCTGCTAGGCGCGCTGCTGCTGTCTCGAGCACCAGGAGCGCAGCTGCTGTTTTTTGAGCAGCAGGAGCGCAGCTGCTGTTTGAGCAGCAGGAGCGCGGCGAGGGCGGCCCTGGGCACTCGGTCGTGGCCCGGCCGTCGGTCACGAAACCGGAAGGGTCGCGGGTCGGGCGTTGCGGTGGCCGTACACCTGCCGCGGCCGAAACTGCGTGAACTCAGCCGCGACCGGGGGAGTCGTCCGCGCGGGCGGCGCCGATGATCGAGACGATGAGCAGGATCACGGCGAGGCTGCCGACCGTCTCGCCGATCGCGTCGGTGAGCGGGCTGCCGAGCACCAGCCACGACACCAGGAACCAGGTCAGGCCCAGCGCGCCGACGGTGGCGACGCCGAGCATCGCCAGCGGTGAGAAACCGGCCCGGGCGTCATCGTCGACTGTCGATGCCGGCGTGCCCTCCAGATCGGTCACCTTCCACAGCGTACCGACTCATCGCCCGCTGTCACGGCCCTCATCAACCCCGGCGGATGGACCCGATCACGGAGACGACCAGCATGAGGACGAGGATCGCGCCGAGGGACTCGCTGACCGCGGTCTGGACGTCGGTGTGCACCACCTGCGACGACAGCAGAAACCAGCCGACGGCCACCGCCGCCGCGGCGAGCCCGCCGAACGCCAAGGCCGCTCCGTCACCCAACCGCCGACGCACGCCGACCAGTCTACGGAGGCGGAGCGGACGACGCGCCCACCCCCGATACCGATCGGGAAGAAAGGCGGTAGCCGGCCCCCGCGACCACACCGCCATATCCCGATCCGAACGCGGACGTCCGGCTCCACCACCGACTTACGGGCACAACAGCGACATGACAAGCGATGGAGGCGAGTCGATCGCCAACCACCACGTGGCCGTCATAAATTCAGACGCGATCCGACCCCCTGAAGGTTGCGCGAATTCGAAATCTCCCACATTTCGGGAACTGTCATAGGTGCGTGCGACACTGGTTCCCGTGCCCGAAGGTCCATTGATCGTCCAGTCCGACAAGACCCTGCTGCTTGAGGTCGACCATCCCGACGCACTGGCGTGCAGGATGGCGATCGCGCCGTTCGCCGAGCTGGAGCGCTCGCCGGAGCACGTGCACACCTATCGCCTGACGCCGCTCGGCCTGTGGAATGCGCGTGCCGCCGGGCATGACGCCGAGGGGGTCGTCGACGCGCTGCTGCGGTTCTCGCGATACCCGGTTCCCCACGCGCTGCTCGTCGACATCGCCGAGACGATGGACCGCTATGGCCGCCTCCAGCTGCTCAACGACCCGGTCCACGGGCTCGTCCTGCGCGGCCTGGACCGTGCCGTGCTGGTCGAGGTCGGCAAGAGCAAGAAGCTGGCCGGGATGCTCGGCGCCAACATCGACGCCGACACCCTCATCGTCCACGCGTCCGAGCGCGGCCGGCTCAAGCAGGCACTGCTGAAGCTGGGCTGGCCCGCGGAGGACCTCGCGGGCTATGTCGACGGCGAGGCGCACCAGATCGACCTGGCCGAGGACGGCTGGGTCCTGCGTTCCTATCAGCGCGAGGCGGTCGACTCGTTCTGGGCCGGCGGCTCCGGCGTCGTCGTCCTGCCCTGCGGCGCCGGCAAGACCCTCGTCGGCGCGGCCGCCATGGCGGAGGCCAAGGCGACCACCCTGATCCTGGTGACCAACACGGTCGCCGGACGGCAGTGGAAGCGCGAGCTGATCGCGCGCACCAGCCTGACCGAAGAGGAGATCGGCGAATACTCCGGCGAGCGCAAGGAGATCCGCCCGGTCACGATCGCCACGTATCAGGTGCTGACCACCCGCCGCGGCGGCGCGTTCCCGCACCTGGACCTGTTCGGTGCCCGCGACTGGGGCCTCATCGTCTATGACGAGGTCCACCTGCTGCCCGCGCCGATCTTCCGGTTCACCGCCGACCTGCAGGCCAGGCGCCGGCTCGGCCTGACCGCGACCCTGGTCCGCGAGGACGGTCGCGAGGGCGACGTGTTCTCCCTGATCGGCCCGAAGCGTTACGACGCGCCGTGGAAGGACATCGAGGCACAGGGCTGGATCGCCCCGGCCGAGTGCGTCGAGGTCCGCGTCACGCTCACCGACAGCGAGCGGATGGCCTATGCGGTCGCCGAGCCCGAGGAGCGCTATCGGGTCGCCGCCACCGCCCGCACGAAGCTGCCCGTGGTCCGCGCCCTGGTCGAGCGGCACAAGGGCGACCAGATCCTGGTCATCGGCGGCTACATCGATCAACTGCACCAGCTGGGCGAGTTCCTGGACGCCCCGATCGTGCAGGGGTCGACGACCAACAAGGAGCGCGAGCGCCTGTTCGACGCGTTCCGCACCGGCGAGCTCAAGACGCTGGTCATCTCCCGCGTCGGCAACTTCTCCATCGACCTTCCCGAGGCCGCCGTGGCGATCCAGGTGTCGGGCAGCTTCGGCTCCCGCCAGGAGGAGGCCCAGCGTCTCGGCCGCGTCCTGCGCCCGAAGGCCGACAAACGCCAGGCCCACTTCTACACGGTCGTGGCCCGGGACACGATCGACACCGAGTATGCGGCGCACAGGCAGCGCTTTCTGGCTGAGCAGGGCTACGCGTACACCATCACGGACGCTGACGACGTGCTCGCCCCGTAGCGCCGCACACCCGAGCACCACCTTGACGGGGTGCGGGCGCTCGGGTTCGGCGCACTGTCGTCGGCTGCGGACCGCAGGTGCAAGCGGGAGAAGTGCCCGGCGGGCGGACCTCGCCTGCCGCGCCCGGAGTTGATGATCGGCGCCGGGTCTGTGCCGGGCGGCCGCTGCCCGGCATGGACCACAGCGGACCAGGCCAGGCGCGGCGATCGGTCGCCGACCTGCCCTGGTTCACAGCATCGGTCGCCGGGGCTGCGGACCGCAGGCGCAAACGCCAGAGGTGCTCGGCGGGCGGAACTCGCTCGCCTGCGCCCGAGGCTGATGATCGGCGCCGGGCGGGCCACTGCCTGACGAGAACCGCAGCGGAGCAGGGCAGGCGCGCCGACCCGCCCGAAGTTCACAGCACCGGTCGCCGGGGCTGCGGACCGCAGGCGCAAACGCCAGAGGTTGGCAGCGGAGTCGACCCGCTGGCTGCGGACCCGGTAGAGCGGTGCTGGCCGGCGTCGGCACGGGTCGGTTCGCAGGCAGGTCGACACCCCCACTGTTCGTGCCCGAGCCTGATGGTCGAGCGAGCCGAGCCAGCCGAGCCGAGCCCGGTGAGCCGAGCCAGGCTGAGCCCGGTGAGCCGAGCCGACCAGGGCTGGACCAGCCACGCCGCCTGCTGCCCGGGGTGGGAGGCCGCCAGCATCAGGGGCAGGTCGGCGCCGGGCATTAGAGCGGGGTCTGCGGCAGGTCAAGGCCTGGCGGGCCCGGCACTCCAACGCTGACTCGTGCCGGGCAGGCCTGCCATCGGACGGATGGTCGCCGGCGTGACCAGGGCGATGGGCCGGTCAGCCCGGGCACGGTCAGGTCGCAACCAGGGCAACGAATGCGACCCGGGCCCGGTGGTCGGCGCGGCAGGTTGCCGGGCCGGGGGCGGGGGTCAGGATGAGGTCTGGAGTTCCTTGGAGAGGAGCTCGGCGATCTGGGCGGTGTTGAGGGCGGCGCCCTTGCGGAGGTTGTCGCCGGTGACGAAGAGGTCCAGGGCGCGAGGGTCGTCGATCGAGCGGCGGATGCGGCCGACCCACGACGGGTCGGTGCCCACGGCGTCGATCGGCATCGGGAACTCGCCGGCGGCGGGGTCGTCGACCAGGATCACGCCGGGGGCGTGGCGCAGGACCTCGCGGGCGCCCTCGGCGTCGACCTCGACGCCGAAGACGGCGTGGATGGCGACGGAGTGGCCGGTGACGACCGGGACGCGGACGCAGGTGGCGGAGACCTTCAGGTCGGGCAGGCCGAGGATCTTGCGGGACTCGTTGCGCATCTTGAGCTCTTCGGAGGACCAGCCGGCGTCGCGGAGCGAGCCTGCCCAGGGGACCACGTTGAGCGCGAGCGGCGCCGGGAACGGGCCGAGGTCGTCGCCGACCGCTTGGCGGACGTTGCCGGAGCGGGAGCCGAGCGAAGGGTTGCCGGCGACCCGGGAAATCTGGCTGAGCAGCGTGTCGACGCCGTCTTTGCCCGCGCCGGAGACTGCCTGGTACGACGCCAGGACCAGCTCCTTGAGGCCGTATTCGCGGTGCAGCGGGGCGAGCGCCACGATCATCGCGAGGGTGGTGCAGTTCGCGTTGGCGATGATGCCCTTGGGGCGGTTGCGGGACTGCTCGGGATTGATCTCCGGCACGACCAGCGGTACATCGGGATCCATGCGGAAGGCGCCGGAGTTGTCGACCGCGATGGCGCCGCGGGAGACGGCGATCGGGGCCCACTCGGCGGAGACCTCGTCGGGGACGTCGAACATCGCCACGTCGACGCCGTCGAAGACGTCGGCGGCGAGTTCCTGGACGACGACCTCCTCGCCCCGCACGACCAGGGTGCGGCCGGCGGAGCGTTTGGAGGCGACGAGGCGGATCTCCCCCCACATGTTCTTGCGGGAGGAGAGCAGCTCACACATGACGGTGCCGACGGCGCCGGTGGCACCGACGACGGCCAGCGTTGGTAACGCGCTCATAACGAGCGAACCTACCGTCCGGTCCCCGCGTACACCACGGCTTCCTCGGTGCCGCCCAGCTCGAATGCGTCGTGGATGGCGCGGACGGCGACGTCGAGGTCGGTGTCGCGGCAGACGACGGACACCCGGATCTCCGAGGTGGAGATCATCTCGATGTTGACGCCGGCCTCGGCGAGGGCGGCGAAGAGCTTGGCCGCGACGCCCGGGTTGGAGCGCATGCCGGCGCCGATGAGGGAGACCTTGCCGACGTGGTCGTCGAACAGGATCTCGCGGAAGTCGACGGTGGCCTTGACCCGCTCGAGCGCGGCCTTGGCGGTGGCGCCGTCGGTCTTCGGCAGCGTGAAGGAGATGTCGGTGCGGCCGGTGCCCTCGGTCGACACGTTCTGCACGATCATGTCGATGTTGGTCTCGGCGGCGGCGACCGTCTGGAAGATCCGCGCGGCGACACCCGGCTGGTCGGGCACGCCGACGATGGTGATCTTCGCTTCGCTGCGGTCGTGCGCGACGCCGGTGATGAGTGCTTGCTCCACAGGAAGGTCCTCTATCGATCCGGTGACCATGGTGCCGTTGGCGGTCGAGTATGACGAGCGGACGTGGATCGGCAGGTTGAACCGCCGCGCGTATTCGACGCTGCGCAGGTGCAGCACCTTCGCGCCGCAGGCGGCCAGCTCGAGCATCTCCTCGTAGGTGATCTGCTTGATGTGCCGTGCGTTCTTCGCGACCCGCGGGTCGGCGGTGAAGATCCCGTCGACGTCGGTGTAGATCTCGCACACGTCGGAGTGCAGCGCCGCGGCGAGCGCGACGGCCGTGGTGTCCGAGCCGCCCCGGCCGAGGGTGGTGATGTCCTTGGTGTCCTGCGACACACCCTGGAAGCCGGCGACGATCGCGATGGCGCCCTCGTCGAGCGCGCCGCGGAGGCGGCCCGGGGTGACGTCGATGATCCGGGCCCGGCCGTGCGTCGAGGTGGTGATCACGCCCGCTTGGCTGCCGGTGTACGACCTGGCCTCGTAACCCAGATTGTTGATCGCCATCGCGAGCAGCGCCATGGAGATGCGCTCGCCGGCGGTCAGCAACATGTCCAGCTCGCGGCCCGCCGGGACCGGGCTGACCTGCGACGCGAGGTCGAGGAGCTCGTCGGTGGTGTCGCCCATGGCCGAGACGACCACGACGACCTCGTTGCCGGCTTTCCGCGTGTCGACGATCCGCTCGGCGACGCGCTTGATGCGCTCGGCGTTGGCGACGGACGACCCGCCATACTTCTGCACGATCAGCGCCACGCCGTCGAGCTCCTTTCCACCCGTACGGGCGATGTCAACGCAGCCGAGCGTACCGGCGGCAGGTGTCCCCCGGGAGTGGCGTTCCCACGATCCGGCCGCCCGGCAGGCGAGAATACGCACGTGCGCTCACGTCAGGGCCGGGCAACCGCGATCACTGTGACCACCGGCACGGCGCTCGCCGTGATCACCGGGGTGCTGCTGGCGGCCTGCGGCTCCGCCGAGCCGGTGGCCATGCCGTCGGCCCCGGCGACCGGGGCGCCCGCGCAGGCGGACCCCCGCGGCCAGCTCGCCGCCAGGGTCGCGGTCGCCAAGGACCAGCGGTACATCGCCGCGTACACCCTCGTCGTGCAGGGCAAGGCGCCGCGTTCGGTGCTGGTCACGGTCGCCACCGACCGCACCTGGCGGGTCGACATCCAGGGTGGCGCGCTCGGCGGCACCGCCGACGTCGCGATCGCGAACCGGCCCGAGGGCGTCTACCAGTGCGCGATCAACCCGGCGAGCGGCTGCGTGCGGGTCGCCGCCACGAACAAGAAGCTGCCGGTCGCGATCGACCCGAAGCTGCAGTACGTCTTCATCGCCTGGCTCGACGTGCTGCTCGACCGGCAGGTGCCCCTGGCCGTGTCGCCCGCGGAGCCGCTGGCGGGCACGTCCGCGCCGTGCTTCGCGGTCGAGCCCGGGGTCACCGCGGTACAGCCGCCGATCGACGCCGGCGTGTTCTGCTACAACGACCGGGGCATGCTGGTCGCCGCCAAGATCCCGCTCGGCCAGCTGACGCTCACCGGGGACCCGGCGCCGGCACCCGAGACGATCACCCTGCCGGGGCCGGTCGTCACCACCGCTCCGCTCGGAACGACGTCGCCGCCTCCACCGAAACCGTCATCTTCGTCACCGTCGGTCGCACCGTCGATCTCGCGCTCCCGGTGAGTGGTAGGCTCTCGCTCGACATGTGGCAGACGGTTCTCCTTCTTCGTCGCCGCGACGAGGCCCGACAGGCCGGCACCTCGTCGCGGGGTTGAGTCGCGTCTGCGCGCTCCTGCCGGTCGACCTTCTTCGGCCCTTTTTCCCAGGAGCAAGAGACCATGTCAGAGATCGCCAATCAGACCGCCAGCCGGATGCCCGTAGAGCGCTACCGGCCGTTCAGTGAACAGTTCCCGGTCCCGCTGACCGACCGCCAATGGCCCTCCCGTGAGGTCAAGGTCGCGCCCCGCTGGTGCGCGGTGGACCTGCGCGACGGCAACCAGGCGCTGATCGACCCGATGTCCGTGGAGCGCAAGCGCCGCATGTTCGGCCTGCTGGTCCGCATGGGCTACAAGGAGATCGAGGTAGGTTTCCCGTCCGCGTCGCAGACCGACTTCGACTTCGTGCGGACGCTGATCGAGCAGGACCTGATCCCCGAGGACGTCACCATCCAGGTCCTGACCCAGTGCCGGGACACCCTGATCGAGCGGACGTTCGAGTCGCTGCGCGGCGCGAAGCGGGCCATCGTGCACTTCTACAACTCGACGTCCACGCTGCAGCGCCGGGTCGTGTTCGGCCTGGACAAGGCCGGGATCACCGACATCGCCACCAGCGCGGCGCGGCTGTGCCAGAAGTACGCCGAGGCGATCACGCCCGACACGGAGATCTACTACGAGTACTCGCCGGAGTCCTACACGGGCACCGAGCTGGACTACGCGCTGGAGGTCTGCAGCGCCGTCATCGACGTGCTGCAGCCGACCCCCGACCGCCCGCTGATCGTCAACCTGCCGGCCACGGTGGAAATGGCGACCCCCAACGTCTACGCCGACTCCATCGAGTGGATGTCGCGCAACCTGCCGCGGCGCGAGTCGGTCGTGCTGTCGCTGCACCCGCACAACGACCGGGGCACCGCCGTCGCCGCCGCCGAGCTGGGCCTGCTGGCCGGCGCCGACCGGGTCGAGGGCTGCCTGTTCGGCAACGGTGAGCGCACCGGCAACGTCGACCTGGTCACGCTGGGGCTGAACCTGTTCTCCCAGGGCGTCGACCCGCAGATCGACTTCTCCAACATCGACGAGGTCAAGCGCACCGTCGAGTACTGCAACCAGCTGCCCGTGCACGAGCGCCACCCGTATGCCGGCGACCTGGTCTACACGGCCTTCTCCGGCTCCCACCAGGACGCGATCAAGAAGGGCTTCGACGCGTTGCAGCGGGACGCGGCGGCCGCGGGCGTCGAGGTCGACCGCTTCACCTGGGGCGTGCCGTACCTGCCGATCGACCCCAAGGACGTGGGCCGCTCCTACGAGGCGGTCATCCGGGTCAACTCGCAGTCCGGCAAGGGCGGCGTCGCCTACGTCATGAAGTCCGAGCACCACCTGGACCTGCCGCGCCGGCTGCAGATCGAGTTCTCCGGCGTCGTGCAGCGGCACACCGACGACGAGGGCGGCGAGGTCAGCCCGCAGGCGATGTGGGACTTCTTCTCCGCGGAGTACTTCTCCGACCGCCGGTTCGCGCTGCAGGGGTACGAGGCCTCCACGGTGGACGGCAAGGTCACGCTGACGGCCGACGTGGCGGTCGACGGCGAGGTCCGGTCGGTCTCCGCCACCGGCAACGGCCCGATCGACGCGTTCGTGCACGCGCTGGGCGACTTCGGCGTCGACGTGCGGGTCCTGGACTACGCCGAGCACGCCCTCACCGCGGGTGAGAGCGCACAGGCCGCGGCGTATGTCGAGTGCTCCGTCGACGGCCGGACCTTCTGGGGTGTCGGCATCGACGCGAACATTGTGACCGCATCGTTGCGTGCCGTGCTGAGCGCCGCGAACCGCGGCTGAGCCGTCCGCCGGAGGCCGGCCCTTCCGGGGGCCGGCCTCCGCGACACACGCGGATCCTGCTGCACTGTCGTCCGATTTATGTGGGTCCTGCCCAGGTTTTCGTTCGCATGCGGCTGATCCTGCCGGGCGCGGTGTCCCGTGCGACAGGGACCACGGTCCCGGCTCGACGAGGCCCGTCGCCCGCTCGTGTCGGGAATCGCACCGTGGCGCTGCGCGCGCCGCGTGCGTCGATGCCGCACAGTGGTGGCGTGCGCCCCTCCAACGGCAAAGCCGTCATCCTCGCCCTCGCGCTCGCCACGGTGCTCACCGGCGCCGGCAGCTGCGAGGTCTCCTCCACGCCGGGCGCGGCCGCGCCCAGCTCGTCGACCACCGCGGGCAACGGTGGTGCGACCACCGGCGCGTCGAAGCCGCCCGCCGGCAACCCCGCCGGCGCCGCGGCCGCGCTCGACCAGCTCACCGTCGCCGCAGCTGGGTCGATGGCCGGCTACAGCCGCGAGAAGTTCACCCACTGGATCGGGCAGGGCGACGGCTGCGACACCCGCGACGTCGTGCTCAAGCGTGACGGCAAGAACGTCAAGGCCGACGCCGAATGCAAGATCCTTTCCGGTAACTGGCACAGCCTGTACGACGACAAGGACCTCACCGACCCGAAGGCGCTCGACATCGACCACATGGTGCCGCTCGCCGCCGGCTGGCGGTCCGGTGCGAGCAAGTGGACCGACGAGCAGCGCAAGCAGTTCGCCAACGACCTGACCAGGCCGCAGCTCTTCGCCGTCAGCCTCCAGTCGAACCGGTCCAAGGGTGACCAGGACCCGTCGACGTGGAAGCCGCCGAACAAGGCCTACTGGTGCACGTATGCGCAAGACTGGGTAACGGTGAAGAGCTTCTACAAGCTGACCGTCACCGCCGCCGAGAAGTCGGCGCTGACGGACATGCTGGCGACCTGCAAGTAGGCAGCGCGCATACTCGTTTTCTCGTGCGATCGAAGGGCGGCCGGAATGGCAGACGCGGCACCGGGGCCAGGAGCGGCACCGGCTACAACGGAGGCATCGGCCGCCCCCGCACCAACTCCCCCGGCAGCGGCTCCAGTCGCGGCCGCTGCTGATGTACAGGCCGCCTCGGCGCCTGCCACTCCGGCGGCCGCGGCTCCGGCTGCTCCGGCTGCTGCATCGTCTCCGGCTTCCGCGGCGCCCGCTGATCCGGCTGCCGGGGCTGCGGCTTCTGACGCTGCCGGTACTGCTGATGCTTCTGGTGCCGCTGGTGCCGCTGGTGCCGCTGGTGCCTCTGCTTCCGACGCTGCCGGTGCTCCCGGCGCTGCCGGTGCTTCGGCCGAGGCCGCTCCGGGCGGCGGGTCGGCGGCGCCGTTGACGACGGACATCATGGCGGGGCCCGGCGGGGTGATGACCGACGAGGTCGGCGTCGTCACCGGCGAGCTGACCCTGCGGTCCGAGGTCGACGCCAGCGGCGCCGCGCTCGTGCGGGTGCAGTACAAGGACGCCGAGGAGTGGTACGTGGTGACCGGCACCAAGACCCACCTCGGCAACCCCGCCGACATCGCCGCCGTCCACGCCGTGGCGGTCGGCATCCTGAACCGCCCCGAGGGCTGAGCCGCCCGGCTCAGCCCGCCCGCTTCAGGCTGCCCGCTGGCTTCAGAACGCTGGCTTCAGACCGCTCGGCGGCCCTCGAACGCGCGGCCGAGCGTGATCTCGTCCGCGTATTCGAGGTCGCCGCCGACCGGAAGTCCGCTGGCCAGCCGGGTCACGTTGAGCCCCATCGGCTTGACCAGCAGCGCCAGGTACGTCGCGGTGGCCTCCCCCTCGGTGTTGGGGTCGGTCGCGAGGATCAGCTCCTTGCAGGTGCCGTCGGCGAGCCGCATCATCAGCTCCCGGACCTTCAGGTTGTCCGGTCCCACGCCCTCGAGCGGGTTGATCGCCCCGCCGAGCACGTGATACCTGCCCCGGAACTCACCCGTCCGCTCGATCGCCACGACGTCCTTGGGCTCCTCGACGACGCAGAACACCTCGTCGCTGCGGCGCGGGTCGCGGCAGATCCGGCACAGGTCCGACTCCGCCACGTTGAAGCAGCGCGTGCAGAACCGCACGAGCTCCTTCACCCGCGTCAGCGCCTGGGCGAGCCGCTTCACGTCCGACGGGTCGGACGACAGCACGTGGAACGCGATCCGCTGCGCGCTCTTCGGACCGACCCCGGGCAGCCTGCCCAGCTCGTCGATCAGGTCCTGGATGGCACCTTCGTACATCTGCGGCGGTTAGAATCCGGGCAGCCCGAGGCCGCCGCCCAACCCACCGAGACCCGCGGTCAGCGGCCCCATCTTCTCCTCCGTCAGGTCCTTCGCGGCCTGCGCGGCATTGTGCAGCGCCGCCACCACCAGGTCCTCGAGGGTCTCCACGTCATCCGGGTCGACCACCTTCGGGTCGATCTTGACGCTGACGATCTCACCCGACCCGCGCACGACGGCCGTGACGAGACCGCCACCGGCCGTGCCGGTCAGCTCGGTCTCGGCCAGCTCGGCCTGCGCGGCGACCATCTGCTGCTGCATCTTCTGCGCCTGCTTCATCATCTGCTGCAGGTTGGGCTGTCCACCGGGGCGCACGATCTGCTCCTCTTCGATATTCGGTCAATGCTCAGCTGGTCTTACCCTGGCTCGTGTAGCTGGTATACCTCAGCCGGCGGTCAGTCTCGCCACCGCCACACCCCGGCAACCGCGAACCTGCCCCCGCGCCGCGAGCCTGCCCCGCGCCGCGAGCCTGTCGCGCCGCAGAACCCGCACCCGCCGCGAACCTGTCGTCGCCGTTACTCTGCCCGGCCCTGACCTGGGTCCTTCCGGCGGCGGCCGGACCGCGGAGAGCCTCCGGTCGCAGGTCACGCCCGTCGGTCCTGCCTCGTGCTCCGCTGATCCCAGCTCGCGCTCGTCGATTTCCGCTCGTGCTCCGACGGTCTCAGCGTGCGCGGTCGGTATCAGCGCGCCCTGTCGGTCTCCGCTCGTGCTCTGCTGGTCTCAGCTCGTGCTCTGTTGATCTCGGCTCGTGGTTTGTTGGTCTCAGCTCGTGGTCTCGCCGATCTTCTCCGCCCCGAGTGCCTCGCTGAGCAGCCGCAGCGCGGCCTCCTCGCTGGACTCCCGGACCGAGTTGGCGTCGTCGAGCAGCTCATCCCCAGGGTCCAAGCCCGGAAACCGCGGATCGGCGACGGGCCGGTCATACTCCGGGTCATACGGCGGCTCGTCCGCCCCCATGCCCTCCCACGCCGACTCGACCACCGGCGCGGCCGCGGCCGTCCCCCGGCGAGGAGCGTTCGCCGCCCTGCTGGCCGCCTCCCGGGCCTGCTCGATCGCGCTGCGCGGCCGGGCACCGTTCTGCGGTTTGCCGCCGGGGGCCTGCCGGCCGCCCTGCGTGCGCGCACCGTTGGAACCGTGCGCCGCGGCGGCCGGACCACCGCCCGGCGCGCCCTGGGTGCCGTTGGCAAGGCCCTGCGCGTCGCCACCGGGACCGTGCCCGCCGCCGCCGTTGAACGCCGGTCTGTCCCCCTGCGGCCTGGTCGCGACCTGCGTCTGCCCACCTGACGCCGAACCCCCGGGCGTGGCCGTGACGGGCCACTCGCTCACCTGGCCGCCACCCGCCGGCGTCTGATCGCCGGCCGAACCGCGCGGGTCAGCCAAGGTCCCACCGGACGGCGTCCGGATCGCCCCGCCCGGCACCGCAGGCGCCGGCCAGCCGTCGGACCGTCCCGCCGCCCCACCGCCGGGCACCGCGGGTGCCGGCCAGCCGTCGGACTGCCCCGCCCCACCGCCCGGGACCGCCGGTGTCGGCCACCCGCCGCCGGCCTGCCCAGAACCCTGCGCACCACCGTGCGACTGACCGCCGCCCGGCAATCCACCACCGGGCTGAGCGCCACCGAGTGGAGCGCTGCCAGGCAGGCCGCCGCTGAACTGACCGCTGCCGGGCATATCGCCGCCGGGCCGGCCTGGGGTCGACGACCCGCTGATGGGCTGCCCGGCGCCGGAGTGCCCGCCGTGCGGAAGGCCGTCACGGGACTGGTCACCGCCGGGGAAAGCACCGCGCGACTGGGAAGGCTGGTGATCGGCGTGGGCCTGCGACGTGCCGGTCGGGGCCTGAGCTGTCTGGAAACCTCCGGGCACGGCCGCCGGCGTGGGCCAGCCGTCACCTGCGCCCGCCGGACCGCCCGAGCCCGCACCCGCCGGACCGCCGAAGCCTGCCGGACCGCCCGAGCCTGAGCCCGCCGGACCACCGAAGCCCGCCGAACCGCCCGAGCCTGACGGGCCGGAGGGGTGGGGGGACGCGGCGCTCATGGCCGCCGTGCGGGCGTCCACGGGCACAGGGTCGCCCGCCGGGCGGGCAGGAGTGGGCCAGCCCTCGGCGGACTGCTGGGGCACCGCTGGGCCGCCGCGAGGACCGCCGTCACCGGGGGCCGAGGGCGTGGGCGACCCACCGCCGGGGCCGGACGGTGTCGGGCGGGGTGGGCTGGGGCGGCTGCCGCCTCCGCCTCCGCCGCCGGGCTGGCCGCCGACCTCGCATCTGACCTGCCATTTGCCGCCGAGCAGCTCGCTCAGGGCGGCGATCAGCACGTCGGGTGAGGCATTGAGCATGTTGGCGTGCGCGGTGTGCTTGAAGCCGAGGACGAGCGTGGTGCCCTCGACGTCCTGCACGGTCGCCTCGCGGACGATCGCCGCGGCCTTCTTGGACCTGCCGCTCACCAGGGACAGCACGTCGGTCCACACCCGGCGGACGGCGACGGCGTCGAGCGCACCGACGCCCTGCGCCGGGACCGGAGGCGCGGGAGCGGCGGCCGGTGGAGGCGAAACGGGCTGGGCCTGCTCCACCGCCGCGGTGACCGGCTCGGCCGCATACCCCTGCGGCTCCTGCGCGGGAGGCTGAGCGACATACGTGGAGGGCTGCCCACCGTCGACCCGGTCGGCGGCCGGGGCCGGAACGCCGGAGACCTGGACGGCAGGCGGCTGAACAACCTCGGCAGGCGGCTGAGCGGCAGGAGCCTGAGCAACAGTGGGCTGAGCCGCAGCGGGCTGGGCCGCAGGGGCCGGGACCGCCGCCGGGGCGGGAACGGGACCGCCCGCGAGCAGGCGCCGCTCCATGCGCTCGAGACGCTGCAGCAACGCATTGCTGGCGTCGTCGGCGCCCGGGAGCAGCATGCGGGCGGTGATCAGCTCCAGCAGCAGCCGCGGCGCGGTGGTGCCGCGCATCTCCGTCAGGCCGTCGTGGACGATGTCGGCGAAGCGGGACAGCGTCGCCTGCCCGAGCTGGGCCGCCTGGGCGCCCATCCGCTCCAGCTGGTCGTGCGGGGCGTCGAGCAGGCCCTTGGCGACGGCGTCGGGCACCTGCTGCAGGACAATCAGGTCGCGGAGCCGCTCCAGCAGGTCGGAGGCGAAGCGCCGCGGGTCGTGGCCGGCCTCGACGACCCGGTCGATGACGCCATAGGCGCCGCGGCCGTCGTCGGCGGCCAGGGAGTCGCACATCTCGTCGATGAGCGCGACGTCGGTGACGCCGAGCAGGGCGACGGCCCGCTGATAGGTGACGCCGTCGGGGCCGGCGCCGGAGATCAGCTGGTCGAGGACCGACAGCGAGTCACGGGCGCTGCCCGCGCCGGCGCGGACGACCAGCGGGAACACCGCCGGCTCGACCTTGACGCCCTCGGACGTGGTCAGCTGCTCCAGATAGGGCCGCAGCACGCCGGGCGGGATCAGCCGGAACGGGTAGTGGTGGGTGCGGGACTTGATCGTCCCGAGGACCTTCTCGGGCTCCGTGGTCGCGAAGACGAACTTCACGTATTCCGGCGGCTCCTCGACGAGCTTGAGCAGCGCGTTGAAGCCCGCCGAGGAGACCATGTGGGCCTCGTCGATGACATAGACCTTGAAGCGGCTGGAGACGGGCGCGAAGAACGCCCGCTCCCGCAGGTCGCGCGCGTCGTCGACGCCACCGTGGCTGGCGGCGTCGATCTCGATCACGTCGATGGAGCCGGAGCCGTCGGGCGCGAGGGCGCGGCACGAGTCGCACTCGCCGCAGGGGTCCGGCGTCGGGCCCTTCTCACAGTTGAGCGAGCGGGCCAGGATGCGGGCGCTGCTCGTCTTGCCGCAGCCGCGGGGGCCGGAGAAGAGGTAGGCATGGTTGAGCCGGCCCGAGCGCAGCGCCTGTGACAGCGGCTCTGTGACGTGCTCCTGCCCGATCACCTCGGCGAACGTGCGAGGGCGGTACTTGCGGTACAGCGCGAGCGCCACCAGCGGTCCCTCCGTTCGCGTCATCGGCTCGGTGTAGCGGGACCACGGTACCTCCAGGCACCGACAAAACCCGCCCAGCGACCCGACCGGGGTCCGGACATGAAGGCGCCACCCGTGCACCCGTCAGAGCTCACTTATCCTTGCTGCCTTCCGGCCCTGGGGAGGTTCGTAAGATGACGCCGCACGAGTGGCTTGAGGAACACAATACCCCGTAGCGCGGAGCCGGTGAGGCATGGGTATCCTGGCGCACGGAGGATTCGCCTAGAGGCCTAGGGCGCACGCTTGGAAAGCGTGTTGGGATAAAACCCTCACGAGTTCGAATCTCGTATCCTCCGCCAGCCTGACCAGGCAGAACGCCGGGAAGCCCACCAGGGCCGCCCGGCGTTTCGGTCTCTCAGGGGGTCAGCCGGGCCAGGTCCGCGAGGGTGAAGTGCAGCCCCGGCGGTCCGACCGGGCGCACGGTGCCGTCGTCCTCCAGGGTGTACTGCCCCTGCGCCGGGTTGAGCAGTGAGGCCGGCGCGTCGTCGTACATCTCGACGAACACGAGATAGTGACCGCCGGGTCGCAGGCCGATGCCGCCCTCCTCGATGTGCTCCGTGCCACGGTGGCGGCCGCCGCCCTGCTTGATCTCCAGCCGCGCCGGTGCCCGGCCCTTGTACGCCCGTACGACAGCGGCGGCGAACACCGTGTGCACCATCGGCACCGTGTCCGTCGCGGGACGCACCTCGCTCCCGGCCTCGAGCCGCACCTCGGCGACGAGGTCCGCGGCGGCGAACAGCTCGTCCAGCGTCTGATACTGCGGGTAGTCGGCCTGATATCGGACCGTCTTCGCCGTCATGTCCGGCCGGCCGGTGCAGCCGGCGAGCATCAGCGCCAGGGCGGCGACCAGGATGAGCCTCATGCCCGTTGGACCGCCGGCAACCCAAAAAGGTTCCCCGGCGGCGGTCAGGTGCGGAAGCGCCCGGCGAGCTGCTGGAGCTCGTCGCTGAGGCGGGTCAGGTCGGCGACCGCCTGGTCGGCCTCGGCGAGGTTGGTGGTGGTCTGCTGGGTCGCGCCGGCCACGCCGGTGATGTTGGTGGCGATGTCGGTGGAGGACTCGGCGGTGTCGGCGACGCTGCGGCTCATCTCCTTCGTCGTGGCGCTCTGCTCCTCGACGGCGGCGGCGATCGTGAGCTGGTACTCGTTGATGCGCGAGATGATGGCGCTGATGCGGCTGATCGCCTCGACGGCCTCGGCGGTGTCGACCTGGATGGCGCTGACCTGTTCGGAGATCTGGCCGGTGGCCCGGGCGGTCTCCTGAGCCAGGTCCTTGACCTCGCTGGCCACGACCGCGAAGCCCTTGCCGGCCGCGCCGGCCCTGGCGGCCTCGATGGTGGCGTTGAGGGCGAGCAGGTTGGTCTGCGTCGCGATGGCGGTGATGGTCGCGACGATGTTGCCGATCTCCGCGGAGGAGGCGCCGAGCTGGGAGACGGTGTTGGTGGTGGTCGCCGCGACGGTGACCGCCTCGGCGGCGACGGTGACCGCCTCGTTGGCGTTGCGGGCGATCTCGCGGATCGAGGCGTCCATCTCGTCGGCGCCGGCCGCCGCCGCCTGGGTGTTGGTGGACACGCTGCCCGCCGAGGAGGCGACCAGCCCGGCCTGCCGGGCGGCCTCCGACGCGCTGCCGGCCAGGAGCTTCGTCACCGACGTGAGCCGGGAGGTGCTCTGGCCGAGGGTGCGGGACCCGGCGGTCAGCGAGGAGACGGTGTCGCGCAGCCCGGTGCGGGCCTCGTTGACGGCGAACGCCATCCGGCCCAGTTCGTCGCGTCCGCGCACCTCGGCGGCCATGGTCAGATCGCCCGCGGCGACGGCGCCGAGGGCCACGGACACACTGGACAGCTGGCGGCGGGTGAGCCGGGCCGCCCAGACCGCGAGGACCAGCGCGAGCAGTACACCCACCGCATAGGCAACGATCATGGTGTTGCGGGCATCCGAGAACCTCGCCTCCACCTGCGCGGACCGGGTCTGCGCCTCGGAGAGCTCGAGGTCCTGCATCTTCTGCACCGAGGCGAGCAGCGCCGTCTCGATCTGCTCCGCCTGCTGCTGTTGCTGCGCGTCGGGCACGGCCGACCGGCCGGCGGGGCCCTCGCCCAGGAACGCGGCGTTGCGCAGCTGCCGGTAGTTGGCGACGCTCGCCGCGAGGGCGTCCGCGGCGGCGAGGCGGGCCGGGGAGGACGACGCGGCCTTGCGGTAGGCGTCCAGGTGCCGGTCGAGTCCGGCGTCCGCCTGGGTGATGTTGTCGCGGGCCGCCGTGACCTGCGCCGGGGTGGCCTTCGGCGACGACGTGGTCAGCACGTAGACGAAGACGGTGCGGTAGAGCAGGCCGATGTCGCCGCGCAGCTCCGAGAAGTCGCTGAGGCTGTCCAGGTGATGGGCCTTGATGGTGCGTACGTCGCCGCGCATGCCCAGCATCGTGGACAGCGACGCGGTGCCGATGATCAGCGCCACCAGCGCGACGACGCCCACGACCAGGGCGTTGCGCGCGTTGAGGCTGAGGTCCGCCAGCAGGCCGGTGAGCCGCCCGCGCGGCACGGTCACTTCGATGTCGGCCCGTCGCTGCATCCTGTCGCACCTTCCGTCCGGATCGAATACAGGACGGATCGGCGAAGGCGGCTAAGAGCTGAGCAAAGTGCTCGCGTGCGCGCGGGCGTCGTCGCTCCACGGCGCGGGCCGCAGGGTGCGCGGGTCGAGCTTCACGTTGACCCGCCGGCCTTCCGCGTGGACGGTCCGCCCGTCGGCGGACAGGATGCGGAATCGGTAGACGGCGCTGGTCTCGCCGAGGGTCTCGATCCAGAAGTGGACGCCGATCTCGCCGGTGCCGCGGACCGGCGCGCGGTAGGAGATCGAGTACTCCGCGACGGCGTGCATCACGTCGGACGTGGTCGGGCGGCCGCCGGCGTAGGAGTGGCCGCGCTCGCTCCACCACTGCGACAGGGCGCGCTCCAGGAAGACGGCGTAGCGGGCGTTGTGCACGATGCCCATCGCGTCGAGGTCGTCGAAGTGCACGACGAACGGGGCGACGTGCCCGGGCAGGACGGCAGCGGTCATGTCAGACCTTCCAGAGCAGGGGTGAGGGCCAGGGCGCGCAACCGCTGGAGGGCGGCCGCCCGCGCATACGTGTAGACCTCGTCCGCGCGCAGCAGGCGGGACTCGTACACCGCGGCGGTGCCCAGCGCGTTGAGCTCGAACGCGAGCTGCGCGGCGGGGACGTCGGCCGGCAGCTCGCCCAGCTCGACGGCCTCCGCGATCAGCCGCTCCAGCAGGGTGTGCCAGTCGGCGAGGGCGGCGCTGAGCGCGTCGCGGACGCTGCCGGGCCGGACCGTGAACTCGAACTGCGCGTTGGCGAAGAAGCAGCCGCCGGGCAGTGCGCCGCTCGCCATGTCGGCCAGGCGGCTCTCCTGCAGCGCCCACAGCCGGCGGATGCCGCGCGGTGCCCGCAGTGCCGGGCGCACGACCACCTCGGTGAAGCGCCGCTCCGCGTGGGCGACGGCCGCGAGCTGCAGCTCCTCCTTCGTCGACCAGTGCGCGAACAGGCCGGACTTGCTGACCCCGGCCCGCTCGGCGAGCTGGCTGAAGGAGAGCCCGTCCAGGCCCGACTCGGTCGCCAGCGCGACGGCCACGTCGAGGGTCGCGGTGCGGGCGCGCTCACCGCGCAGGAGTCGGCCGTCCATAGGATGACCGTACCAACTAAAAGACCGATCGATCGGTTAGTTTTGTGTGGGCAGGGTCACCGTGACGACGAGCCCGCCACCGTCGCGGGGGCGCGCGTCGACCCGCCCGCCGTGCGCGACGGCGACCGAGCGCACGATCGACAGGCCCAGCCCCGTCCCGTGCTGGGAGCCGGTCCGCGACCGCAGCCGCCGGAACGGTTCGAACAGCCGCGGCACCTCGTAGTCCGGGATGAGCGGGCCGGTGTTCTCCACGACGAGCTCGGCGTGCGCGCCGTCCGTGCGGGTCCGGACCCAGACCGTCCCGTCCGGCACGTTGTAGGCGGCCGCGTTGTCGACGAGGTTCTGCACCACCCGCTCGAGCAGCACGGGGTCGCCGACGGTGACGGCCGGCTCCAGCTCGGTGCGCGCGCTGCCGCCGGCGGCGGTGACGTGCCGGGCGATCGAAGCCACGTCGACCTTCTCGTGCACGGTCAGCGCCTGTTCGGAGGCGACCAGGGTCAGCAGCCCGTCGATCAGCCGCTCGTGCCTGGCGTTGACCGCGAGCAGCGTCTCCCCGAGGTGTACGAGCTCCGGAGGCGGCGACGGGCGGCCCAGCGCCACCTCGATCAGCGTGCGGTTGATGGTCAGCGGCGTGCGCAGCTCGTGCGACGCGTTGGCCACGAACCGCCGCTGCCCGTCGAACGCCGTGTCGAGCCGCTCCAGCATCGAGTCGAAGGTGTCCGCCAGCTCCTTGATCTCGTCGGCCGGGCCCTGCAGCGCGATCCGCTCGTGCAGGCTGCCGCCGGCCACCCGTCGGGCGGTCTCGGTGATCCGCCCGACGGGCCGCAGCGCCCGCTCCGCCATCAGCCAGCCGAACCCGACCCCGATCACGGTCACCACGCCGAGCGCGATCGCGCCCTGGGTGAGCAGCGCGTCCAGGGTGTTGCGCTCGATCTCCATCTGCCGCGCCTGCAGCTGCTGGACGAACTGGTTGATCTCGACGTCGCCGACCTTGATGTTCGCCGGCAGGTCGACGGCGGCGCCGGCCCCGCGCTGGTGGATGTTCTGCTTGACGAGGAAGTACGTGACGCCGAGCAGGATCGTCCCGCCGAGCAGGAAGAGCACGCCGTACAGGACGGTGAGCCGCGTCCGGATCCCCAGCCCGCTCACGCCGTCACCTCCGCTGCGCTCCGGCGCCGGCCCGAGCCACCCCGCACCCATGGTGAGCGGCCCGAGCCGCTCCGCTGGCCACCCCGCACCCACGGTGAGCGGCCCGAGCCGCTCCGCTGGCCACCCCGCACCCATGGTGAGCGGCCCGAGCCGCTCCGCTGGCCGCTCACGGGATCTGGTAGCCGACGCCGGCCACCGTCTCGATCACCGGTGGGTCGCCGAGCTTGCGGCGCAACGTCATCACTGTGACGCGCAGCACGTTGGTGAACGGGTCGATGTGCTCGTCCCAGGCCCGCTCCAGGAGCCGCTCGGCGCTCAGGACCGCGCCGCCGGCCCGCAGCAGCTCCTCCAGGACCGCGAACTCCTTGCGGGTCAGCGCGACATAGTGCCCGCCGCGGAACACCTCGCGCCGGTTGGGATCCAGCCGCAGGTCGCCGCGCTCCAGGATCGGCGGCGTCGCGGCCCTGGCCCGGCGGCCGAGCGCCCGCACCCGCGCGACGAGCTCCGCGAACGCGAACGGCTTGCCGAGATAATCGTCGGCGCCGAGCGACAGACCGTCGACCCGGTCGAGGACCGCCGAGGCGGCCGTCAGCATCAGGATCCGGGTCTCGGGCAGCTCGGCGCTCACCCACCGGCAGACCTCGTCGCCGCCGACCGACGGCAGGTCCCGGTCGAGGATCAGCACGTCGTACTCGTTGACCCCGAGCCGCTCCAGGGCGCCGTCGCCGTCATAGGCCACGTCGACCGCGAACGACTCCCGGCGCAGGCCTTCGGCGACCGCGTCGGCCAGCAGCTGTTCGTCCTCGACCACCAGTACCCGCACGGGTCCATGGTGCCCGCACGGCGCATAAGCCCGGGGTAAGCCCGCGGGTTCACGGCCCGTTTATCGGCCGAGGCGTCTGCTGCGGGGATGCGACGAATCCTGCTGACGGCGGTGCTGCTGCTGGCCGCCTGTTCATCCACCGCCGGTCCTTCCGTTGCCACCGCCGGCGGGGGTACCGCCGCGTCGGCCTCCCCGTCCACGGACAAGGCGGAGGCCAACCGGCAGTTCGCCCGGTGCATGCGCGAGCACGGCGTCGAGGTGCCCGACCCCGGACCGGACGGCACGCTGGACTTCGGCCCCGACGTGGACCGCGCCAAGGTCACCGAGGCGATGCCCGCCTGCCAGCGGCTGCTGCCGGGCGGCGGCACGCTGAGCAACCTCTCGCCCGAGCAGCTCGAGCAGGCCCGCAAGTTCGCCAAATGCATGCGCGAGCACGGCGTCGACATGCCCGACCCGGACCCGGCCAGCGGCGTCGCCGACCTGATGAAGAAGGCGGGCAGCCCCGGGTTCCAGGAAGCGGCGGAGGCGTGCAAGGGCGTGGTGGGCCGGTGAGGCGGGTCCTGCTGACCGCCCTGCCGGTGCTGCTGCTCGCCGGCGCCGGCGGGTGGCTGCTGCTGGACCGCGACCCGGCGCCCGCCGCCGGCCGCGCCCCCACGGCGACCACGAAGATCACCCGCGGGACGCTCACCGAGACCGAGGACGTCGACGGGACCCTCGACTTCGGCGCCGCGACCACCGTCACCGGCCGGCTGCCCGGCATGATCACCGGACTGCCCGCCGAGGGTGGCACCGTCGAGCGGGGCGGGCCGCTCTATCACGTGGACGGTCTGCCGGTGCTGCTCATGTACGCCCCCGCGCCGCTGCACAGGACGCTCCGCGCCGGCGACGAAGGAGCGGACGTCGCGGCCTTCGAGGCCAACCTCGCGGCGCTCGGGTTCAAGGGGTTCACCGTCGACGACTCGTATACGTCGTTGACGGCCTCGGCGGTCCGGGACTGGCAGGAGCGGCTCGGCCTGCCGGAGACCGGGGTCGTCGAGCTCGGCAGGGTCGTCATGGCGCCCGCCGCGGTCCGGGTCGGGGCCGTCAAGGCGCACCTCGGCGACACCGCGACCGGCCCCGTCCTGGAGTGGACCGGCCGGGACCGGCAGGTGACGGTCAGGCTCGACGTCACCAAGCAGAGCCTGGCCACGGTCGGCGACCAGGCGACGGTGAAGCTCCCCGACGGCGCCACCGTGCCCGGCACGATCACCGCGATCGGCGCCGTCGCCACCGTCGAGCAGGGGCCGCCGAAGATCGTCACCGTCGCCGTGACCGTGTCCCTGACCTCGCAGGACCGGCTCGGTTTCTACTCCTCCGCGCCCGTCGACGTCACGCTCGTCGCGGAGCGCCGGGACGACGTGCTCAGCGTGCCGGTGTCGGCGCTCGTCGCCCTCGCCGAGGGTGGGTACGGGCTGCAGCTCCTCGACGGGGACGCGGTCCGGACCGTGGCCGTCACGACCGGGCTCTTCGCCGAGGGCCGCGTGGAGATCTCCGGCCCGGACGTCCGCGAGGGCCTGACCGTCGGCTCCGCGGCATGATCGCGCTCAGGGACGTGCGGAAGTCGTACACCGGCGGCATCCAGGCACTCGACGGCGTCTCCCTGTCGGTGGCGGCCGGCGAGCTGCTGGCGATCGTGGGCCCGTCCGGATCCGGCAAGTCGACGATGCTCAACCTCATCGGCACGCTCGACCGGGCGACCAGCGGGGTCGTCGAGATCGCCGGGCTCGACGTCGCGACGCTCGACGACGACCGGCTGTCCGGGCTGCGCGCCACGACGATCGGGTTCGTGTTCCAGCATTTCCACCTGGCGCCGGGCGTGAGCGCGCTCGACGGCGTCGCCGACGGGCTGCTCTATTCGGGGGTCGGCCGCGCTGAGCGGCGCCGGCGGGCCGCCGCCGCGCTCGAGCGGGTCGGGCTCGGGCACCGGGCCACCCACCGGCCGCATCAGCTGTCCGGCGGTGAGCGGCAGCGGGTCGCCGTGGCCCGCGCCCTCGTCGGCGCGCCCGCGCTGCTGCTCGCCGACGAGCCGACCGGCAACCTCGACACCGCGGCCGGCCGGTCGGTGCTGCGGCTGCTGCTGGACCTGCACGCGGACGGCACCACCGTCGTGGTGATCACGCACGACCGGGACATCGCGGCGGCCCTGCCCCGGCGGGTGTCGATGCGCGACGGGAGGATCCTGTGAGGCTGTCCTTCTTCGATGTCCTCCGCGTCGGTACCGCCGGGCTGCGGGCCCGTCCGCTGCGGGTGGTGCTGTCGGCGCTGGGCATCGCCATCGGGATCGCGGCCATGATCGCCGTGGTGGGCATCTCGACGTCGAGCCGGGCGCAGCTCGACCGCGAGCTCGACGCCCTGGGCACGAACCTGCTCGCGGTCGGCCCGGGGAAGTCGTTCTTCGGGGAGGCGTCACACCTGCCGGAGACGGCGCCGGCGATGGTCGCCCGGATCGGCCCGGTCACCTCGGTCTCCTCGACCGGCCGGGTGGTGTCCTCGCGGGTGTACCGGACGGACCGCATCCCCGCCACGGAGACGGGCGGCATCGCGGTACTGGCCGCCTCGCCTACGCTGCCGTCCACCGTCGGCGGGACCATGTCCGCCGGCTCATGGCTCGGGACCGGCCCGGCGCCCACGGTGGTGCTCGGGGCGCGGGCCGCCACCCTGCTCGGCCTCCCGGGGACGCCGGGTCTGGGGCTCCGGGTCTGGCTGGGCGGACACTGGTTCACGGTCGCCGGCGTGCTGTCACCGGTGCCGCTGGCGCCCGAACTCGACACCGCCGCGCTCGTCAGCTGGCCGGCCGCCACGGCCCTGCTCGGCTTCGACGGCTACCCGACGACCGTCTACACCCGGACCCACCCGGACGCCGTCGCCTCCGTCGCCGCCGTGCTCGCCGCGACCGCCAACCCTTCAGCGCCGAACGAGGTCCAGGTGTCCCGCCCCTCCGACGCCCTGGCCGCCCGCGCGGCGGTCGATTCGGCGTACACCGGCCTCCTGCTCGGCCTGGGCGCGGTGGCCCTGCTCGTCGGCGGCGTCGGCGTCGCCAACACGATGGTCATCTCCGTGCTGGAACGCCGCGCCGAGATCGGCCTCCGGCGGGCCCTCGGCGCCCGGCGGGGCCAGATCCGGCTGCAGTTCCTCACCGAGTCGCTACTGCTGTCCCTGCTCGGCGGCGCCGCCGGCGCCCTGCTGGGCACCGCCGTGACGGGCTGCTACGCGCTGCTGCAGGGGTGGCCCTTCGTGGTGCCGCTCTGGGCCCCGGCCGGCGGGCTGGCCGCCACGCTGGTCGTCGGCGGCCTGGCCGGGCTGGTCCCCGCGATGCGGGCCGCCCGGCTCTCACCGACCCTCGCCCTGGCTACCTGATGATCGCCTTCAGCGCGATCTCCACCATCTGGCCGAACGTCTGCTCCCGCTCCTGCGCGGTGGTCCGCTCGCCCGTCTTGATGTGGTCGCTGACCGTCAGCAACGTCAGCGCCTTCGCCTGGAACCGCGCGGCGATCGTGTACAGCGCGGCCGACTCCATTTCCACCGCGAGCACCCCGTAGTCGGCGAGCCGGTCGTACAGGTCGGGCCGATCCGTGTAGAACGCGTCCGCGGCGAGGATCGGCCCGACCCGCATGGCGATGCCCTGCGCCTCGGCCACGTCGACCGCGTTGCGCAGCAGCCCGAAGTCCGCGACCGGCGCGTAGTCGATCAGCCCGTCGAACCTGGCCCGGTTCATGTTCGAGTCCGTGCTCGACCCGATCGCCGCCACCACGTCCCGCAGCTTCAGCGACTCGACCAGCGCCCCGCAGCTGCCCACCCGAACGAGCGATTTCACCCCGTAGTCGTTGATCAGCTCATGGGCGTAGATGCTCGCCGACGGCATCCCCATCCCCGACCCCTGGACACTGACCCTCGTCCCCTCGAACGTCCCCGTGTACCCGAACATGTTGCGCACCGTCGAGTAGCAGCGCGCCCCCTCCAGGAACGTCTCGGCGATCCACTTGGCCCGCAACGGGTCCCCAGGCATCAGGACAAGTTCAGCGATGTCGCCCGGCTCAGCGCCGATGTGCGTGCTCATACCCCCGATCCTCGCAAACGGCGATCCCCCGCGCAGACGCGCCCGGGCATCCGGTAGCCTTCTCGGCGGTGGCGTGTCCGAGTGGCCTAAGGAGCACGCCTCGAAAGCGTGTGAAGGTGCAAGCCTTCCCGGGGTTCGAATCCCCGCGCCACCGCACCTCGGCCAGCGTGAACGCCCGGCTCGTCCCCACGGACGAGCCGGGCGTTCGTCGTTCTGGTCCCAGTTCCGCGCCCCGGTCCGGATCGTCAGAACAGGGTGGGATTGCTGCCTTGCCGGCGGCCGGTAACGATCCGCAGGACTTCGTTGCACACGAACAGCCGGTTGATCCGGCGCCCCGTGATCTCGTGCAGGATCTCGTGTTTCACGAGTTTCGCGACGGCCTGATTGGCGGTCTCGAAGGGCCTCCTCAGCAAATTGGCGGCCGTCGGCACATCGATCACGGGGAAACCGATGAGCATCTCCGCCAATTCCAAAGCAGAACTTCGCACGCCGGCATCCCGCAGGGCCTTCACCATCGCTTCCTTCAGAGCCACCAAGTCAAGAGTCGCTTGGACCGCATCGTCAGCCTGCACTCGCACGCCCTCGGCGATGAACGACACCCATGAGTCGAAGTCGCCGGTGAGGCTGACATCGAGCAAACCCTCGATGTACTCGTGTTTGTGCTCATCAAGCCAGGGCGCAAGACTCAGAACCGGCTGACGTAGGACGCCGTCCTGCATCAGTTGAAGGAGCATGATCAGGCGTCCGAGCCTGCCGTTACCGTTGTTGTACGGATGCAACGCCTCGAACTGGTAGTGACCCAGCGCCAGCTTCACAATCGGCGATATGTAGTTCTCGGCGTTGATCCACTTCTCCCACTCGCTGAAACCCTCCTCCAAGTGGCTTCCAGGCGGCGCGGGAACAAGTCGAGCGTCGGTCACCGGTCGACCTCTACTTCCGATCGCAACCTGGTGACGCCGAAGATCACCCGCCTCATAGGAGGAGTCGTCCGGCGTACCGGCAACGATTTCTTTCTGTGTCTGACCCAAGAGAGTGCGGCTGATGGGGTAGGTCTTCAGCAGACGCAGCGCCATCTCTGTAGCGCGTACATAGTTGAAGATCTCGCGCTGTTCGGTCGTTTGCTGACTTTCGGCGAGGAAGTCAGCCTCAAGAACCTCGTCGAACGCGGCGTACGTGCCCTCGAGAGCCGAGGTGCTCACCGCCTCACGGCGGATGATCGGGCGGATGAGCAACTGAGGGTTGGGTATCTGAGCCACTGCCTGATCGAGGCGGGCGACGGCCATCGCCGCCTTCGTGGCCAGGTCAAGGGTCCGCGGTTGTAGCTCCGGGCTGGCGGGCAAGGGGTTTGGCACATACGCGAAGTAGTGGAAGTCAGTGCCGGTTCGTGGGTCTACGCCGGTGATCGGGACCAACTGACCGGTTAAGGAGCGTCGGAGTGCATCGAGGTCCACGTTCATGATTATGGCCGATTTCCTGAACGCCTCGCTCAGGGATTCAGGGTTTCCTGAACCCGCTGGCCACCGATTCAGGAAAAGCTCAAGGATCCTGAACGACGGTCGCGGGAGTTCAGGATCTCCTGCGCCACGCTTCCGACGGACCCTCGCTCCTTCGCCGGGTCAGTCAATCGTCTCAGTTGTCGTCTCATTCGCCAGCGTCCGCCGAACCCTCACGCACAGGTCACGGACTGTCCAGGTCCGTGCCGGACGCGGGTGGGCAGACCCGCGAAAGCGTGTGAAGGTGCAAGCCGTCCCGGGGTTCGAATCCCCACGCCACCGCACCTCGGCCAGCGCGACGCCCGGCACCTCCCTCCGGAGGGACCGGGCGTCCTGCGTTTCCGGTCGCTTCAGCGGTGGGTGTTGAAGAACGTGCGGAGCAGCGTGGCGGAGTCGGCGGCCAGTACACCGGCGACCACCTCAGGACGGTGGGTCAGTCGGCGGTCGCGCAGGACGTCCCACAGTGAGCCCGCGGCGCCTGTCTTCGGCTCCCAGGCGCCGAAAACGACGGTGGCGATGCGGGAGAGCACCAGGGCGCCCGCGCACATGGTGCAGGGCTCGACGGTGACCACGAGGGTGCAGTCCTCCAGGCGCCACGCGCCGAGGTGGGTGGCGGCGCGGCGCAGGGCGAGGAGTTCCGCGTGCGCGGTGGGGTCGCCGGTGGCCTCGCGTTCGTTGTGGGCGGCGGCGAGCTCCGTGCCGTCGGGGCCGATGACGACCGCCCCGATCGGCACGTCGGGGCCGGCGGACGCGGCGACCGTCAGGGCCCGCCGCATCGCCGGCTCCCAGCGCTGGTGCACCGGGTCAGGCCTCGCGCAGCTCTTCGATCTCGTCGCCGGCGCCGATCGCCTGGCAGATCTCCGCGGTGAGGTCGGCCGGGAGCATGCCCTCCTGGGCGCACAGCTCCAGCAGCCGACCGCCGGGCAGGCCCAGGTCGGCGAGGAGCTCGGGGTCGCCCACGGGCTCGATGTCGGGCTCGGCCGACGGCCGGTCCTCGTCGTCATCGTCGTCGTCGGTGTCGGCCTCCTCGTCGACGATCTCCGGCACCTGCTCCTCGATGTCGCCGAGGAGGATGGCGCCGAGGCGTGACTCGGCGGCGAAGATCGAGTCGGAGCCGAAGATCCGCAGATCCTCGCCGTCGTCGAGGCGCAGGATCACCAGATACGCGTCGTCGGACTCGACGAACAGCAGTGACACCGTCGCGTCCGGGTCGGTGTCGCGAAGGCGTTCGGTGATCTCCTCGACGTCGGCGACGCCACTGAGGTCGAGCTCGGCCGCGGCCCAGCTCTTGGAGCCGCGTGTGACAGCGGCAGCGAAGTGCGACACGGTCCCCCCGGTCGGTGTTCGTCGTTACCCAAGAACACTATTCGAGCAGAACGACGGTTGGCGCAGGGCTAGTCGGCGAGTCGTCGGCGAGTCGCGATGAGCTCGCGGAGCCGGTCGGCGCGGAGGCGGCGCGGATGGAGCCGCTCGCGAAGCGCTTTCGCGTCCGCGAGCTCGACCAGCAGCGCGAGCCGCCGACGACGCCGCTCGGGATCGAGCCGCTGCAGCCTCAAAGCCATGTTGCTGAGAGTGATACTCGCCGCAATCCACGTCAAGACCACGCGGCAAAGTCCTTATGCCAGCTACCGAACGTGACCGTTCACTGCGGAAAAGTCCTACCAGAGCAGCCAGTCGCCGCCGGCCAGCCGGTAGGCCACGACGATCCCGGCGATCGCGACGGCGATGCCGCTGGAGAGCGCGACACCCACCGCGACACCGCGGTCGCCGAACCTCGCAAGGATGAACGACGCGACCCAGGCGAGGACCCCGGCGATGATGGTGAGCCAGATATACCCGCGGGCGCCCGTGGCGAGCAGCCCGAACAGCAGCATCCAGGCGGCTCCCGCGGCGGCGCCGGCGGTGACCATCTGGCTGCGCACCGGCAGCGGCTCACGGTAGACGGGCCGTGGCGGGCCCTGCGTGACCACGAACGGCGGCGGCCGCATGACGCCCTGCCAGGCACCGTACGACGCGGCTGGGGTGAGCGGACGGGTGGCGGACAGCCGTGGCGGCGGTCCGATGACGGGCGGCCCGTTGGCACCGGGCCAGGTGGGTCGTCCGGCATTGACCAGAGCGCCGTTGAGCGGAGCGCCGCCGGCCGGGACGCCGCTGGAGGGTGCCATTCCCGCCGCGCCGTTCGGCGGCGGTGGGACGGGATGCGCGGTGCTGGGCAACGCCGGTGCCGGTCCCGCTGGGCGCGAAGCGTCCGGCGAGCTCCACGGCGACTCGTTCACTGCCACGAAAAAGGAGCTTAGCCCGGCCGCCCCACAGGGACGACCGGGCTGCGCCACGCGACCTACCGAAGGAAACGAAGGGCTAGCTGAACAACGCGATCCGCTTCTGGGTCACCCCGCCGATGGTGGTGAACTCACCACCGGCGACCACCTGATCGCGCGACTGGTGGGCGGCCATGGCGCGCACCCCGGCGACGCCGTTGCCCTGCGGCGCCCAGTCGAGGAGCTTGCCGCGCTCGTCGACGGCGGCCAGCTTGATCCGCGACACCGACCCGTCGGTGCAGGCGCCCTGCGAGCCGTTGTTGTTGGTCGTGCACGCCTTGTCGTAGTGGCCGCCGACGTAGGCGACGCCGTCGAGCACCGCGACCGCCTGGACGTCACCGTCGAAGACCCGGGTCCACTTGACCTTGCCGGAGGTGGTGTAGGCGACCGCACGTCCGCCCTGCCCACCCATGCCGATGTAGATCCCGTCGGGGCCGACCGCGACCGCCAGCACGATGGCGGCCGGCCGCGGCAGGAAGTTCTTGTCGAGCTTGCCGTCGACCGAGTCGACCGCGGTGAGCCGCAACGTGTTGCTGACCCCGTTGGTCTTGTGGAAGGAGCCGCCGAGGTACACCCGGCTCTCCGTCACGGCGAGCGCCTCCACCTTGTCGTCGGTGGTCGGTGCCCACCCCGTGTCCAGTTCGCCCGTCGCGAGGGTGAATGCCGCGAGGTTGGCCCGTTTCGCGCTGTCGATCGTGCTGAATTTGCCGCCGACGTACAGCCTCCCGCTGCCGACCCCGAGGGTCACCGGGGTGCCGGACACCGCGTGACTGAATGCACCGACGGCACCGGTGGTCGCGTCGATGGCCGCGAGCGAGTCCCGCTTGAGCCCGGCAATCTTCGAAAAGTCACCAGCCGCATACACAGAGTTACCGTCGACCGCCAGGGCGCGCACCGTGTTGTCGGCCGCCGGGGCCCAGTCGAGCAGGGCACCGGTGCGCGTGTTGATCGCCGCGAGCCGGCTCCGCGCGATGCTCTTGCCATTGACGATGGCCTTGCTGAACGATCCACCGACGTAGACGGTCCCGCCGTCGGATGAGTAGGCCACGGACCAGACGGTGCCGTCGAACGACGGTGACATGAGCGGCGTCTTCTCGACGACCGCGGCACCCGCCTGGGCACCGCCGAAGAGCCCGTACACCGCCGTGGCAGTCGCCGCGACGAGCGCGGTTCTCACTATTTGCCGGAAAAGTCGCATGCAAACACGCTAACTGGTTGTAACCGCTCAAACAGGATCGAATCGGCACGCTTAAGGCGTTCGGCGGCCGTCCCGAGCCGAACGGGTGATCGGGTGGTGTGCGAGAGTTCCGCAGTGCGTGATGCGACGTTGAACGTGGCGGTGATCGGACTCGGACTGATCGGCGGATCGGTCCTACGTGCGCTCGCGGCGCGCGGGCATCATGCCAGCGGCTACGACGCCGACCCCGCCACCAGGGCGACCGCCCGCACCGCCGCCGCCCAGGCGCCCGCCAACGCCCGCTGGCACGTCACGGCCACCGTCGCCGACGCGGTCCGCGACGCCGATCTCGCCGTCGTCGCCGTCCCGCTACCGGCCGTCGGCGGGGTCTTCGACGAGCTGGCCTCCCTGGCGTACGTCGGCGTCGTCACCGACGTGACCTCCGTCAAGGGACCCGTCCGGGACCTCGCGCTCGACCGGCTCCGCACCGGCGGGCAGGCCCTCGCCACGTTCATCGGCGGCCACCCGATGGCGGGCCGCGAGACGTCCGGCTTCACGGCCGCCGACCCGCGCCTCTTCGACGGCTGCGCCTGGGTGCTGTGCCTCGAGGAGGACGGCGCCGGGCTGCGCGACTGGATCGAGCTCGCGGCGCTCATCACCGGCCTCGGCGCGCGGGTCGTCCCGGCCACCGCCGAGGAGCACGACCAGGCGGTCGCCACCATCTCGCACGTACCGCACCTCGTCGCCGCCGCGGTCGCCGCGCGCATCACGACCGACCCCCTGGCCGGGACGCTCGGCGCCGGCTCGTTCCGCGACGGCACCAGGGTCGCCGCCGCCCGCCCCGAGCTGACCGCGGCCATGTGCGGCGGCAACGCCGAGGCGGTCCTCGACGCGCTGGACGCGGTCCTCGCGGACCTCGCCGCCGCGCGCGCCGCGCTGGACGGCGCGGACCCGATCACGACGCTGGTGCCGTGGCTGACGCCCGGCCACACGGCCCGGCAGGCGTGGCCCCCCACGCCGGGCGAGACCGCCGACCTGCCCGCCCGGGCCGACGTCCTGCTGCGGCTCGGACGGGTCGGCGGCTGGGTCGAGTCGGTCGCGGACGACGGCAAGACCGTCCGGGCCGTCCGGCCCGCGCTTTAAGGCGTGGTTGGTCGGTGGGGTCGGAGCGAGGCGAGGTCCAGGCGTCGGCTGGGGCCGCGCCGGGCGCGCCTGGATACCGGTGTTGTATCCAGGTGTGACCGGCGTGGTTCCAGGCGGCGTCTGGGCCCGCCGCAGCCCGGCATTCACTGACCAACCACGCCTTGACCTCGCCCGTCCGGGGTCGCCCGCGCGGCGGCCCCTTGTCACCGTCCGTGCCCAGCTGGTTGCGGGACAGCCACCCGTTGTACGTCAATCTGCGATATGGCAGGTTGAAGTCTGGCGATCTGTGAGACACCTCATCCATACTGTTGTTGCGGATGGACGGCCAGAGTCTCAACCGCTCAGGCATCCGGTGGGGGCCGGATGTGGATCGACAACCGACTCTGACTGCGACGAGCTTCGCTCGCGGATGGGGACCCGCTAGAAGCATTTCGCAGCACGGACGACCGCGATGACTTGCCCGACATGGAGGGGGAGCAATGTCAACGACGGTGTACTACCGAAGTACCGACCTGATGATCACTGAGGAGATCTTCGCCTTGTGGTCGCCGGAGCCCCAGGTCTACGTGCTGGACGAGGTGCAGGGGGTGCACGTCGTCCGCGGTTCGATCCACCCGGCCCGGATCGTTCTCATGGTGCTCGGCGTGCTGGCCGTGGCCGGCGTGCTGGTCGCCTGGCCGATGATCGACTCGGCGGGCGAGTTCTTCTTCGCGTTCGCCGCGATCGTCGCGCCGCCGATCGCCGGCTCCACGGCACGCGCGCTCACACCCCGCACGCTGCACCTGGTGGGCCACCACCTGGGCGTGCGGGTCACATTGTTCACCTCCTCGGACATGCTGGTGTTCGGCCAGGTCAAACGAGCGCTCATGCGCGCGTTCGAGGCCCGTTCGCAAAGCATGGACCGGCGCGACCTGGCCGGCTATGACGAGGCGTTCCGGAGGCTCAACCAGGTCCTCTAGCGACCTGAAGACAGTTGTGGGGGGGGGGGGGGGGGGGTGTGGGGGGGGGGGAGGGGGGGGGGTTTTCCCCGGGGTGGACAGGGAAGGGGAAGTGCCAGATGGGAAAAGGGATGGGGTCGGGGGGAAAGGGGGGGGGGGGGGGAGTTGGGCGGGGGGGGGGGGGGTGTCCGGGGGTTCAACCCCTTTCCTCGGGGGACTGAGGGCGGTTTTTTCCGTTGCGGGTTTCCCTCCCCCGGCCCCCACAACTGTTGCCTTTTCACCCCGGTATGCACATGAATGAGGCATTCACATATGCCAAAGTGTCCGGATCGAGAAAATCGATGTGGCACCATCGAGGTCCGTCCGTATTCTGGATGCCAGGTCCAAGGTGAGGAGGGCCCCATGGTGGACGGCCAGCACGAGTTGATCTGGCGGAGGAGCCAAGCCTGCGCGACGAATGCGTGCGTCGAAGTGGCGCGCATTGAAGCCGGCGTCCTCGTGCGTGACTCGAAGAACCCCGATGGACAGCGACTGGCCTTCGGGCCCGACGAGTGGTCCGCGTTCATTGCGGCGCTCCGCCGGACGGGGTTCGGTTCCTACTCGGCTGAGCGCGACTGAGGGGTCGTCGCGCTCAACCGGACTGCGCTATGTCAGAGCTGCTGCATTCCGCCACCCGCGACTTCACTGATGAACGCGGCCCAGTCCGCACGGCGGAATTCGAGGAATGGTCCCGCGGCAACCTTCGAATCGCGCACGAAGGTTGTTTCGGGGCCATCGGCCACCTCGACACACGCGCCGTTCAGGCACGCAGTGCTCCTGCGCCACATAAGTGGCGCCTGTGCATCTTGCATTTTCTGGATCCTCCTTACGGAGATTGCGCGCCTCGACTAAGGCGCGTTTTTCCCGCGAATTCTCTTCTTCGTGGGAAGTTCTGATCCTGCGATCCGCCCGGCACGCCTCGTGAGCGTCGCCGGGTCGTTCTCGCGGTACATCACCGCGCAGGCCCCGTCGCCGCAGGGCAGGGCGATGTCGAGGCCGCCGATGCCGGGAGGGTGGACGGAGCGCCTGTCATCGCGACGATCGAGTATCGAGGCGGGCCGCACGCTCGTCGGCTGCCGTGCTGAACGGCTCCACGCCGACATGAGCCGTCGCTTCTTCGCCCCACGAGCTGATCCTGAGTGAAACCCCGAGCCGTTCGCGCATCTCGGATCGCGCGGGCGAACGGTGCGGCGGGCTACGGCCGGGGTCTCACTCCAGGTCATGTCGTTCAGTCCTTCCGGGGGATCGGAAACCTTGAACGGGGGAACCACGGGCTGAGTGCAAGGGCGAATGGCTGACCATCTTTACACTCAGCCCTGACGTCGTCTTTTACTTCAGCGCGGCTCCAGTGAACCGGTCCTCAGACCGGAGATGAACCCGGCCCAGGCAGCGCGATCGAAACTCAGCACGGCCGAGTCCATCGGGCTCTTCGAGTCGCGAACGAAGAACTCGTTCGCCTGCTCGGCAACTTCAACGCATGCGTTGCTGGCGCACGCCTTGCTCTTGCGCCAGACGAGCGGCGCTGCGGAATGTGGCACTTCGTTCCTTCCAGATACTTGCCAGGACACAGAAAGGGCACACCCCGGGACCGGGATGTGCCCTATTCCTCCGGGTGAACTCCCGTCGGCCTATTGGAACCCAGCAGCTCGCCGATGCGAGTTGCGATCATCTCGTTCGAGGTGCTCTCGTCGAACGAGGCGTGCCACATCTTGTTCCACTGCCTGAGGTGCCTGGTGAGCGCGGCTTCGTCGTCGATGATCTCGTCCTTGGTCGAGTTCTCGCGGTAGAGCACTGCATGCTCAAGATCCTCTGCACCCAGGTAGAAGATTTCCCAGTTGCTGCTGCCCGCCGGGGGCAGTGTGAACGGCGCGATCCGCGCGATGACCCAGCCCTCTTTGATGGCGCCGAGCAACTCGGTGAGCTGCCGGCCCAGCAGGCCCGGGTTGCCGAGGGTCCGCAGCAGCACCGACTCGTCCAGCAGGACCTCGGCCTCGGGGCGGACACGGCGCTGCGCGATCGCCTGCCGGCGCAGCGCCCGGGTCTCCACCCGGACCGCGATCTCGGAGGGAGTGAGCTCGTCCTCGTAGGCGGTGAGAACGCCGCGGGCGTACTCCTCGGTCTGCAGGAAGCCGGGGAAGAAGCCATTGCAGAAGATTCGCATCGAGGTGGCCTCGACCTCGAAGCTGAACCATTGTTTCATCGCGGGCGTGACAAGCCCTGCGAAGCGGGTCTGGTCCCACCATTGGCGGCGCTGCTTGGACGCCTTCGCGGCCTGGACGAGGCCTTCGACCTTTGCCTTGTCCTTTACGCCCAGATAGGCGAGCAGGGGCCTCAGGTCATTCTGTGAGATGGTGACCTCGCCGCTTTCGATGCGCATGACCTTCGAAAGCGACCATTCCATTTCCTCGGCGACATGGCCTTGAGTGAGCCCACGAGCCAACCGCGCGTCACGGATCGCCAGGCGAACCGTGCGCCGGGCCACGGCGGGAGTGTCACCCGATGCCATGACGTCCAGCCCCTCCATGGGACATATCACCACCGGCGACGTTGCAGGTGGTGAGCCATTTTCCGAGCCTACGCGCGAACCCCCGGTAGAGGGCGGGTAACGCCAAAAGCTGCCGCCTGCAATGCTTTGAGCCGTGCCCCGGGTTGTGGGGAGGGCACGGCACTGCTACCGGGCGAGTGGATTGTCGCCCACGGGATGGTAACGAGCTGATACGCGGCCGGGTGCGATATTGCAAGTTGCATTTTTGCATCATATTGATGAACTGCAAGGCAACCGCGCGCGAGGAAACTCTCGCGCGCGGTCGTTTGGAGCCTAACTACGTGCGGCTTTGGACTGCTCAAGGGCGCGGATGAGCGCTCGGCGGACCTGTCCAAAGGTCCTTGGGTCCGTCGTGATGAAAAGTCGGACATCACTGCTCAGGTAGCGCGCCCTGATCTCCAGCCGCGGCCGGATCGGTGCCGACCCGTGCCGGACGATGTAGGCGTCCTTGAGTTCGGTGATCCGGAAGTTGACCGGTCTCGGCCGGAGAACCACAAAATGGTCGGTAGTGACCATGATGTCCGGACTCCGATAGAAGGTGCGCATCTCCTTTCCCCTCTCGGTCTTGCGGAGGGGTGCAGGATGCGCAAGGATTGCTGTGGGTATCACCGCTGACCCTCCGCGTAGTTCGTAGAGGTGGAAGCGATCACAAACAGCACCCGGTGGCCGCCGGGTGCTGTTGTGTTTCAACGCCTCCAGAGCCGGTTGGCCAACCACATCGTCCCATGCGGTGTCACCACGCGCCAGGCCGCCATCAGCTATATAGCAGATTGCGCGTGAAGCGCCGGCGAACTTGCCAAGAACCCGGACACGGGTCAGGGGTGCCAGACGCGGGTGTCGGTGACGATGGCGGTCACCAGGGACGCCGGGGTCACGTCGAAGGCGGGGTTCACCGCGGCGGTGCCGGCGGGGGCCGAGGAGCCGACGACCTCGTCCGGGCCGCGGTCCTCGATCTCCACCTCGGCACCGGTGGGGGTGGACAGGTCGACGGTGGACTCGGGGGCCACGCAGATGAAGGGGATGCCGGCCGCGCGGGCGCCGAGGGCGTGGGAGAAGCTGCCGACCTTGTTGACCACGTCGCCGTTGGCGCAGATGCGGTCGGCGCCGAGGATGACCGCGTCGACCTCGCCGCGGGCCATGAGGAACGGGCCGGCGGAGTCGACGGCCAGGCGGTGCGGGATGCCGGCGCGGGCGAGCTCCCAGGTGGTGAGGCGGGCGCCCTGCAGCAGGGGGCGGGTCTCGCTGGCCACGACGCTCGCGAGGGTGCCGCGGCGGTGCAGCTCGAAGGCGACCGCGAGCGCGGTGCCGCCGACGACGGTGGCCAGGGCGCCGGTGTTGCAGTGGGTCAGCAGGCGGGCCGAGGGGCCACACAGCGACGTGACCAGGTCGGCGCCGAGGCGGGCCATTTCGGTGGAGGAGTGGATCTCCTCGTCGCGCACCCGGAGCGCCTCGGCCAGGACGGCGTCGGGCGACGGCAGGTGGGCGGCGGCGCGGCGGGCGCCGCGGGCGAGGTTGACGGCCGTCGGGCGGGCGTGCTCGACCCGGTGCACCAGGTCGAGGACGACCGCCTGGTCCGACGACGACGCGGCGGCCAGGGCGACGCCCATGGCGCCGGCCACGCCGAGGGCCGGGGCGCCCCGCACGGCCAGCCGCTGGATGGCGTCGACCAGTTCGTCGACAGTGGACAGACGGAGCCAGACCACGTCGGACGGCAGGCGGGTCTGGTCGACGATCACGACGGCGCCGTCGACCCAGTCGATGGTTCGCATGTCAACTCCCAATGGTCAGGATTTTCGGAAACCGCCTACAGGAAACGTTGACGGGCGTACATTCGCGGTTATGAGCACCGGATTGGCGCTCGCGACGGTTCTGGGGCTGATGTTGGCCGGGCCGGTCGCGTTGATGAGAATTCCGACCCACCTGCAGCTGACGGTCACCGACACGACTCTGGTCATCGAGCCACAGGGATTTGACCACTGGTGGGCGGGGACGGGAAGGGTCGAGGTCCCGGTCGCTGAGATCGCCTCGATCCGGATCGTGCCGAGGTCGGAGGCGCCGGCTGTCAGGAAGAGCCTGCGGCCGGGCGCGCTGCACGTCGACGGGGTGATCACCGCCGGAGTCCACGGGGGCACGTTCTGGGACGTCCGCGGCGGCGACCAGCTGCTGATGATCACCTGCCGGCCGCAGGCGCGGTACAAGGCGCTGGTGCTGCAGTTCGCGAACCCGTTCGCGACGCTGACCCGGACCCGGACGGTGGTCGCGCACACGGCGACGCGGAGCACTACCTTTTAGGGCATGAGGGATCCGCTCGCCGATCTGCGGCGCATCGCGTTCCTGCTGGAGCGGGCCGGCGAGAAGACCTACCGGGTCCGCGCGTTCCGCGGCGCGGCGGCGACCCTGGCGAAGCTGCCGGAGGGCGAGCTGGCAGACCGGGCGCACAAGGGCACGCTGGGCGAGCTGAAGGGCGTCGGCGAGGTCACCGCGCGCTGCGTGGTGGAGTCGCTCGCCGGTGAGGAGCCGGTCTACCTGCGCCGGCTGGAGTCGACCGCCGGCCAGGACCTCGACGAGGCGACCGCCGCGATGCTCGCGGCGCTGCGCGGCGACTGTCACACGCACTCGGAGTGGTCCGACGGCGGGTCGCCGATCGACGAGATGGCGCTCGCCGCGGCTGCCATCGGGCACGAATACATGGTGCTCACCGACCACTCGCCGCGGCTGACCGTGGCGAGGGGGCTGTCCGCGGAGCGGCTCACCGAGCAGCTCGACGTCGTCGCCGACCTCAACGCGGGCTTCGAGGGCCTGGGCATGTCCTTCCGGATCCTGACGGGCATCGAGGTCGACATCCTCGCCGACGGCTCCCTCGACCAGACCGACGAGCTGCTGGGGCGCCTCGACGTGGTGGTCGGGTCGGTGCACAGCAACCTGAAGGACGAGCCGGAGGTGATGACCCGGCGGATGGTCACCGCCCTGGCGAACCCGCATCTGGACATTCTCGGGCATTGCACGGGGCGCCTTATCACGGGCGGGCGTGGCACACGGCCAGAAAGCCGCTTCGATCCGGAGCGGGTGTTCGCGGCGGCGGTCGAGCACGACAAGGCGATCGAGATCAACTCGAGGCCGGAGCGGCTCGACCCGCCGAAGCGGCTGCTGCGGATCGCGCTCGAGCAGGGCTGCCGCTTCTCGATCGACACCGACGCGCACGCTCCCGGGCAGCTCGACTGGCTGTCAAACGGTTGCGCGCGCGCCGTCGCCTGCGGTGTCCCGCTCGACCGGATCGTCAACACGCTTCCGGCCGCCGAGCTGAGAAGCTGGGCGGAATCGCACAAATAGCCCCTGGGAGATGCCGACGCCGCACAGGACGATGATGCCGCCCACCGGCTGGTTCCAGGTCAGGTGCTCGTGCAGCACGACGACACCCGCGACCGCGCCGACGAACGGCGGCAGGTAGGTCACCATCGAGCCGGTCGTGATGCCGGCGGTGCGCACCACGTGGTTGTTCAGGGCGAAGGCGATGCCGGTGCCGAAGACTCCGAGCGCGACGACGGCCAGGTAGACCCGCGGCGAGTGGGACAGCGGCGACGGCGGCGCGCCGGCGATCAGCGGCGCCGCGATCAGCAGGTGCAGCGTCGACATGGTCAGCTGGCCGACGGACAGCTGCAGCGGCGACAGCTCGAAGTTCTTCATGAGCCAGCGGGTGTAGTTGAAGGCGATGCCGTAACAGGTGACCGCGCCGAGGAGCATGAGCTGCCCGGCGAGACTGCTGCCGCCCACCCCGTTCCAGACGCCGAGGACGACCAGTACACCGGCGAAACCGGCGAGCAGGCCGGCGATCTGGCGGCGCGACGGGCGCTCCGACCGCATCGCGACCAGGGTCACGACGAGTGTGGTGAGCGGGGCGGTGCCGTTCCAGATACCGGCGAGCACCGACGGGACCCGTTGCTCGGCGTAGCCGAAGAGCGTGAAGGGCACCGACGTGGCGACGAACGCGTAGACGAAGAGGTGGATCCACAGCCGCATCCCGCGCGGCGGCCGCAGCCCGCGGGCGAACAGGAAGATCAGCAGCGTGAGCGCGCCGAGGACGATCCGGTAGCCGGCGACGTAGACCGGCTCGAGCTCGACCAACGCGTCCTTGATGAACATGAAGCTGGTGCCCCAGATGAACGCCACGGCCAGAAAGGCCGGGAGCCAGCGGGACGCGTCAGGAGCGGGGGACGTCATGGGCCTTACTCTGCGCCCTCCGGACGCCGGTAGTCGCGCGGTTTTCGGACGTCTGGACCCAGGTCAGTCCACGGTTTACGAATTGGCCTGCACACGGGCGACAGCGCATCACAAAGTCCCGTAGGGTCGGCCCGTGGGATCTATCGATGACATCGCCAACAGCTATGTCGAGCAGTGGGCGCCCCTCGACCCGATCGGGGCGACCTTCGTCGGAGTGGCTGGGTATGACGACAAGTTGACCGACCTCTCGCCCGACGGCTTCGCCGCCCTCGCCGACCTCGACCGGCGCACCCTCGCCGCGCTCGCCGCGCAGACGCCGGGCAGCGAGACCGAGCGGGTGGCCAAGGAGGCCATGCAGGAGCGCCTAGGGCTCGCCCTGGAGCGGTTCGAGGCCGGCGACATCACCAGCGACGTCAACGTGATCTCCAGCCCGTTGCACGGGGTCCGGAGCTCGTTCGACCTCATGCCCACCGAGGGCGAGGAGGCCGCGTCCAACATCAACGACCGCCTCGGCGCCGTGCCGGCCGCGCTGGCGCAGTGGCAGCGCTCGCTGCTGCACGCCGCGCAGCAGGGGCACGTCGCGCCGGCCAGGCAGATCATCGAGGTCGCCAAGCAGTGCGACGTCTGGGCCGACCCCGAGGGCGACAACTTCTACCCGGACCTCGCCGAGAAGGTCGGCGAGGGGCTGGGTGACACCCTCAGGCACGAGCTGGCGCGCAAGGCGGAGGCGGCCCGCGCCGCGACGGTCGCGCACGCCGAGTTCCTGCGCCGCGAGCTGGCGCCGCTGGGCAGGGAGAAGGAGGCCGCCGGGCGCGAGCGCTACCAGCTCGCCTCCCGCTACTTCCTGGGCGCCACCGTCGACCTCGACGAGGCCTACGCGTGGGGCTTCGAGGAGCTCGCCCGCCTGGAGAGCGAGATGCGCGCCGTCGCGGACAAGATCGTGCCCGGTGGCACGATCGACGACGCGGTCGCCGCGCTCGACGCCGACCCGGCCCGCACGATCCGCGGCAAGGAGGCGTTCCGCGACTGGATGCAGTCGCTCGCCGAGGCGACCGTGCAGGAGCTCAACGGGCGGCACTTCGACATCCCCGAGCAGGTGCAGCAGATCGAGTGCATGCTGGCGCCGACGTCCGACGGCGGCATCTACTACACCGGGCCGAGCGAGGACTTCTCCCGCCCCGGCCGCATGTGGTGGGCGGTGCCGCAGGGCGTCGAGGACTTCTCCACCTGGCGCGAGGTCACCACGGTCTACCACGAGGGCGTCCCCGGCCATCACCTGCAGATCGGCCAGACGTATGTGCGGGCGGAGCTGCTCAACCGCTGGCGCCGGATCCTGGCCTGGTCCAGCGGCCACGGCGAGGGCTGGGCGCTCTACGCGGAGCGGCTGATGGACGAGCTGGGCTACCTCGCCGACCCGGGCGACAAGCTCGGCATGCTCGACGGGCAGGCGTTCCGCGCCGTCCGCGTGATCATCGACATCGGCATGCACCTGGAGCTCGAGATCCCCCGCGACAACCCGTTCGGCTTCGCGCCGGGCGAGCGGTGGACGCCGGAGCTGGGCTGGGAGTTCCTGCGCGCGCACTGCCGGGTCGAGGAGAAGAGCCTCCGCTTCGAGCTCAACCGCTACCTCGGCTGGCCCGGTCAGGCCCCGGCCTACAAGCTCGGCGAGCGTGCCTGGCTGGGCGCCCGCGACGACGCCCGGGCCCGCAAGGGCGCCGAGTTCGACCTCAAGGCCTTCCACCGCGACGCGCTCAACCTCGGCTCGCTGGGCCTGGACCCGCTGCGCGCCGCGCTCGCCCGCCTGTAAGAGCATGGGAGCGCTCGACGGGATCCTCGTCGCGGACTTCTCCAGAGTCCTCGCCGGGCCGATCGCCACGATGACGCTCGGCGACCTCGGCGCCGACGTCGTCAAGGTGGAGCGGCCCGGCGCGGGCGACGACACCCGTTCCTGGGGGCCGCCGTTCGCCGCCGACGGCCGCTCCACCTATTTCCTGTCGGTCAACCGCAACAAGCGCGGCCTGCGGCTCGACCTCGGCACCGCCGACGGGCAGCGCGAGGCGCTCCGGTTGGCTCAGGCGGCGGATGTACTGGTGGAGAACTTCGCCCCCGGCACGATGGAGCGCTTCGGCCTGGGCTACGGGCAGATCGACAACCCCCGGCTCATCTATGCCAGCGTCACCGGCTTCGGCCGGCAGCACCACTCCCCCGGCTACGACTTCCTCGTGCAGGCGGTCGGCGGTCTCATGTCCATCACCGGCGACCCGGACGGCGCGCCCACGAAGGTCGGCGTCGCGCTCGTCGACGTCCTGGCGGGCCAGCAGTTGACCGCCGGCGTCCTGGCGGCGCTCTACGCCCGGGAGCGCACCGGCCGCGGCCAGCGGGTGGAGGTGGACCTGCTCAGCAGCCTGCTCGCCGGGCTGGTCAACCAGGCCTCGGCCCACCTCAACGCCGGCGTGGCACCGCGGCGGATGGGCAACCGGCATCCGAGCATCGCGCCGTACGAGACGCTCCGGGCGAGCGACGGTGACTTCGCGGTGGCGGTGGGCAACGACCGCCAGTTCGCCGGGCTCAGCGCGGCGCTGGGGCTGGCCGGGGACGACCGCTTCGCCACGAACGCCGGCCGGGTCGCGCACCGCGAGGCGCTCCTCGAAGCGATCGAGGCGGTGACGGTGCGGAGGCCACGGGCGCACTGGATCGAGGCGCTCACCGGGGCGGGCGTGCCGTGCGGGCCGGTGAACACCGTGGCGGAGGGGTTCGCGCTGGCGGAGCGGCTGGGGCTCGAGCCGGTGGTGGAAGTCGACGGTGCCAGGTCCGTGGCGTCCCCGATCAGGCTGTCGGAGACGCCGGTGACCTATCGACTTCCACCCCCTTAGGAGGCGTACGCGATGCTCAGCCCGGGCGCCCGAAGGACGTTGGACTGCACGTAGACGAGCTCGATGTTGCAGTTGGTGTAGTACCCCGGCAGCGGGATCGGCGGGGGCGGGAACGACGGGGTGAAGGTCAGCGGCAGGATGCCCAGCACGTTCGCGGAGAACTTCGACGTGTAGAACTTCACGTTGCCCTCGACGGTCAGCTTGCTGCTCTTCGTCAGCAGCAGCTTCGGCGCGCCGGGGGTCCGCAGCTCGAACGGGGTCGACACCGAGTTCTTCATGCTGAACGCCAGCACCTTGACCTTGCTGCCGTCCTTCTTCGTCAGCTCCGCCACCCCGTCGTAGACGAGGCTGTCCATGGTCATCTGGTCGGCGATGAGGATGGACGGCGCGGCCGCCACGAACGGCTGCCCGGCGGCGATCTGGGCCTTCTTGTCGTTCGGCGTGGCCGAGGCGCTCGGGCACGCCGCCTTGGAAGGCGTCTTCGCCGTGCCTGGCACCGGCGCCGAGGGGCCGGTGGTGGGCGCGAGCGCCGCCGGCGGCGCGGAAGTGGCCGACGCCGAGGGGACCGGGTCGGCCTTCTTGCCGCCGCCGAAGAGGTCACCGAGCCAGTCGAGCAGGCCCGGCTTGTCCTCCTCGGTCTTCGCCGGCGACGGGCTGGGGCTCGGCGCCGCGGACGTCGCCGCTCCGCTCGGCGCCGGCTGGCTGCCGGTCTTCGCCGGGGCGGAAGGGCTGGCGCAGGTGGTCGGCGCCGCGAACGCCGGGGTGGACCCGTTGGTCGCGCCGAACACCGAGGCGCCCGCGACGGTGCCGGTGAGCAGGAGCGCGAACAGCGGTACGCCGAGCCCACGCCGCCTGGGCAGGCCGTCGTCGCCGTTCGGCGGGCGCTGGTCGTCCGCGCTGCCCGCGCCGCCGTAGGAGGGGGTGTCGTGCAACGGGCTGCGCTGCGACATCGGCAGTGAGTCCGTCAGCACCCCTGAGGAGTGCCGGGGCGGCGGCGCCTGCTCGGTGGTGGGCTCGTCGTACGAGCCGTACGAGTCGGTGGACTTGCGCAGCGACGGCCGCTCGTAGTCCGGCGCGGTGTCCTCGGCGAGCAGGTCGTCCAGCTCGGCCCGCTCATACGCGGCGGTCCCGGTGTCCTCGTCTTCTTCCGAGGACGAGGACGGGGACTCGGCTCCCGGCGACCAGGAGGCGGCCAGGCCACCGCCGACGACGCCGAAGACCATGCCGAGGAAGAAGCCGCCCAGGTTGAGCCCGATGATCGAGTACAGCGCGGTGAGCGTGCCCAGAATCCCGTAGAAGAGCCGCTGCGCCGGCGACAGCCAGGTCAGCACGCCGCAGAGCAGCAGCATCGCGGGGATCACGTAGGACAGGAAGCCCGTCGGTCCGAAGTGGACCTCCAGGGCGAGCTGCAGGTTGGCGCTGAGGAACAGTTCCAGTCCCGACAGGATCAGGAACAACCCACCCCAGAAGGGGCGCGCGTCGCGCCATCGTCCGAAGCCGCCGGTGCGGCGATCGACGTGGGTCACGGAATCCTCCAGCTGACGGAGCGAGCGGGACATACAACTGGGCCCGCGGTGCTTGACGCCGCGGGCCCAGGCGGTAGGACTAGAAGCACTCGAACGGAGTGCCACCGGTGGAGAGGCTCAGGTCGAGACCGGTCAGCTTGAAGGTGCCGGCCGTGGTGGACCAGGCGACCTGCTTGAGGTTGGTGATGACCACGCTGTCCGCCTGCTGGGCGAAGCTGCCCTGCAGGCCCTTGGCGTTGGCGCCGCCCTTGGTCAGGTCGGACGCGTCGATGCCGATCTGGATGTTCTCGAACGTGGCGTCACCCTTGAGCGACGTCAGGTCGATCAGCAGGTCGGTCGCCTCGGCGGGGGCACCCGCGGCCTGGCCGGCGTGGATCACCATGCTGACGGGCAGCCCGGGGACCTTGACCGACTGGCACAGGTTGTAGAGCTTCGCCGACTTGATGCCGGAGACGGCCACGAAGTGGTTCTTCGGGTCGGCCGGGTTGGCGGGGTTGCCGCCCTTCTCCGTGGCGAGGCCGCCGTACTGGACGAAGCCGGTGCCCTCGAGCTTGTCGGCGGAGACCTTGAACTGCTGGCCGGAGACGCTGAACGACGCGGCGATCGCGCCGGTCGCCTGGCCGAAGACGATGGCGCCGGCGATGAAGGTGGCGGGCACGACGACGGTAGCGAAACGCTTCCATCGCGTGCGGCCCTTCAGCGCGCTGCCCTGAGCTACGGACACGTGAAGCTCCTCTTGGGTCGCGGGGTGCGTGCGGTGCGGCGCTCCTGTCACGACGGGCGCTCGCACCGGTGGTGGTGTCTCGACGCCCCTTGCCGGCCCTGCGTCCGCAGGGGGTGGAACCGGGGAGTGGGGCGTGCGGACGATGTTGCCGCTTGCGTCGTGCGCGGACAAGGCCCGTAGTTACTCGCCGGTAACGGCTCACGTCGAGAATTCTTACGCTCCGTGGTCGGTTACCGGAGCGTTTCCGGGAGGTGTCCGCGCTTCAAAGCCCGCAAAGGCGGACAAACGCCGGCTGTGACGGTTACCACATGTGAGCAATCTTGCAAAAGGTCACGGTTCTATAACGACAAACCCCAGAGGTTCTCAATATGCACATCGACTGCCATGAGTTTTCCGTACAACACCTCAAATGCCGCGTTTCGAAAAACTCGGCATTGCCGTTTTGCCTGCGCGGTGGTTAGTTAGCTCTGATAACTAACACGGTGGCCGCCATCCACCGCCACAGTTGTCTTCGCCCGCGCGCGCGAAGGGTCGGCGCCCCACCGCGAGCGGGTCACAGGAAGCGCGATCGGCGCGCGTCTTGCCTGGCTGGAACCCCCATCAGCCCAGGAAGGACACCCCGCAATGGCACCATCCCCTGGCCGGTGGAGAAGGCTGTTCACCACAGCCACGCTCGCCGCCGGCAGCTCCGTCGTGGCCGCGATCGTCCACGCGCCCGCGGCCTCCGCCATCCCTCTGCCCGCCTCCGACTACCAGCACGTCCAGCTCGCCCTCGGCAGCGCCGAGCTCGGCGAGCCGATGTCCCTCGCGGTCATGCCGGACCGCACGGTGATCCACACCGCGCGTGACGGCACAGTCCGGGTCACCGACGCGGCCGGCAACACCAAGCAGGCCGCCAAGCTGTCGGTCTACACCCACGACGAGGAAGGCCTGCAGGGCGTCGCCGTCGACCCCGGCTTCGCCTCCAACCGCTGGGTCTGGCTGTACTACTCGCCGACGCTGTCCACCCCGGCCGGCGACGCGCCGAAGACGGGCACCGCGGCGGACTTCGCGCCGTGGGCGGGGCACCTCAACCTCTCCCGCTTCACCATGAAGGCCGACAACACGCTGGACATGGCCAGCGAGAAGATCGTCATGACCGTCAACAACGACCGTGGCCAGTGCTGCCACGTCGGCGGTGACATCGACTTCGACGCGGCCGGCAACCTGTACCTGACCACGGGCGACGACACCAACCCGTTCGAGTCCGGCTCGTACGCGCCGATCGACGAGGTGACCAACCGCAACCCGCAGTTCGACGCGCAGCGCTCCTCGGCCAACACCAACGACCTGCGCGGCAAGGTCCTGCGGATCAAGCCCAACACCGACGGCACGTACGCCATCCCGTCGGGCAACCTGTTCGCCCCGGGCACCGCGAAGACCCGTCCCGAGATCTACGCGATGGGCCTGCGCAACCCGTTCCGGATGAGCGTGGACAAGCCGACCGGCATCGTCTACCTCGGCGACTACGGCCCCGACGCGGGCGCGGCGGACCCGAACCGCGGCCCCGGCGGCCAGGTCGAGTTCAACCGGATCACCGGCCCCGGCAACTATGGCTGGCCGTACTGCACCGGCACGAACACCACGGCCGAGACCTACAACGAGTGGAACTTCGCCACCAACACCACCGGCCCCAAGTACAACTGCACCGGCGGGCCGACGAACAACTCGTTCCGCAACACCGGTCTGACCACGCTGCCCGCCGCCAAGGCGAGCTGGATCCGCTACGGCTTCGACTCGACCCCGCCGGAGTTCGGCGGCGGCTCCGAGTCGCCGATGGGCGGGCCGGTGTACCGCTACAACGCCGGTCTCAACTCGGCCGTGAAGTTCCCGCAGACCCTCGACGGCCAGTTCTTCGCCGGCGAGTACGGCCGCCGCTGGATCAAGCCGATCAAGGTCAACGCCGACGGCTCCCCCGGCGAGATCTCCACGTTCCCGTGGGCCGGCACCCAGGTCATGGACATGGCGTTCGGCCCGGACGGCGCGCTGTACGTGCTGGACTACGGCACCGGCAGCGGCAACCAGGCGCTGTACCGGGTGGAGTACATCGGCGGCGGCAACCGCGCCCCGACGGCGAAGATCACCGCGTCGGTGACCTCCGGCCCCGCCCCGCTGACCGTGAACTTCTCCTCGTCCGGCAGCTCGGACCCGGAGGGCGGCGCGCTCAGCTACGCCTGGGACTTCGACGGCAACGGCACCACCGACTCGACGGCCGCGAACCCCACGTACACCTACACCACCAACGGCACGAAGACCCCGACGCTCACCGTGAAGGACCCGACGAACCTCACCGGTTCGGCGAGCACGGTGATCACGGTGGGCAACACCGCGCCGCAGGTGAGCGTGTCGATCCCGGCGCAGGGCCAGCTGTTCAACTTCGGTGACACGGTGCCCTTCACGATCAACGTGACCGACCCCGAGGACGGCACGATCAACTGCTCGCGGGTGTCGATGACCTACTCGCTGGGCCACGACAGCCACGCCCACCAGATCACCTCGAAGACCGGCTGCACCGGCTCGATCACGGTGCCGGTGGACGGCGAGCACGACGCGTCGGCGAACATCTACGGCGTCTTCGACGCGGCGTACACCGACAACGGCGGGCTGACCACGCACGTGATCCGCACGCTGCAGCCGAAGCACCGCCAGGGTGAGCACTACGGCACCCAGTCGGGCGTGCAGATCGCCCCGCACGCGGCGGCCGAGGGTGGCAACACCGCCGGCTTCATCGAGAACGGCGACTGGATCGCCTACACGCCGTACCTGCTGAACAACGCCACCCAGTTCACCGCCCGGGTCTCCTCGGCGGGCTCCGGCGGCACGATCGAGGTCCGGGCCGGCTCGCCGACCGGCACCCTGCTCGGCACCGCCACGGTCGCGCCGACCGGCGGCTGGGAGACGTTCGCCAACGTGACGGCCAACCTGGTCGCCGGCCCGGCGAGCGCCACCACGCTGTACCTGGTGTTCAAGGGCGGCACGGGCTACCTGTTCGACGTGGACGCGTTCACGTTCACCACCGGGACCACCTCCACCGGCCCGACGGTGAGCCTGCGGTCGCTGACGAACAACCAGTACGTGACGGCGGCGAACGCGACCACGGCCCTCATCGCCAACTCGGCGACGATCGGCACCGCGCAGCAGTTCGAGCTCGTCGACCTCGGCGGTGGCAAGGTGGCGCTGAAGTCCAAGGCGACCGGTCAGTTCGTCTGCGCCGAGAACGGCGGCGCCAACCCGCTGCTCGCCAACCGCCCCACGGCCGGGTCGTGGGAGACCTTCAACCTGATCCGCAACGCCGACGGCAGCGAGAGCCTGCAGGCGACGGTGAACAGCAAGTACGTCGTGGCGGAGAACAACGGCGCCGGCTCGCTCATCGCGAACCGCGACGCGATCGGGCCCTGGGAGAAGTTCGAACTCATCGGCGCTTGATGTTGGAAAATGTGCGGTCCAAACCCGCGCTTGTGCGGGATATTGATGAGTGACTCTTGACACTCTTCGTTGGATCGTGAGGTTATGTGTTGGTCCGTGGGGACGCCTTCAATGAGGGATCCCCACGGATCAGCCTCGGCCGCCACCGGGGCTGACGCATACCTCGAGGAGCCCCTCTGTGAAGCTCTCCAGATGGTTCGCGCTGGCAGTGGCACCGTTGCTGGCCACGGCGGGCACCGTGATCGCCACGGCGAGTCCCGCGAGCGCATGGACCCCCAAGACGCCCCCGATGACCACGCCGTGGACGAACTCGGTGCCCACGACGAACCCGCTGCCGGAGTACCCCCGCCCGCAGCTGACCCGCACCGACTGGCAGAACCTCAACGGCATCTGGGACTTCGCGGTCACCGGGAGCGGTCAGACCAGCCCGCCGGCCACGTTCGGTGAGCAGATCCGGGTGCCCTACCCGGTCGAGTCCGCGCTGTCCGGCATCCAGCGCAAGGTCACGGAGAACGACAAGCTCTGGTACAAGCGGACCTTCACGGTCCCGTCGGGCTGGGCCGGCCGCCGGGTGCAGCTCAACTTCGGCGCGGTCGACTGGCAGACCACCGTGTGGGTCAACGGGACCCAGGCCGGCGCGGTCCACAGCGGAGGCTACGACGCCTTCACCTACGACATCACGGGCCTGCTCAACGGCGGCACCAACACGATCATCGTCGGCGTCTACGACCCGACGGACGCGGGCAGCCAGGCGGTCGGCAAGCAGCGCCGCAACGACGTGCTCCCGCACGCGGGCGGCGGCATCTTCTACACCGGCGCCTCCGGCATCTGGCAGACGGTCTGGCTGGAGCCGACCCCGACGGCCAGGATCACCCGCGTGGACCTGGTCCCGAACCTGTCCAACAACACCCTGTCGGTCAACGTGCAGGGCGCCGGGCTGTCCGGCAACACCGTGACCGCGACGGTCCTGTCCGGGTCGACCCAGGTCGGCACCGCCAACGGCAACCCGGGCTCCGCGTTCAGCGTCCCGGTGCCCAACGCGCACCGCTGGTCGCCCAGTGACCCGTTCCTGTACAACGTGAAAATCGACCTGAAGAGCGGCTCCACGGTGGTGGACTCGGTCGGCAGCTACGCCGGCATGCGCTCGATCTCGGTCGGCAACGTCAACGGCAAGCTGCGCATCCTGCTCAACGGCCAGTTCGTCTTCCAGTCCGGCACGCTGGACCAGGGCTACTGGCCCGACGGCATCTACACCGCGCCGACCGACGCGGCCCTGCGCTCCGACCTTCAGGCGCACAAGGACCTCGGCTTCAACATGGTCCGCAAGCACATCAAGGTCGAGCCGCAGCGCTGGTTCTACGCCGCGGACCAGCTCGGCCTGCTGGTGTGGCAGGACATCCCCGCCATGCCGACCGGCAAGAACCCGACCACCGCCGCCCGCACCCAGTGGGAGGCCGAGTACGACCGCATCATCGACCAGCACCGCAGCTCGCCGTCGCTGGTCATGTGGGTCAACCAGAACGAGGGCTGGGGCCAGTACGACCAGGCCCGCATCGCCAACGAGGTCAAGGCCTACGACCCGTCCCGCCTGGTCAACAACATGAGCGGGGTCAACTGCTGCGGCTCCGTCGACGGCGGCAACGGCGACGTGATCGACAACCACATCTACGTCGGTCCCGGCTCCACCCTGCCGACCGCGACCCGCGCCGCGGTGCTCGGCGAGTTCGGCGGCCTCGGCCTGAAAGTGGCCGGCCACGAATGGTCGCCGGGCAACGGGTTCAGTTACGAGGACCAGGGCAACGCCACCAACCTCAACAACCGCATCGTCGGCCTGTACGACCAGATCCGCACCGGCGGCATGCCGGCGGGCCTGTCGGCGTCGGTCTACACCGAGATCACCGACGTGGAGAACGAGAGCAACGGCTTCCTCACCTACGACCGCCAGGTGATGAAGGTCGACGTGGCCCGGTTCCGCGCCGCGAACCAGGCGCTCATCAACGCCTCGACCAACCCGCCGCCGCCGGCGACGCTGCCGACCAACGTCTACAAGTCGTTCCGGGTCGTGACGCCGTGCTGCACCACCCGCTACATCCGGCACCAGAACAGCCTCGGCTACACCGAGGTCGTCGACGCCAACAGCAGCACGCTGCTGAAGCAGGACGCGACCTGGCGGATCGTGCCGGGCCTGGCCGACTCGTCGTGCTACTCGTTCGAGTCGCGCAACTACCCCGGCCAGTACCTGCGGCACCAGGCCTTCCGGGTGAAGCTGGCGGCGAACGACAACTCGGCGCTGTTCAAGGCCGACGCCACCTGGTGCGCCCAGCAGGGCAGCGGCGGGGTGCGGCTGACCGCCTGGAACTTCCCCGGCCAGTTCCTGCGCCACCGGGCGTCGGAGCTGTGGCTGGCGACGCCGGGCGGCCCCAACGCGTGGGACAACCCCACGACGTTCACCGAGGACACCACGTGGTCCGTGGACAACCCCTGGGCCCCGTAGTTTCTCCTCACCAGGAAGGGGCGCCCGTTTCGGCGGGCGCCCCTTTCGCTTACGCGCGCATGACGGTGGCGATCGGGATCCGGGCCGCGCGGACGGCCGGGATCAGGCCGCCGAGCAGACCCGCGACCAGGCCCGCGATGACCCCGGCGACACCCGCCTGCCAGGGGAAGCTCACGTCCTGCAGCTGCGGGATCCGCGAGCCGAGCAGGCCGGCGCCGACGTCGAGGGCGAGCACCCCGACGCCGATCGCGGCGCCCGCGGTCAGCAGCCCGGTCAGCAGCGTCTCGGCCAGGACGATGCCGGCCAGCAGGACCCTCGGCGTGCCGACCGCGCGGCGCAGCGCGAACTCCTCGACCCGCTCGCCGACGGTGGCGAGGCCGACGTTGAGGATGCCGGCGACGCCGATGAGCAGGACCAGCCCGGCCATGCCGAGGAAGATCCAGCGGATGATCGCCAGCTCGCCCGCGATGTTCTTACGCTCGTTGATGGTCTGGATCTGCAGCATGTCCTGGGGTACGCCGAGCGCGGTCAGCTTGCGCATGACGAGGGCCTCGGTCTCCCCCGCGCCCGGGGCGAACATCAGCTGCAGGCCGGGGCCGTACATCTGGTTGGCCACCGGCTTCGGCATCCAGTTGCGCATCTCGTCGACCCGCACGTAGGCGGTCGGCTGGGAGTTGCCGTCGTCGATGACACCGACGATGCGCGGCGTCGGGTTGGCGGTCGCGCCCTCGACCCGCATCTCGGCGGGGATCCGGTAGCGGCTGAAGCCCTTCGCCGCCTCCTTGTTGAGCACCAGCCGCGGTGAGTAGGACGGGTCGCCGCCGAAGTCGAGCCAGTCGCCGGCGACCGGGCGGAACGGGCGGAACTGCCGGATGTCGCCGGTCAGGCCCTGCAGCACGAGCTCCACCGCCTGGCCCCTGGGCTGTTGTGCCTCGGGCTCCATGGGCCGGCACGCGCCGGTCATCGGGTCGCAGTAGACCTGCATGCCCGGGCCGTAGTAGCCGCCGTCGGTGTTGTCGAACGGTGCGGCGCCCTGGTTGATCGGCAGCACGTTCGGCTCGCCGATGATCGCCTGGTAGCTCATCATCCCGACGACGCCGGGCCGGCCGGCCACGGTGGTGAGGGCGGCGTCCATCGCGTCCGCCATCGACGGTACGTACAGCTGCCGGGTGCCGTCCTTGCCGACGTGCAGCTCCAGGTCGGCAAGGCGCAGGGTCTTCGCCGTCTCCGCGCCCGCCTGGACGGTGACGACCGCCAGCACGCCGAGGAACAGGCTGATCATCGACAGGAACGTGCGCAGCTTCCGCGACCGGATGCCCTGCGCACCGATGATCAGCGCGGAGCGGAGTCTGCCCGAAAGCCTGATCATGTGAGTACCCCGTCGGTCAGGGACAGCACGCGCTGCATCTTCGCCGCGTGGGCATGGTCGTGCGTGACCAGGATCAGCCCGCAGCCGCGGTCGGTGGCGGCGCGCATGACCTCGATGACGAGGTTGCCCGTCTCGGTGTCCAGCGCCCCGGTGGGCTCGTCGGCGAGCAGCAGCTTCGGCTGCCGCACCAGCGCCCGGGCCACCGCGACACGCTGCTGCTCGCCGCCGGACAGCTTGGCCGGCCGCTGCTTGGCCAGGTGGGCGATACCGACCAGGTCGAGCGCCTCCATGACCCGGGCCCGGCGGTGCCTTCGCGGCAGCCAGCCCTGCCCGTTGACCAGCGCCATCGCCACGTTCTGCGCGGCGGTGAGGTGCTTGAGCAGGAAGAATCGCTGGAAGACGAAGCCGAACCGGGCGCTGCGCAGGGCGGCAGCCTTGCGTTCGGGGATGCGGGCCAGGTCGCGGCCGTCCATGAAGTACTGCCCGCCGTCCGGCCGGTCGAAGAGCCCGATGAGGCTCAGCAGGGTGCTCTTGCCGGAGCCGGAGCGGCCGAGGATCGCGACGCTCTCGCCGGGCTCGACGGTCAGGTCGACCCCGTTGAGGATCAACCGCGGCTCCTGCTGGCCCTTGAGCGTCTTGGTGATGCCCTGCATCTCGATGAGCGGGTTCATTTGCTGAACCCGGGCATGGGCTCTTGGTTCTTGGCGGCCGGCAGGTTGGGGCCGGGGACCGCGACGGTCTCGTCGCCGGTGAGGCCGCCCTTGATCTCGATGACCTTCCCGTCGCTGAGACCGAGCGTGACCTCGACCGTCTCCTTCGACTGGTCGGGCTTGATGACGTCGACCTTGCCCTTGCCCTGCGAGCCGGCGACCGCCTCGACGGGCAGGACGAGGGCGTTCGCGACGCGGGCGGTGATCACCTCGACGGTCGCTGCGGCGCCGTTGATCGCTTTGACGTCGGCCGGCGGTACGCACACCAGGCGCATGCCCGTCGGCTCGGAGGGCTGCTGCTGCTGGCCGACGACCCTCGGCGGGGCGGCCGTGGGCTGCGCCGACGGATTCGCTGTCGGGGTGACCGGCTCCGGGATCGTGCCGGCGGGCAGCGCGGCGAGCGTGCCGAGGACCGTGCACGGGAACGGCCCGGGGCCGCTCTTGATCTGCGCCTGCACCGACTCGAGCTTGTCCGAGATCTGGTACGCCTGCGATCCGTCGATGTCCGCGACGACGCCGTAGCCGGCCTGCTTCGCCGAGACGATCGGCATGCCGACGGTCACCTTGGACCGGTCGTCGACGAGCCGGCCGCTGAACGTGGCGCCGGCGGGCACCTCGATGGGCGTGGCCTTGCCGCCGGCCCAGATGTTGGCGACCTTGGTGGGCTTGGTCGGTGTGCTCGTCGACGCCTTGACGTCGAGATAGCGGATCTCCCCGTCGATCGGGGCGACCAGGCCGAACGTGGGACTCAGCTGCACCTTGCCGGTCAGGCTCACCTTGTTGGCCAGGTCCTGGCGGGTCGGCTTCACCGTCGTCATCGTGACGCCCCGGTCGGCGAGGCCGGGAGTGCGCACCTCCTCCGCGCCCGACGCCGTGCAGGCGCCCAGTGCACTCAGTACACCGGCCGCAGCCACCGCGAAAAGGATTCGTCGCATCCGGGTCCACCCCCAGCAAGGATCGAAGTCCGGCAAAGGGTAGCGGTCGTTCGGGTGAGGCGATGCCCCGTCAAACGATTCACCCGGGTGAGGAAATGTACTGAACACGACAGCGTTTCCGTGCAACCAACGGCACAGTGGTTACGTCGGCATCGACCAACATCGATTGGAGCACGGATGCTCAGAAGACTGCTCGCCGTCGCCACCGCCATGGTGACGGCAGCCCTCCTCCTCCCCTCCGTCCCCGCGCAGGCCGCCACTCCTGACCGCTGGGGTTTCGCGTACGTGAAGGACCCCACCATCACGGTGTGGAACACCCTGCCCATGAACTACCAGTGGGGCAGCTGGAAGACCTTCGCCCCGGCCGCCTGGGCCGACGGGATCAAGGTGACCACCGGCCGCTACCTGGTGCGCTTCCCGCAGATCGGCGTCGCCTCCTCCCGCGGCATCCCGCACGTCACCGCGGTGAACCCCGACGGCCGCTTCTGTGAGGCGGTCCGCTGGAACATCTCCGGCGTCGACGAGATTGTCGAAGTCCAATGCTTCAAGCCCGGCGGCGTGCCCATCGACACGCCGTTCACGGTGCTCTGGACGCTGAGCTCGGGCGTGGTACCCGCCGCGAACACCTACGCGTCCGTGCAGTCCACTTCGCTGGGCGCGATCGTGCAGCAGTACAACTCCACCGGCGGACCGGTCAGCGTCAGCCCGTCGTCGCCCGGCTACTACACGGTGCGCTTCTCCGGCGTCGGCTCGCTCGGCGCGCAGTCCGGGAACATCCAGGTGACCGCCGTCCAGCCCAACGCGCAGGCCCGCCGCTGCAAGGTGGCCCGCTGGACCTGGTCGGGCACCGACGTCATCGCGCTGGTCGCCTGCTACAACCCCGCCACCGGCGCCCTGATGGACTCCGAGTTCGTCGCCTCGTTCCACCGGCAGCGGGCGGTGACCGCGAACGTGCCGGCGTACTTCGGCTACGTCTCCAACGCGTTCGCCGGGCAGACCAACTTCAACAGCGTCTACGGCTTCGGGTTCAACTCCATCGGCGGCATGGTCATCAAGTATCCGGACCTGCACCAGAAGGAGACGCACTCGCAGGTGACCGCGTTCGGCGACACGTCGAACTACTGCGGCCTGGAGAAGCTGTGGAGCGACGCCGGCGGGACCGCGCTGGTGACCATCGCCTGCTTCACCAACGCCGGAGCGCCGGTCAGCGACCGCTGGCTGTCGACGTTCACCTCGCGCATCTGACCGTCCGGCATTGAGGGGGAGGGCGCGTCGCGCCCTCCCCCTCAACCGCGTCAGACCTTGTAGGTGAAGGTCGACGCCGTGGCAGCTGCGCTGGTGCCACCCTTCGTGATGACCTGGACCTGGACGGCGCCCGCGGGGCGCGGCGGCAGGTAGACCTTGAGCTTGGTGTCCGACAGCTTGACGAAGGAGACGTTCGCACCGTTGGAGAGCACCCGGTCCACGGTCATGAAGTTGGTGCCGGAGACCTCGACCGTCGTCCACGCCTTCGTGCCGCCGGTCGACGGGGTCACCGCGCCCACGGTCGGCGCCGGCGGCGCGACGTAGGTGAACGGCGCGGCGGTGCCCTCGACGGTGCCGCCGGCGGTGGTGATCCGCACGGTCACCTGACCGGCCGCGTGCACCGGCATCGTCACCTTCAGCTGGGTGTCGGAGACCCGCTGGTACAGGGCGCTCACGCCGCCGACGCTGACCGCCGTGACGCCGCCGAGATTGGTGCCGGTGACGACGACCGGGGTGGTGGTGTAGGTCGGCCCGCTGGTCACGCTCAGCGAGGCGACGGTCGGCGCGGGCGGGTTGACGATCGCCAGCTTGTCGGCCGCGACGGTCGCGCTGGTGCCGGACGGCGTCACCACCGTGACGTCGTAGATGCCGGGCGTGAGCTTCGGCGGCACGGTGAACGCGACCGAGGTCGGCGTCATGACCTTGACGTTGGTGGCGGCGTTGGCGCCGATGCGGACCGCGGTCGCGCCGTCGAGGTTCGCGCCGGTGATGGTGAGGACGGTGCCACCGACCGTGCTGGCGCTCGCCGCGCTGAGGCTGGTCACGACCGGCAGCGGCGGCTGGTACAGGAAGCGCGCCTGCGAGTTCAGCGTGCTGACCCCGGCGGCGTTGGCCACCGTCACGTCCACGGCGCCCTTGGCGTGCGGCGGCGACGTGGCGACCAGGGTGGTGACCCCGTTCGCCTCGACCTTGCGGAACTGGGCCACGGTCTCGCCGAACTTGACCGCCGTCGCGCCGGCCAGGTTGCCGCCGGTGATCGTGACCTCGGTGCCGCCCGTGATCGGGCCGCGGACCTGCGACAGCGTCGACACCGACGGCCGGGGCACGGTGACCTTCGACGGGGTGGTCACGCCGCTGACGGTGTAGGCGGCCTGCACGCTGGTGTTGACGAACGCCCACGCGAGGTGCGCGTCGCCGGCGGCGCCCCACGCGGTGCCCCACTGGTTGCGGATCCACACGCCCTCGGCGTCGTACGCGTACGCGGTGACCATGTGGCCGCCGAGGTTGGTGCCGGTGGTCGTCTTGTAGAGGCTGTTGCCGGTCAGGTACATGAAGTCCTTGTAGACCGGCATGCCGATGGCGACCGGCGAACCGGCGGCGATCGCCGTCTCCACCGCGAGCTGCCCGGCGTTGCCCTGGTTGGCGCCGGTCCACAGCGTCGTCCACTTGGCGACCTTGTAGTTCTTGGCGTTCTCGATCTCCGCGGCGGTCGGCGGGACCGAGTAGTTGGTGGTGCCCTGGACGTAGTCGTCCTGCGTGTCGACGCCGTTGGTGGCGGCCTCCGTGAGTGCCTTCTCCGGCACCAGACCCGCGTTCGGCGCGCCACCCTTCTGCACCGCGCGCATGTAGAGGTACAGCGGCGCGTACGGGGCACCGACGGCGCCGTCGCGCTTCGCGTAGTAGCCCATGAGCGAATGGGCGATGGTCCAGGCCACGCACGAGCCGATCTGGCCCTGGTCGCCGACGGCCGGGAGGTTGGCCTTCAGCGTCGCGCTGTCCGGAAGCGCCGCCGACACGCCGATCTTCGCCTTCGCGGCGACCCGGGTGGTCGGCGCGGTGAACCCGCCGACGGCGTGCGGCAGCACCGACGGGGTGGTGGCCGCGGCGGCGGGGGTCACCGCGACGAGCGAGCCACCCACCGCCATCAACAGGCCGAAGGCTGTGCGGACGATCTTCTGTGATCCAGGGCGCATCCGTGCTCCTCAGGGGTCGGTGACCGCGACGTGCCTGCCATCGACCCCCTCGGCGGGAGCATGAGGTGTTGCCGCGAACCCCGGCCGGTCGGATGACAGGGCTACGGGATGTCAGCGACCTGGATCGATTCGCTCAACGGGTGCCCGCCCGGTGCGGGCAGGCGCACCCAGGCGACCCGCACCGTGCCGCCGGCCCAGCCGACGCCGAGCACGCCTTGTCCCTCGCCCACCTGCAACACGTAGCCGCTGCCAGTCGCGACGTTGATCATCGCGACGCGCACCGTCCCGGCGTTGTCGCTCATCGCGACGGCGAGCGTCCGGCCGTCGGGCGACAGCCGCATGGCCGGCATGCCGGTACAGGTGGAGAACTGCGCACCGAACAGCGCCTTCCCACCGTCGAGGCTGACCGCCGTCAGGTCGCAGGAGTCCAGCCGGACGGAGATCAGCAGGTCGCCCTGGATCACCATGCCGTGCGTCTGCGGGTCGGGCGCCTGGACGTCGAGGCGGCGCTCCGCGCCGGTGGCGAGGTCGTGCGCCATGACGCGGCCGGGGGTCCGGTACAGGTAGGCCGTGGTCTCCGTCGCGCCGAGGAGCTGGACGTCCTCGCCCTGCACCCGGACCTCGCGCTGCTGGGTGACCTGGCCGCCCGGGGCCAGGACCAGGAGGCGGATCGCGTAGCCGGTGACGTCGGGGCCGTCCTCGCGCTGCTCGCCGGGGCGGAGGTCTTTGCCGCCCAGCACCACGGAACGGCCGTCGCCGAGCGGGATCCAGGACCGGATGTCGTCGACCGCGGTGGCCGGCACCGGGGTGGTGACGATCCCCGCACTGTCGCCGAGCTCCAGCAGCGCCCGGACGTCAGGCACGGTGGCGTAGTCGCCCGACTTGTTCGGGCCCAGGATCGGGCCGGCGTCGAGCCTGATCCGCTCGGCCTTGACCGCCGTCTGCGTCTGACCGGGCTGCACCTGTTGCGGTTCCCGGCTCTTCTCCGGGGCCAGCGTCACCGTCGCGGCGGCCACCCCCGCTACCGCCGCCACCATTGCCAGCGCCGCGGCACCTCGGCGGCGCCGGCGGTTGCTCCGGTGCCGTCTGAGCACGGTTTCCAGGTCCGAGCTTTTCATCGGTACCGCCGCAGCGGCCCGAAGCACGGTGTCCTTGATGTCGTCGGTGGTCATTGCTGCTCCTCGCCCAGGGTCTGGCGCAGCTCGGCGAGGCCGCGCGCCATCCGGCTCTTGACCGTGCCCTCGGCGATGCCGAGCACGGTGGCGGTCTCCACGGTCGACAGGTCCAGCAGGACCCGGCAGACGATCACGGCGCGCTGCGGCAGCGGCAGCCGGCGCAGGGCGGCGAGCGCCCCGGCATGCGTGTCCGGCCCCTCCTTCACGCCGTTGGCCGTGTCCGTGCACGGCAATGGGCGCTCCCGCCGGACCTTGCGCCACCAGGAGGTGGCCCAGTTGAGTCCGACGCGGAACGCCCATCCGCCAGGGTTGTCGTGGTCACGGACCCGGCCCCAGTGGGCGTAGGCGCGTGCCATCGCCTCGTCCGCGGCGTCGCGGGCGAGATGCGCGTCGCCGAGTGTCACGGCGAGCGCACGGTAGAGCCGGTCCGCCTCGGCCCGGTAGAACGACTCGAAGTCGCCGGGCGGTGCGGCTGTCATCACTGGCGTCCTCACAGCACGTACACGCACCGGGGCGCCGTCGCGTTCCCTACTTCTTCGGCAGTGCCTTCGCCACCGCTTCGGCGAGTGTGGTGGTCGGGCGGCCGGTCAGGCGGGACAGGTCGCCGCTGACCAGGTCGAGGCTACCGTTCGCGATCGACGTGTCGGCCGCGGCGAGCACGCGGGCGAACCCCTCCGGCAGCCCGAACCCGATCAGTGCCTGCGCGTAGTCGGCCTCGGGCAGGTCCTGGTAGGCGACCTTGGTGCCGGACTGCGCGGTCACCTCGGCGGCCAGGTCCGACATGGACATGGTCGCGTCGCCGCCGAACTCGTAGACCTTCCCGGCGTGCCCCTCACCGGTCAGCACCGCCACCGCACCGGCGGCGAAGTCCTCGCGGGTCGCGGCGGCGATCCGGCCCTCACCGGCGGCGCCGAGGATCACGCCGTGCTCCAGCGCGGCCGGCAGGCTGCCCGCGTAGTTCTCGAAATACCAGTTGTTGCGCAGGAAGGTGTACGGCAGCCCCGACGCGACGATGAGGTCCTCCGTCGCCTTGTGCTCGGGCGCGAGCGGGTTGCTCGACGTGTCGGCGCTGGTGATGCTCGTGTACACGATGTGGCCGACCCCGGCCTTGACGGCGGCGTCGACGACGGCCCGGTGCTGCGCGATCCGCTTGCCGGTCTCGCTGCCGGAGATGAGCAGCAGCTTGTCGGTGCCCTCGAACGCCGGCACGAGCGTCTCCGGCCGGTCGTAGTCGGCGTGCACGCTCTTGGTGGTGGCCTTCGTGGTGTCGCGGACCGCGGCGACCGCGGTGATGCCGTGCTGCTGGAGCCCGTCGACGACCAGGCGGCCCAGTTGGCCGGTGGCGCCGGTGACGGTGATGGTCATGAGAACTCCCTCGTCCTGGTTACTCTCTCAAAGTAAGCACTAACTTATAGAAAGTGCAAACCTTGAGTTACCGTTGTCTCATGTCGTACGAGGGGCTGGTCTTCGACGTCTTCGCCAGGAACTGCACGTCCCGCCCGGTCATGGACACGGTGGCGGGACGCTGGGGCATCCTGTCCATGGCGGCGCTGCTGGACGGCACCCACCGGTTCAACGAGCTGCGCCGCCGCGTCGACGGCGTGAGCGAGAAGATGCTGTCGCAGACGCTGCACGCCCTGGAGCGCGACGGCCTGGTCGTGCGCACGGTGCAGAGCACCATCCCGCCCCGCGTCGAATACAGCCTCACCGACCCCGGCCGCAGGGTGGCCACCAAGCTGCTGGAGCTGATCGACCTCGTGGAGGCCGAGATGCCGGCGATCTCCGCCGCGCAGGCCCGCTACGACTCGGCCTAGGTGCTCGCGTGATGCTCCAGCAGGTCGGCGACCCGTAGCAGCGGCCCGATCTGCGCGGGAATCCGCTCCGGCGCGCCGATCCGGCCCTGCTGGAAGGTCAGCAGCTCGTTGCCCTCCACGCTCCAGTCCGGCAGCCGCCCGGCGACGTGCTCCGCGACCAGCGGGCCGCCGATCACCGCCCTGACCAGGCTCGGGTCGCTCGCGTTCACCCGGTACGCGCTGTCGAAGGCCTCATAGCCGATCGCGGTCGCCTTGTCGCCGAACAGCGACCGCCACAACTTCGACCCGCCGCCACGCCGGTGCACGGCCACCGTCGGCCGCGGCATCCGTAACCGCACCACCACCGCGACGTGGTGATGGGTGGTCGTGGTCGTCTGCGTCGCCCCATTGGCGTCCGTCGAGGTCGACGACGTCGTGTACGAATAATCGGCGATGCTCACCGGGTGCCCGCCGACCGTGCCGAACAGCGCGAGCGACACGCCCCGCCGGTTCCTGCCCGGCATCCGCCGCCCCCAGTCGACCTGCGGCCTCTCCACGACCTGCCAGCCGTTGTGCTTCGCCCAGAGCCGCAACGCGTCCCGCCGCGCCCGCTCCCGCCGCGCCGACACCACCGCCGCGACGACGATCAGCGCGACCGCCGCGCCGAAACAGACGACGACGCTCACCGCAATCGCCGAGGCATCCATGCGTCCCACGCTAAAGTCCCGATGCCAGTTCTGCTTTTCCGCTGTCGTTTTTGTCGGTGTCTCTGTCGTTGTCCGAGTTGGTGTCCGAGTTGGTGTCTGAGTCGGTGTCGGTGTCTTGCCTGTGTCTTGTCGAGGATCACGTATGCACCTGTTCGAGTCCCTGATCGAGCCGGCGGCCTCGCTCACCGTGATCCCGGCAGCGGTCGCCACCCGGTCGCACCGCTACGGCGGGCTGCCCGGGCTGCCCGACGGGACCGACTGGCCCGCGTACGCCGGCAGCCCCATGGCCCTGCTCGCCCGCCTCGAATGCGCCGACCTCGCCGGCCTGCTGCCCGAGACGTGGACCCTGCCGCGCACCGGTGAGCTGCTCTTCTTCCACGAGGAGTCCTTCACCACCGGCGAGTCACCCGACAGCGGCTGCCGGGTCCTGCACGTCCCCGCCGGTCTGCCGCCCCGCCCGGCCCCGCCCGGCGTGCAGGTCGTCCCGCCGCTGCACCTCGCCGCCGCCCGGGTCGCCTCGGTCCCGCCGTACGACGCCCCGGCCCTCCACGACGCCTTCACCACCGATCCGGTCGGCGCGATGAACGCCCGCGAGCTCGCCGAGGACGCCGCCGGCCGGCCACCCCGCCACCAGGTCCTCGGCTGGCAGCGTGACGCGTTCCTGCACCTGCCCGGCCTCCGCCCGCTGCTGCAGCTCGAAGCCGAGCCGGGCACCGCCTGGGGGGAGGTCGTCAACGTCTCCTTCTGGCTCTCCGAGGCCGACCTCGCCGCCGGCCGCTTCACCGCCGCCCGCCGCTACCTGGAAACCGCCTGACCCCCACCGCCGTCACCCCGGCACCGCCCAGCCGCCAACGCGGCCACCTCTAACCCCAGCCGGCCCCACAACCGCTACCCGGGCACTGCCTGGGGCCCGCGGTACTGCCTGGTCCCATCGGCACTGCCTGGTCCCACCTGCGCCGCCTGGCCTCCACCGCCGTCACCCCGGCACCGCCCAGCCGCCAGCGCGGCCACCTCTGGCGCCAGCCGGCCCCACAACCGCTACCCCGGCACCGCCTGGTCCCGCCGGCGCTGCCTGGTCCCACCTGCGCCGCCTGGCCTCCACCGCCGTCACCCCGGCACCGCCCAGCCGCCAACGCGGCCACCTCTAACCCCAGCCGGCCCCACAACCGCTACCCCGGCACCGCCTGCCCGCGCCGCGGCTACTTCGGCACCGCCTGCTTCCCGCTGCCGCTTCCCGCCCCGGCCGGAGTGCCGCGCCTGGCCGCCGGGCCTGGTCGTGGCGGCGCCCGTGGCGGCGTTCCGCATGAAGGACCCTGCCCTCATGCGGAACACCTGGCCTCGCGGCGGCTATCCCACCGTCAGCAGCGCCTCCAAGGCTTCCGCCGTCTCGGGGTGGGCGGCGAGCAGGCTCCGCACCGCGGACTGCCCGGTGCCGGAGGCTGCCACGGGCACATCGAGGTCGAGCCAGCCGGGGCCGGCCGCACCGTCGCCGGCGACTCCCAGCAGTTCGGCGACCGCGTCGCAGGCCGAGGGGTGCCCGGCCAGCAGCCGCATCACCGGCACCGCCGCTTCCCGCCGCTCGGACCCCTCCCCGGCTGCGCCACTGACGGCCCTGGAGCCCGACCCGGCGGCGCCCGGTCCTCCCACGCCGGCGGCCCATGGCGGGACCCAGGCGTCGACGGCGGGCAGGGTGGCGGGGAAGGTGCGGCCCGCCTCGCGGATCAGGAGCGGGACCAGCTCTCCCGCCTGGTCGCGCAGCGTCGTGATGAGCGTCGGGAGCCATGGCAGCAGGACCGGGTCGGGCAGGTGCGCGAACGCGTCCGACATCACCTCGACCACGAACGCGGCCAGCTTCGGCACCGGCTCCAGCGCCTGGACGAAGCCGCTCAGGTACTGCGGGAACGTCGGCACGACGAGCGGGTTGCGCAGCAGCTCGGCGCACCTGGCCCGCAGGTCCGCCAGCGGCAGCAGGCCGAGCTGGTGCTGCGCGGCCCACAGCAGCGCGACCTTCGCCGGCGACTCGGGGTGTGACTGCCGGACGGCGAGCTCGAGCTGGGCCCGGTCGCAGCCCAGCGACAGCGCCAGGCCCTCCATGGTGAAGAGGAAGCCGAGCATCGCGCCGACCTGCCGTACGCCGGTCTCGTCGTCCACGAACGCCGTCGGCAGCAGGGTGCAGTAGTGCGCGTAGCCGGCGGTGACGAACGAGCCGCACCACGCGGGCAGCTCCGGCTCGGTGGCGCGGTAGTGCGCGAGGAGCCGGCGGATGCGGCGCAGGACGTCGGGTGCGTCGTCGACGGTGCGCTCGGCGGCGAGCAGCTCGACCGCCCGCGCGCCGAGCTCGTCGGTGAACCTGCGGCTGCCGAGGAACAGGATCGAGTCCTCGACCGCGCGCAGGGCGACGGCCGCGGTCGCGTCGGGTGCGTAGACGGACCGCCGGAGCCTGCGCTCCACGACCTGCTCGACGGTGACACCCTCATAGCCGAGTTCGATGATGTACCGCTGGTGCCTGCCGATCGCAAGATCCCAGCTCTCCTGGATGGACTGCTCGCCGAGCCGCCGTGCGCCCATGATCGGCCGGACGGCGCCGTCGGGTAGCAGGTACCGCAGCATCCACAGCAGATGCGAGCAGGGCCCGAGCTCGGGCCGGCCGTTGAGGTCGAGCAGTGCCCGCTGGACCGTGCTCTTGCGCAGGTCGAGACCGATCGGGGTGAGCCGGTCGTAGACGTCGCGGGCCAGCGGCGGCAGGGCGTCGTAGCCGACCTGGCCGACGCGGTCGCCGCCGAGCAGGATCTCGCAGAGCCGGCGCACGTCCCGCCTGCCCGGCGTCACGTCCTTCTCGATGCAGGTGACCGCCGCGTCCTGGAAGTCGTACGGCGTGGGCCGGGCCCGGTTGCGCATCCCGGCGAGCAGGATCGAGGTCTCGAAGACGGCGATCGCGTCCGCGGTGCTGGCCAGGTAGCCGTTGCGGCGGGCCAGCCGGACGATGTCGACGCACCAGCCGAGCAGCTCCTCCTCGTCGAACCCGTGCAGGTCGGGCGGGCTGGCCAGGAACTGGGTCAGCTGGTCGGCGACCGGGGCGGCGCCGACCGCCGCCGCGGCCGGCTGCGCGGCCCGCTTCCGGCTGCCCCGCTGGCCTTCCAGCTGGAAGGTGGCGAGCTTCGTCCGGCTGACCGCCTTCGCCCACGTCGCCGCGGCGATCGACACCGAGCCCGAGGCGAGCCCGAACTGGCCTTCGATGGCGGAGTGGCTGGACGGGATCAGACCGTAGAGCCACTTCGTCGCGGTGCGCGGGGTGATCTCGAACGGCGCCGCGTCCGGCCCGGTGCCGAACTGCTCGACCCGGCTGGCCGCGTGGAAGGCGCCGCACACGTACAGGCAGTCGGCCCGGTCGACGCCGGACGTGGCGAGATGCTCCCGCATGCGGGTCCACATGTAGCGCTCACGGTCCTCGTCGACGGTGACCCGCTCGGCGCTGCTGGGCGCCAGCCGCCGGAAGAGGCTGCCGATGAGCACCATGACCTGCCGGTACGTCGCGTAGTCGGCGTCGACGAGCGGCTGCTCCACATACTGGTCCCACCACTCCGACCAGTGCCGCACCTTGCCGTGGTGCAGCAGGTGCGCCTCGAGCTCGGCGAAGCGCGGCCGCAGGTCGCCGATCTCGATGCCGACCGCGTCGCCGTGCAGCGCCCCGGCGTCGTCCTCGTCCGCCGCGTCGGCGTCCGCCGGCTCGCCCTCGGCCGCGGCGCTGTCCGTGCGCGGCTGCCACTGGAAGACGTGGTCGGTGGAGCGGTCGACGAGCACGAGCTCGACGCCGGGCGTGTCCAGCGCATAGGCGATGGCCTGATACTCGGCCGACGCCTCGGTGATGGGCGCGATGACGCTGAGCGGCCCCCAGTCCTTGGGGAACGTGTCCAGGTCGGACGCGAACGCCTGCAGCGCCACCGGCAGCCGGCAGTTGCGCAGCTCCGTCAGCAGCGGGGTGAGGTCCTCGCACAGCTCCAGGTAGATCACCGTGGGCTGCTTCTCATGCAGCCTGCGGACCATGGCGAGGGCGGACGCCGGCGAGTGGTGGCAGACCGGGAAGATCTCCAGCTCCTCGCGCAGCGCCCGGTCGACGTCGTCGACGATCCCGGAGAGGATGCCGGGCACGGCGCCCGGCGAGCCGGCGAACGCGGTCGCCGCCTCGACGAGCTGCTGCCGCAGCGCCCCGAACGGCTCACTCATGACAAGGTGGCGATCGCCTCGCGGCCGCCCTCGAGGAAGGCCGGCCACTCCCCACCGTCCTGCTTGCTGCGCGGCTCGACCACGCCGTGCCAGTACTTGTTCAGGATCGCGAGGTCTTCCGGGGTACGCCGGGCGAGCGAGCCGACCAGCGAACCGGCGAGCGTCTGGGCGCGCAGGGTCCGGTCGCCGAAGAACGTGCTGTGCAGGATCGCGTCCTCCAGCACGCCGATCTGCTCGGCGGTCGACAGCGCCGACTCGAGCTTCTCGTCGTCGCTGGTCGCCGACGCCGCCGCGGTGCGCAGGTCGGCGAAGCTCTGCAACAGGATGTCGAGCAGGTTGGGCGGCACGTCGAGCTCGATGCGGTGCCGCCGCAGCAGCTCGGTCGTGCGGAACCGCACGATCTCCGCCTCGCTGCGCTTGTTGGTCACGACCGGGATGCGCACGAAGTTGAACCGCCGCTTCAGCGCCGACGACAGGTCGTTGACCCCGCGGTCGCGGCTGTTGGCCGTCGCGATGATCGAGAAGCCGGGCTGCGCGAACACGATGTTGTCGTCGTCGAGCTCGGGGATCGACACGTACTTCTCGGACAGGATCGAGATCAGGGCGTCCTGGACGTCGCTGGTCGAGCGGGTCAGCTCCTCGAACCGGCCGATGACGCCGCGCTCCATCGCCGTCATGATCGGCGACGGGATCATCGACGCCCGGGACTGGCCCTTCGCGATGACCATCGAGACGTTCCACGAATACTTGATGTGGTCCTCGGTGGTGCCCGCGGTGCCCTGCACGACGAGCGTCGAGTTGCGGGAGATCGCGGCGGACAGCAGCTCGGCGAGCCAGCTCTTGCCGGTGCCCGGGTCGCCGATGAGCAGCAGGCCACGGTCGGAGGCGAGCGTCACGATGCTGCGCTCGACGAAGCTCCTGTCGCCGAACCACTTCTGCGACACCTCACGGTCGAGGCCGTCGGCGCGCTCGGAACCGAGCACGAACAGGCGGACCATCTTGGGGCTGAGCCGCCACGAGAACGGCTTCGGCCCGTCGTCGATCGACTCGAGCCAGTCGAGCTCCTCGGCGTACTTGACCTCGGCGGGGGCGCGCAGCATGTCGTCGGTCATGTCGGTCTCCTATGCGAGGAAGTTCTTGAGTTCGGTGACGAGCTTGCGGATGTGGCCGGACAGCACCGGCGCACCGAGATCCTTGAACCGCTGGCGGAACCACGGGTTGACGCTCTGCTGGCCGCCGCTGCTGACGGAGCCGACCGGGATGAACTTGACCCCTGAGCGGTGCATCGCCTGCATCGAGTCGAACAGCGGCTGCGACTGCGACTCGTAGAAGTCCGAGATCCACACGACGACGGTGTTGCGTGGGTCGGCGACCTTCGGCTGCGCGAGCGCCATGGCGACCGTGCCGTCGGTGCCGCCCCCGAGCCGGGTGCGCAGCAGCACCTCGAACGGGTCGTGCACCCACGGCGTCAGGTCCAGCGCCCGCGTGTCATACGCGATGAGATGCACGTCCACCTTCGGCAGCCCGGCGAAGATCGAGGCGAGGATGGTGCAGTTGACCATCGCGTTCACCATCGAGCCCGACTGGTCGACCACCACGATGAGCCGCGCCGGCGTCGTGCGCTTCGCGGTCTGCTTGTAGAAGAGCCGGTCCACGTAGAGCCGCTCGTCCTCAGGGCTCCAGTTGGTCAGGTTCTTCCAGATGGTGCGCTCGAGGTCGAGGTTGCGGTAGACCCGCTTCGGCGGCACCGACCGGTCGATGACCCCGGCGCTGCTCTGCTGCACCTGCGTGCGCAGCACCTCGGCGACCTCGTCCACGAACCTGCGGATCAGCGCCTTCGCGTTGGCGAGCGCGACGCCCGACAGGTTGTCCTTGTCCCGCAGCAGCTGCTCGATGAGCGACATGCTCGGGGTGAGCTGCTTGGCGAGGGCCGGGTTGGCGAGCACTTCGCGCAGGTGCATCCGCTTGACCAGGTCACCCTCGAGGCCGCCGAGCACCCCGGCGAGGCCGCCCGAGTTGGGCCTGCCGCGCAGCTCGCCCGGATCCATCCCGAGCGCCCGCTCGAACCAACCCGCGTCGGCCTGCCAGTTGGCCAGCTGGGTGGCACTCACGTTGCCGCTGCCGGTGGCGAACACGTTGATGAGCAGCTTCGACACCAGCGCGGCCCGCCGCACCTCGTCACTGCGGCTGTCCCCACCGGCGACACCGCCGCCGGGCGAACCGCCGCCGGGCGAACCGCCGCTGCCGCCGGCGTGGACGGTGACGGTGCTGGACCCACCGCCGCTGCCAGGAGCGCCGCTAGCGAGGTCACCACCACCGCCGTGACCGAAAGCACCGCCGTTGCCACCGCCGCCGTTGGCAGGGCCGCCGCCGTTGCTGCCGGTGCCGCCGGAGCCCGGGTTGTCTGCCGCGGGGGTCATGAGGCCGTCGAAGGCGGTGGCGAGGTCGGGGTGGCGCTGGACGAGGTTGTCGACCGAGACGCCCGGGTCGAGCAGGGCCGCGGGCAGGCCGATGTCCTCGACGATGGCGAGGCTCGCCGACTCCAGGGCCTGCTGCTCGTCGGCCTCGAAGACGCGGGCCAGCATGCGCCAGTAGAGGACCTGGCGGCGGTTCTCGTCGCTCATTTGCGCAGCAACCTTCCGGCCCGCTCGCGCAGGACGGCGACCGCGTCGCCCGCCGCCGCGGCCGCCTTGACCACCTTCGGGTCGGTGGGGCCGAGCGCCCAGTCGGTGGTGTGCACGGCCACGGACTGGCGCTTGGCCGAGGTGAGGACCGCGATCGGCTGCAACGACCAGGCGCCGGCGTCCCAGCGGAGCAGGCCGATGCAGGCCTGCGAGGTGGCGACGAGCTGCGGGGTCAGCGGGCCGCACGACGGCAGCCGGGTGGTGTCGACGGCGATCGTCGCCTCGCCGATCGTGAACGCGCCGTCGGTGGCCTTGTAGCCCTCGACGAGGACGGGCTCGGCGAGGCGGGCCGGGTGGCGCTCCAGCGGCGGCACCGCGGGTGCGGCGGCGGTGGGCAGCAGGACCCGGGCCGTGGCGAAGGGGTCCGCCTGCGGGCCGGCCTTGGCCCGCGCGTCGCTCCAGACGAGGTCGCCGCTGTCGAGCAGCGGCATGTCGGTGACGTCGAGGGTGAGCCGCTCCGCGAGCGCGCCGAGCAGCACCGGATGCGCCGCGAACAGCCGCCAGACGGCGGGGCCGACAATGGTGTCGACCTTGGGTGCGGCGACGCTGGTGCGCACCAGCCGCGGGGCGCCCGGCGTCTCGAGGATGCCGTGGATCTGGACCTGCACGGCGGTGGCGTGCTCGTGGACGTCGGCGCCGAGCAGCAGCAGGCGGCCGGTGACCGGCTCGGACGGGGTGGTCAGCCCGCCGTCGTGGGTGAGGAGCATCGCGCGGCTCCACAGGTCGCCCCAGCGGCGGACCGGCAGCCGGTCCATCGTCGCGATCGGGCTGCACGCGCGCAGCTCGGCGGCGAGCCCGTCGAGCAGGGTCGCGAGGCGCCGCAGCCGCGGCTCGGCAAGGGCCGCGGCGATGATCTGCCCCGCGGCGGTGACCAGGTCGTGGTCGACGCCACGCCAGCCGGTGATGGCGAGCTCACGCAGCCAGGACCGGCTGCCCGCCAGCAGGTTGCCGGCGGTGGCGGCGTCCCCCACGCGGCCGGGCCACGGCAGCCGGGTGCGGCCGAGCGCCGTGTCGGCCTGGCTCAGCAGGCCGTCGTGGACGGCACCGAACAGCGCCGACCGGGCCCCGGCCAGCACGAGCAGGTGCTCGTCGGAGATCGATCCCGCCGCGATCTTGCCGACGGCCTCGGCGACCCGGTCGCGCAGCGGGCTGCCGGAGAACGCGTCGGCGAGGCCGTCGAACGCCGACGGTGCGACGCGGGCCAGTCCGTCGACGAGCCCCTGGTCGACGCAGGAGACGAGGTCCAGTGCCTCGCCGACCCCGGCGGCGGGGTCGGCGAGGAGGGCGCTGAGCTGGGTGGGAAGCATCAGCGGGCCGCCCCGACCGACGGGAACCAGTGCAGCTCGGGCACGGGCAGCGTGGTGTCGGGCAGCTCCAGATAAGCGAGGTGCCGCAGGAAGCTGCTGAACACGGTCGCCGCCGGGGACGGCTCGTGGTGCGCGCGGAGCCCGGTGGCCAGGCTCACGCCCTGCTCGACCTCGATGCGCAGATAGCGGGCGACCCGGTCGGCGCCATATTGCAGGACCGCCTCGTCGAGCAGCGCCTGCAGGTGCTTGCACGGATAGGAGCCGCGCAGCCCGCCGCAGGGCCGGTTGTTGTTGGTGCTGCAGCTCAGCCCGTGGCTGCCGGCACCGATCGAGGAGACATAGACCCGCTCCACGTCGGAGCCGCTCGACACGACCCCCTGCAACCGCCCGTCGGCGAGCTCGACGAACGGCACCTTGGCCAGCTTGCGGGGCTTCACCGGCGGGATGATGGGCATCACCGAGCGCCGCTCGGCATCCACAGGGTCCACAGCCATGACCTCCAGCGTCGGATGATCCTTGACGCCGGTAGTTCTACAGCATCGGTACGACAAAATTTCCGACGGCCACGTTCAGGCAGTTCGGAACACCTTCGGGCCGGCAAAACCATTCATCAGGCTCGATATTGTCGCTGGATGCGGCGGCGACGCGCCCGGGCACGTCGCCGCCGGATCAGATCAGGCCACCCGCTACGCGGGCTCCAGGACCATCACAACGTCCGCGCCAGGCGGTCGGCGACCAGGCGGGTGAAGTGGGCCGGGTCCTTCAGCTCCCCGCCCTCCGCGAGCAGCGCGACGCCGTAGAGCAGCTCCGCGGTCTCCGTGAGATCGGAGGCGCCGGCCGCGAGCGCCGAGCGCAGGCCCGTCACCAGCGGATGCGACGGGTTCAGCTCCAGGATCCGCTTGGTGTGCGGCATCTCCTGGCCCATCGCGCGGTACATCTTCTCCAGCGTCGGCGTGATGTCGTGCTCGTCGCCGACGATGCACGCCGCCGAGGTGGTGAGCCGCGAGGAGAGCCGCACCTCCTTCACGTCGCTCTCGAGCTGCTCGCCGAGCCAGGTGAGCAGCGGCGCGAACTCCTCCTGCTGCTCGGCGGGCGTCTCCGAGGCGCCGAGGTCGACCTGACCCTTGGCGATCGACTGCAGCGGGTGGCCGTCGAACTCGGTGATCCGCTCGACCCACACCTCGTCGACGGGGTCGGTGAGGATCAGCACCTCGTAGCCCTTGGCGAGGAATGCCTCCATGTGCGGCGAGTGCTCGACCATCGCGCGCGACTCGCCGGTCATGAAGTAGATGTCCTTCTGGTCCTCCTTCATCCGCGACACGTAGTCGCGCAGCGAGGTCAGCTCGCTGGACGCCGTCGACGGCAGGAGGAGCAGGTCGAGCAGGGTGTCACGGTTGTCGGTGTCGTCGATCAGGCCTTCCTTGAGCGCCCGGCCGAACTCGGCCCAGAAGGTGCGGTACTTCTCGGACTCCCGCAGCTCCGTCAGCGTCGACAGGACCTTCTTGACGAGTCGCCGGCGCACCACCTGGATCTGCCGGTCCTGCTGCAGGATCTCACGGGAGATGTTGAGCGACAGGTCGTGCGCGTCGACGACACCTTTGACGAATCGCAGGTACTGCGGGGTCAGCGCCTCGCAGTCGTCCATGATGAAGACGCGTTTCACGTACAGCTGCACGCCGTGCTTGCCGTCGCGGCTGAACAGGTCGAACGGCGCCCGCGACGGGATGAAGAGCAGGGCCTCGTATTCGAACGTGCCCTCGGCCTTCATGTGGATGGTCTCGAGCGGGTCGGTCCAGTCGTGCGAGACGTGCTTGTAGAACTCGTGGTACTCCTCGTCGCTGACCTCGCTGCGGGGCCGCGCCCAGAGCGCCTTCATCGAGTTGAGCGGCTCGTCCTTGCCCTCCACGCGGATGGGCCACGCGATGAAGTCGGAGTAGCGCTTGACGATCTCGCGGATCTTGTGGTCCGCGGCGTAGTCGTGCAGCTGGTCGTCGGTGTCCTCGGGCTTGAGGTGCAGCGTCACGGACGTGCCCTGCGGCGCGTCCTCGACGGGCTCGATCTCATACGTACCCTCGCCGGTGGACTCCCAGCGGGTGCCGCCGGTCTCGCCGGCCCGCCGGGTCACCAGCGTGACCTTGTCGGCGACCATGAACGTCGAGTAGAACCCGACGCCGAACTGCCCGATCAGCTCCTGTTTCGCAGCGGCGTCCTTCGACTCGCGCATCTTGCGCAGCATCTCGGCCGTGCCCGACTTCGCGATCGTGCCGATGAGCTGGATGACGTCGTCGCGGGACATCCCGATCCCGTTGTCCCGGACGGTCAGCGTCCGGTCCTCGGCCGAGACCGCGAGCGTGATGTGCAGGTCGGAGGTGTCGGCCTCCAGATCCTTGTCGATCATCGACTCGAGGCGAAGCTTGTCCAGAGCATCGGATGCATTGGAGATCAGTTCCCGCAGGAAGATGTCCTTGTTCGAGTAGATCGAGTGGACCATCAATTGCAGGAGCTGCCGCGTCTCGGCCTGAAACTCCAGCGTTTCGCTGCTCACGTGAAACCCCTTCCGTGAAGATGCCGCAGAAAAGAATACGTGGGCCCTCGGGTAGAAAGGTGACCATGCCGCAGTACCTGCTCAGCGTGATCGAACCGAGCGAGGGCGAGCCGCCGTCGCCGGACGAGATGGCCGTCATCAACGCGGACGTCGCCGCCTTCGACCTGGCGATGCGCGACGCGGGCGTCTGGGTGTTCTCCGGCGGGCTGCTGCCACCCTCGTCGGCGACCACCGTGCGGCCGGACCTCGTCAGTGACGGTCCGTTCGCCGAGGGCAAGGAGCACCTCGGCGGCATCTGCGTCATCGCGGTCGACGACCTCGACGAGGCCCTCGAGTGGGCGGGCAGGGCGATGCGCGCCACCCGGCTGCCGATCGAGGTCCGGCCGTTTCGATGACGCCCGTCGAGTCGGCGTTCCGGCAGGAGTACGGGCGCGCGGTCGCCGTCCTGGTCAGGATGCTCGGCGACATCGACCTCGCCGAGGAGGCGGTGCAGGAGGCGTTCGCCGCGGCGGTCACCCACTGGGCCGCGCAGGGCCCGCCGCCGAGCCCCGCCGGCTGGATCATCACCACCGCCCGCAACCGCGCCGTAGACCGGCTGCGCCGCGAGGCCAAGCGCGAGGACCGGCACCGGGAGGCGGCGCTGCTGCACGCTCCCGCCGAGGAGGGGCCGGACCTCCTCCGGCTGATCTTCACCTGCTGCCATCCGGCACTGTCGATGACCGCCCAGGTGCCACTGACACTCCGGCTGCTCGGCGGGCTCAGCACCGCGGAGATCGCGCACGCGTTGCTCGTACCGGAGAAGACCGTCGCACAAAGGGTCGTGCGGGCCAAACAGAAGATCCGCGACGCCGGGATCCCCTACCGGGTGCCACCGGACGAACGGCTCCACGAACGACTGCAGCCCGTCCTCGCGGTCATCTATCTGATCTTCAACGAGGGGTACACCGCGAGCTCCGGGGAACAGCTGATCCGCGCGGACCTGTGCGCGGAGGCGATCCGGCTCGGCCGCCTGTTGCACGACCTGATGCCCGCCGAGCCCGAGGTCACCGGCCTGCTCGCGCTGATGCTGCTCATCGAGGCGCGGCGCCCCGCACGGACCGGTCCCGGCGGCGAGCTCGTCCTGCTGCGCGACCAGGACCGCAGCCGGTGGGACGACGGCCTCATCGCCGAAGGCCACCTGCTCGTCAGGCAGTGCCTCACCCTCGACCGGCCCGGTGTCTATCAGCTGCAGGCCGCGATCAACGCCGTGCACACCGATGGACCCGGCACCGACTGGCGGCAGGTTCTCCGCCTGTACGACCAGCTCCTGCACCTTGCTCCGTCACCCGTCGTGGCGCTCAACCGGGCGGTGGCCGTGGCCGAGGTGTCCGGTCCGGCCGCCGCGCTGGACCTCGTCGACGCCCTCGACCTGCCCGGCTACCACGTGTTCCACGTCGTCCGCGGCGAGCTGCTGCGGCGGCTCGGCCGGGAGCCGGAGGCGCGGGAGGCGTTCCGCCGGGCGGCCGACCTGTCCGGCAACGACGTGCAGCGGGCGCACCTTCTGACACGTTCCACTTGAAGAACCGTGACAAGCGGTGGCACGCTCGAATGGTGAACCACGCAGCCTTGGCCGAGCTCCTCGCGATCGCCTTCATGGTCGCCGTCCTCGCCCTTGCGATCGTCGCGGTCCCGGCTCCGAAGCGTCGCGACGGCGGCGACGGGCGCGGGATGAGCGCCGATCCACGCGCGTGGCGCGGCAGCTTCTACGTCAACCCCGACGACCCGGCGATGTTCGTGCCGAAGCGGCAGGGCTCGGGGTGGACGCTCAACTTCGGCCACCGCTACACGTGGCGGCTGGTCTGGCTCACGATCGGCTCCCTGGTCGCGATGGTGGTGCTCAGCACCGCCCTCAACCACGACTGACGTTGCGCTCCAGCCTTCTCGCGAGGGCCGTCACCTCCTCCCGTAGCGCGTCGGGGCGCTCGATCGTGAAGTCCCAGCCGAGCCCGGCCAGCATCCGCGCCATCCCGTCGAGGCGCTCGGCGCGGCACGTGAGCAGGACCCCGCCGGGGTGCACGGCGAGGGTGCCGAACGCCGGCGGGACGCGCTGGGCGACCTCCGCGAGCTCGGCCCGGAGCACCACCTCGACCTCGTGCCGGAAGGGTGTCGCCGCGAGGCTGCTGAGGATGTGCCCGACAGGGTCGAAGTCCCCCGGCGGAGTGAAGTGCGCGTCCAGGCCCGTAATGCGCTGGATCCGGTCGATCCGCAGCGTGCGCACCTCGCCGCTGCGATGGTCGTGGCCCGCCGTGTACCACCGTCCGTTGTGGACGACGACGCCGTACGGGTCGAACTCCCGCTCCGTGTCCTCGTCCTTCCACGACCGGTAGGTGACCCGGACCCGCCGGTGCGCGCGGGTGGCCTCACCGAGGGTGAGCAGGTGCCCGGCCGGCGGCATCACCGCCGTCTTCTCCAGGTTCGTGAAGCCGAGCGTCTCGCGGACCGCCTGGACCCGTTCCCTCAGCCTGGCCGGCAGGACCCGCTCGACCTTCGCGAGCGCCGCCGGCGCCGGCATGCCCTGCCGAGCGGCGGTGAGCAGGCCGAACACCACCGACACGGCCTCGTCGTCGGTCAGCATCAGGGGCGGCAGCTTGTAGCCGGGCATCAGCCGGTAGCCACCGTATCGGCCGCGGTCCGCCTGTACGGGCACGCCGAGGTCGACGAGCGTCGTGGCGTACCTGCGCACGGTGCGGCCGTCGACCTCCAGCCTTCTGGCGAGCTCCGGGCCGGTCAGGCCGGGCTGCGCCTGGAGCAGCTCCAGCAACGCGAGGACTTTGCCCGTCGACATCTGCTCTTTTTATCAGGGCGGGATCCGCCCGGTTTCGGTTCTACGGTCGTGGCATGACGCACTTCATCCTGGTTCCCGGTATGTGGCTCGGCGGTTGGGCCTGGGACGCGGTCGCCGCGCCGCTACGGGCCGCGGGCCACGACGTGACCGCGCTGGACCTCGACCTCTCCGCGGGCGCCACCCTCGACACGCACATCTCGCAGGTGACAGCCGCCGTGGGCGACGCCGCGGAGGTGGTACTGGTCGGGCACAGCTACGGCGGGCTGCCGGTCCGCGGTGCGGCCGATCGGGTCAAGGTCGCGCGGGTGATCTACGTGGACAGCGGCCCCCTGCCCGACGGCGTCGCGCAGGCCGACGTGTCACCCCCCGGCGACACCGACGGCGTCTTCATCCCGCCGCCGTCGTTCGACCCGGCCGACGATCCGGCGCAGTTCGCCGGCCTGACCCCCGCCATGTTCCAGCGCGCCGTGCCACACCCCCTGGCCAGCGCGTTGTCGCCGCTGCGGCTCTCGTCCACCGCCCAGCCGCCGACCGACCTGATCTGCACCACGTTTCCGCTGGCGGTCGTCCATCAGATGATCGACAGCGACCACCCCTTCTTCGCCGGCCTGGACCGCAGCGACTACCGCGTTCACGAACTCCCCACCGGCCACTGGGCCATGCTCAGCCGCCCGTCCGACCTCGCGGCGCTGCTGATCCAACTCTCATGATTTTTCTTTCCGCTGGTCCGGGCACGTATTGACGGTGTGTACGCCGATTTTTTGTCGGGGGGTGGGTGCAGACTGCAGGCATGGGTCCGGGGAGTCGTGGTCGTAGCCACAAGCGCAGGCACCGCCAGCAGTCCGTCCACCGCCGCACGCCGCACCGGCGCGCGCCTTCGACCGCGGCCGGCCCACCGGGCCTGTTCGCCGCGGTCGTCGGCGACGTCGACCCCCTCCTGCGGCGCATCCTCGGCGGCCCGGCGGCGCTCGTCCCCGACGACGACCCCACCGACGCCGAGTTCGCCGGCGCCGCCTTCGTGTCCATGGCCGCCCTCACCATCGGCGACCCCATGGCCCACGTCACCGCCGGCGGCACCCTCGAGGCGGTCCTGCTCTCCGACGTCCTGCCCAGCTTCGAGCGCGCCACCACCCCGATGGCTCCCGCCGTCGTCCTCGGCCTGGGCAGCGTCGCCGGCGGCCGGGTCTCGGCAGCCGCGGCCGCCGCCGTCGAGCGCATGGTCGCCGCCGGCGCCCGCCGCCCGGTGTGGTCCCCCGAGCTCGCCGGCCCCCAGCGAGCCGGTGGCTGCCACCGCCTCCTCGCCGCCGACGGCACCACGGTCGGCCTGGGCTTCTCCGTCTCCCGCGCCGGCTGGACCCGCTCCGTCGAGTGCTATCTCGACCGCGCCGACGGCCGCCTCACCCGCACCTACCTGACCTTCCTCGTCGGCGTCGGCTCCCCCGCCCACGAGCAGCAGTTCGGCGTCCGCCGCCACCTCCACGAGGCCATCCGCGCCATCCGCGAGGACGTCGCACCCGCCGACTTCCGCACCCTGGTCGAGGACGCCCTGGAGCGCAGCGACACCCACGACCGCCACCGCCCGACCCCGCTCATCGACCCGTTCGTCTTCGCCGGCGACCACCTCACCTCCCCCATCGACGACGCCCCACCCAGCCCGCTGACACGCACGGTCACTCCGCTGCTGCGGGCTTGGATGCGCGGGCTGCCTCGGGAGATCCGCCGCCTGCAGTGACCCGGGTCCGCCACTGCCTTCGCCGGGCTGGGTCACCCCACTCGGCGGCGTGCTCGCGGATCGGTGGGGGCGCAGGCCGACGCTGCTGCTCACCCTTCGGCGCCGTGGCGCTCCCGTCCGCACCGTGGCGAGCGGCTACGCGCAAACCCGGGCAGCACCGGGCAGCACCGGGCAGCACCGGGCAACGCTCGGCTCCATCTCGGTCCGGCGCTCCATCTCGGTCCGGCGCGCTACGCGGCACCAGCACCACGGCAACCCGGCCCGGCACCACAAACCAGGCCCGGCACCGCAGCCCTGGTCGGCACCGCAACCAGGACGCCACGACAATCCGGCCGGCACCAAGGCCACCGCGCCCAGCGAACACCGGGCGCAATCCAGGGCCACCGCGCCTGATCGCACCGGGCAACATCAGACAACATCGCGGTTCGACGCGCTGCGCAACACCAGGCGCCACGGCAACCCGGACGTCACCGAGGCAACCGCACCCGGCCGACACCGGGTGCCATCAGGACCGTCCTCCGCCCTTGGAGGCGCCGGGCGATCCCAACCACACCGGCAAATCGGGCCCCCACTGCACCACGCGACACCGGGCAATGCTCGTGCACCGTCGCGGTCCTCCCTCCGCAACATCGGCCGCCGTAGCGAATCTGCCGTCACAACAACCACGCCGCCACGGCCCGACCCGGACGGCATGGCAATCCAGACGGCACTGCAACCCGGACGCCACCCGAGGCCACCGAGGTCGCCGCACCGGGCGCGATCCAGGGGGCACTGCTCCTGAGGGCGCGGGGCGATCCCACGCGCGGTCGGCAGATCGAAGTCCGTCACGCCGGGCGGCACCACCGGCGTAGGCGCGGCCTCCGCCGCATCACGCGACACCGGCCGCACGGGCGATCGAGGTCCGTCACGCCGGGCGGTTCGGCAGCTCAGGTTCCATCAAGGACGCCGGGGTGGGACGGCGCCCGAGGTCGTTTCGCGGCGGGTCCGTCCGAGCGGGTGTGGACGCGGCTTCGGTGCGGCGGCGGTCCCGGGAGGCATGAATGGGGGCGTCGCTGGGGAATGACGTTGATCACTGCACCACCCGGGTGGGGGGGAGAGCGGCCGGGTCAGGTGGGTGGGTTCGCCCGGTTCGGTCGAGATCGACGTATACGAGTGTGGCACTTCCGGGTGATAGCAGGGGGTGGTGGTTGCGGAGGCGGGGGACACTGGCATTCGCGGCACGGGCGGGACGTTAGGAATCGCAGTAGTGGACGACATGCGCGAGGACGCGGCGACGGTCGGCACCATGGAGCAGCTTGCCCGGCTCCTGCGGGATCTGCGGCTGCGGCAGTCCGGGCGGGAGGGGCGGCCGCGGCTGACGTACCGGCGGATCGCGGCGAGGACCGGGTGGTCGCACGGGATCGTCGGGGAATACCTTGCCGGGCGGGTGTTGCCGCCGACGGACCGGTTCGACGACCTGGTGCGGCTGCTCGGGGCGACCCCCGGCGAGCAGCGGGCCCTGGCCGCCGCGCGCGACCGGGTCGAGGAGCTGCGGGCAGCGTCGCGGGGCGAGGACCTGCGAGCGGCGTCGCGAGGCGAGGAGCCGCGCCGCGACAAGGACCTGGACAAAGAGCCGGCCGAGCCGGATCCGCCGCGGCAGCTGCCGGCGGACCTGGGGATGTTCGCCGGGCGGAAGGGGCAGCTCGACCACCTCGACGAGCTGCTCGCCAGGCGCCGGCGGCCGATCGTGGTGTCGGGGACCGCGGGGGTGGGCAAGACGGCGCTCGCCGTGCACTGGGCGCATCGGGTCGCCGGGCAGTTCCCAGACGGGCAGCTGTTCCTGGACCTGCGCGGGTCGAGCGGCAGCGATCCGGTCAGCCCGTTCGACGCGCTCGGTGTCGCGTTGGGGTTGCTGGGTGTACCGCCCGCGCAGGTGCCGGCCGAGGGGGGAGCGCGGGCCCGGCTGTACCGGCAGCTCGTGCGGGACAAGAGGATGCTGATCGTGCTGGACAACGCCTCGGCGGAGGCGCAGGTCAGGCCGCTGCTGCCGGGGACCGGGGCGGCGCTGGCGCTGGTCACGAGCAGGGCGGAGCTCACGGATCTGGTGAGTGCCGACGGGGCGTACCCGGTGACGCTCGACCTGCTCGACGCCGGCGACGCGAGGGCGCTGCTCGCCGGGCGGATCGGCGCTGGACGGACGGATCGGGAGCCGGAGGCGGTCGAGGCGATCGTCGCGGCGTGCGCGCGGCTGCCGCTGGCGCTGTCCGTCGTCGCGGCGCGGGCGGCGCTGCATCCGGACTTCAGTCTCGCCGCGATCGCCGCGGATCTCACCGGCGCACACAGCCGGCTCGACGCGTTGCGGTCCGACGATCCGAAGGCCGACGTCGAGACGGTGTTCTCCTGGTCGTACCAACGCCTCGATGAGCAGACGCAACGCCTGTTCAGGCTGAGCGGGCTGCATCCCAGCCCGCAGCTGGGGATCGAGGCCGCGGCGGCGCTGGCGGATCTGCCGCCGGGCGAGGTGCGGCCGATGATGGCCGAGCTCGTGCGGGCGCAGCTGGTGATCGAGGCGCGGCCGGGGCGGTTCGGGATGCACGACCTGCTGCGTGCGTATGCGGCGGACCTCGCCCGGGGCGTCGAGACCGCGGTGGAGCGGGCCGCCGCGCGGGGGCGTCTGGTCGCGCATTACGTCGAGGTGGCGACGGCCGCGGCGCTGGCGCTCGACCCGTCGCGGAACACGGCCGGGCAGCGGCTCGCCAGGCCGCGGGCGACGCCGGAGAGCTGGGCGTGGGCGGCGGCGTGGTTCGAGGAGCAGCGGCCGGCGCTGATCGCGACCGTGCAGCTCGCGGTGGCCGGCGGGCTGGACCGGGAGGCGTGGCGGCTGGCCTGGGCGATGGCTGATCATCTCGACCGGGGCGGGCACTGGGGGGACTGGATCGCCACGCAGCGGGCCGCCGTCGGTGCGGCCGAGCGGCTCGGGGACCGGGCGGCGCTGGCGCTGGCGCATCGCGGCCTGTCCGGCGGGTGCATCCGCAGCGGCCGGCACGAGGAGGCGCGGCGGCATCTGCGGGTGGCGTTCGACCTGTTCGTCGAGCTGGCCGACCATGCCGGGGCGGCGCGGTGCGTGCACGCGCTGGCGTGGCTGTTGGAGACGCAGGACAGGTTCGCGGAGGCGGTCGCGCACGACGAGCTGGCGCTGGAGCTCTTCCGGCTGGCGGACGACCCGGTCGGCCAGGCCAGGGCGCTCAACTCGGTGGGCTGGCACCACGCCCGGCTCGGGCACAACGACCTGGCCCTGGAGTGCTGCGAGGAGGCCCTTGAGCTGCAGCGGGCGCTCGGCGACGCGCCCGGGGTCGCGGCGACGCTGGACAGTCTGGGCTACATCCACCACCGGCTCGGCGAGCACGACCAGGCGATCGAGCGCTATCAGGACGCGCTGCTGCGGTACGCCGAGCAGGGCGACCGGTTCAACGAGGCCGACGCGTCGATCCGGCTCGGTGACACCTGGGCCGCCACGGGACGGTGGGACAAGGCGCGGGCCGCGTGGACGCGGTCGTTACGGACGTTGGACGTGCTCGCGCACCCGAAGGCGGGTGAGGTACGCACGAAGCTGCAGGACCGCGGAGCGGGCCCGACGACGCTGTCGGGCCCGCTCCTCCCCATTCCCGCGAACTAAGCCGGTGTCATGACCACAGCGCCGGGACGTTCGGCGGCTCCCAGCCGACCTGCGAGGTGTGGCCTTGCAGGCAGCGGTAGGACCGGCCGCCGTAGGTGACGGTCGCGCCGGTCGCGTAGACGGTGTTCGGCGCCCACGTTCCGCCCTGCGGCGGGGTCGTCGTGGCCGTCGCGGTGGGGCTCGGGCCGCCACCCGAGGTGACCAGGGTCAGCCCGTACGCCTGGAGGATCTCGTTGACGGGCTGGTAGTACATCGTGCCGCCGGACGTGCAGTTGCCTGATCCGCCGGAGGTCACGCCCTGCGCCTGGCTGCCGGACAGCCACGAGCCGCCGGAGTCGCCCGGCTCGGCGCACGCGTTGGAGCGCACGAGCCCGGTCACGGTGCCCTGCGAGTACGTGACGGACGCGTTCTTCTGCTGGATCGTGCCGCAGCGCCAGCCGGTGGTGGAGCCGGAGCGGCAGACGGACGCGCCGACCGCCGCCTCGGTCGAGCCGGCCACGGCGACCGTGCCGCCGCTGTAGTTGTTCACCAGGCCGCGCGGGGTGTTGCCGGCGTCGACCTGGACCCACGAGTAGTCGTTACCGGGGAAGCTCGACCCGCGGAACGTGCCGCTCGGCGTGGTCGTGCGGGCGCCGGTGGTGCCGCAGTGGCCGGCGGAGACGAAGCCGCCGTTGACGGAGAAGCCGACCGAGCACCTGGTCCCACTGCCGATGTAGTACGCGTTGCCGCCGACCACGTCGATGTACGGCTTCGGGTCCTCGCTGGTCGCCTCGACGCGAACCGAGGCGGGGTCGACGGCGGCCACCGCCAGGAAGCCCGAGGCGCCGGAGCCGAGGACGACGACGGTGTTGGTGGGCAGGTCCGCATACCAGCCCTTGACGGTGCGCGGCGCGGACGCCGAGTGCCGGTCGAGCCGGGCGACGACGGCGTCGAGCTGTGCCTCGCCGCGGCTGACCAGGGTCGGGGTCGCGCCGAGGTTGCGGACGCTCGCCTCCTGGGTGCGGTCGGTGATGCCGACGGTGACGGTGCGGCCGTCGGCGCTGACCCAGGTCCCGCCGTAGCCGGCGCCGAGGGTCTTGCGCAGGACCTGTTGGGTGGTCGCCGCGCGCTGGTCGAGGGTCAGCCGGTCGCGGACCTGCGCGGGGGTCAGGCGCAGGTCACGCTGCATGGCGGTGAAGACGGCGGGGGCGATGCCCGCCGGTGGCGCGGCGGCGGGATCGGCCGCCGCCAGTGCGTTGTGGGTGAGTACGCCGGTCGTGACCAGGGCGGCGGTCACGGTGACGGACAGCACGAGGGCAGTTCTGCGCATCGCAGTTCCTTCCCGGAGGCGTGCGGTTGGGGGTGCTGGCATCAGGTGCGCAACTGGTCAATTAACTCCAGTTACCGTCGTTGTTGCGTGAACGCTAGGACTCGTACAGTCGGCTGTCAATACGCAGCTGATGTGGGAAGGTGACGCGGTGACGGACGACGAGCCGCTCGGTGCGCGGATCAAGCGGCTGCGCCTCGACCGCGGGCTGACGCAGCGGGATCTGGCGGAGCCGCGGTACACGCGCGCGTTCCTGGCCGCGATCGAGGCAGGCGTCCGCGTCCCGACGGATGAGACCCTCGCCCACATCGCGGGCGCGCTCGGCGTCGACCCCGGCGACCTGCGGCACGGCCGGCCCGCCGACGTCGCCGGCACGCTGTCCGACGTGCTCGCCGAGGCACGCCGTGAGCTGTCCCGCGGGCGCACCGCCGAGGCGGCCGCGAAGGCGTCCTCCGTGGCGTTGCAAGCCCGGCGGTACGCGCTGCCCGAGCTGCAGTGCCGGGCCGTCCACCTGACTGGGGACGTCGCCCTGCACACCGGCGACGTGGGTGCGGCGATCGAGCAGTACAGGACGGCGAAAACCCTGCTCGGGGACGACGAGGTCACCCTGCGGGCCGCCGTGGTCGCGCGGGAGGCCTACTGCCTGCAGATCACCGGCGCCACCGGCGACGCCATCGCGCTGCTGGAGACCGAGCTGCGCGCCGTCCGCGCGGCGACGGACCCCGATCCCGACGCGCTGGTCCGGTTGACGAGCGCGCTGGTGTACACGTTCCTGGAGCTGGACTGGCGGGAGCGCGCCCGCCGCCTCGAACGGGAGGCCCTGCCGCTCCTGCCCCGGGTGCGCAACCGCGAATGGCTCGCGCAGTTCAGCGTCACCGTCGCCCAGCTGCGCCGCGACCACGACCTCGCCGACACCGAGCGGCTCCTCGGCGAGGCCCTCGCCATCTACACCTCGCTCGGGCTCACCCGGGAGATCGGCATCTGCCAGTGGGCGCACGGGTACGTGCTGCGGCGCGTCGGGCGGGTCCGCGAGGCCGCCGGCCGCTTCGAACAGGCCCGGACGATCCTGCTCGAGGTCGGCGCGGTGCAGGACCTCGCCGGTGCGACGCTCGAGCTCGCCGAGGCACTGCGGCTCGACGGCGACCTGGGCGAGGCGGAGCGGCTCGCGACGGAGGCCGCCGGCATCTGCCACCGCACCCGCCACCAGGAGTGCATGGCCGAGGCGGACCGGATCCTCGGCCGGATCGCCGGTGCCCGCACTCCCGGCTCACCGGACGCCGATCAACTGCTCAGCAGGGCGGCTGATCGTTACGCGGAGTCAGGGCTGGTTGCCGAGCTTGTGACGACGAGCCGCTTGCTGGGCGAGGAGCGGCGGGCCGGGGGTAACGTCGAGGGCGCGGCGGAGAGCTTCCGGCGAGGCCTTCTCGCCGCCGCGCGCCTGCCCGAGGCGGGCTCCCTGTGACGGCCGCTGACGTCGGGGGCAGGATCCTGGCCCTGCGCACCGGCAAGGGGCTGACGCAGCGCGACCTCGCCGAGCCCAACTACACCGCCGCCTATGTCTCCTCCGTCGAAAACGGTCACCGCGTCCCGTCCAGCGACGCCCTCGCCCACTTCGCCGCCCGCCTGTCCGTCGACGTCACGCAGCTCACCACCGGCCGCCACCCCGGCGACGCCCTGTCCATCGAGATCGACCTGCTGGAGGAGGTGCGCCCCCCGCTCTGGTATGAGCAACGCGCCGCCGACCCGGCCGAGCACAGCGTCCGGCGCGCGACGGCCGAGGTCGTGCTGGGCCGCCTGCGCCTGGCGGCCGGCGCGCCCGACGACGCCGTCGCCTGCTTCGACCGGGCCCGCCGGCTCATTCCGCCGACGCTCGCCCACCTGCGGGCGCCGGCCGTCGCCGGGCTCGCCCTGTGCGCCCGGCTGCAGGGAGACCCGGGGTATGCGGCGTATCTGCTGACCGGGTTCCGCGACGAGCTGCGGCGGGCGGGGCTGCCGGATCCGGCCGCGACGCTGGCGATCCACGCGCTGCTGGCGCTGTGCCAGCACGACCTGGGCGAGGACCCGACACCGGCCGCGGAGACGGCGCTGGCGCTGGCCGGGCCTGCCGGCGGGGTGGTCGCCGCGCAGGTGGCGACGGCTCGCGTGCTGGCCGCGTCGAGCCACCTGCCGGAAGCGCGGGCGGCACTGGCGGTGGCTTCTTCGGCCCGGCTGGAGGCGTGGCTGGCGGACGAGATCGCGGGGGCTTATCGGATCCGGGCGCGGGCGCGGCTTTCCAGGGGCGACCTGGCGGGGGCGTTGACGGATCTGACGGCGGCGCGGGACAGGTCGGCGGGGCCGGCGGCGCTGGACGCGTTGGTGGACCTGGCGGAGGTGCATCGCGCGCTGGGCGACCCGTCGACGGCGCGCGCCCTGCTCCAGCAGATCGACGGCCACGCCGACGCGCCCACTGGCTCCGCGGGCGGCGACGTCACCGGCATAGACAGCGGCCAGACCCAACCCGGCGGCGACTACAGCAGACGCGGCACCGGCGACGCCAACAACGCCCCTGCGACACGCGACACGAACAAGGACGGCGGGCGCGGTGGTGGGGCGACGGCGGCTGAGGTTCGGCGGGGGCGGGCGCATCGCGTGCATGCGCTGCTGAGTCAGGACGCCGGTGATCTCGGGGCGGCTGAGGGGCATCTGCGCGCCGCGATCGCTGTCCTTCGCAGGACCGGGCCGCGGCGGGAACTTGCCCAGCTCTCGCTCGACCTGGCCGACCTGCTGACCTCGATGCGTCGCCCCGAAGAGGCGCTCACCGTCCTCGCCGACGGCCTGACCGCCGTCGACACGCACGCCGTCTGACCAGGCCGTCTGAGTAAGCCGTCCGACTAGGCCAGCCGCGCGGGGAATCCGCCTGTGGCGATCGGGCCCCACGACTCGATGGTGATCCGCAGCAGGGACTTGCCCTGCTGGCGCATCGCCTCGCGGTATTCGTCCCAGTCGGGGTGCTCGCCGGAGATGCAGCGGAAGTACTCCACCAGCGGCTCCAACGCCTCGGGCAGGTCCAGCACCTCGGCCACCCCGTCGACCTGGACCCAGGGCCCGTTCCACTCGTCGGAGAGCACGACGACCGAGACGCGGCTGTCGCGGCGGGCGTTGCGGATCTTCGCGCGCTCCGGATATGTCGAGATGACGATGCGTCCCTCGGCGTCGACGCCGCTGGTGACCGGTGAGGCCTGCGGCCGGCCGTCGGCCCGGGTGGTGATGACCAACGCCCGGTGTCTGCTGGAGAGGAAGTCGATCAGTGCGGAGCGATCCACGTCTGTGTTTGTCGCGATGGTACGACCCATGCCCCAACCCTAGTCCCAGCAAGGGTTGAAGGATTTCCGAACTGTGGTTAGGTCGGCTGGTGACCTCCGAAGCACCCGGCTGGGACGCCATCGACGCCGCGCTCGAACGCCTCTACCCCGGCGTCGAGCCCAAGCACTACGCCACGCTGCTGAAATGGTCGCTCGGCGGCCCGGATCCGCTCGACGGGATCAGTTTCTACGCCCGTGAGACGCCGGTCCCGCACTGGCACATCGTCAGTTACGGCATGAGCGAGCTCTACTCGGCGCCGAATCCTGACGCCGAGTGGTCCGGCTGGGGTTACGAGTTCACGTTCCGGGTGCGGCGGGCGCCGGGTGAGACGGAGCCGCCCATCTGGGCCGCCAACTTCCTGCAGAACCTTGCCAGGTACAACTTCAGCAGCGGCAACGGGTTCGCGGCCAACCATCAGATGGATCTCAACGGGCCGATCGCGCTGGGGTACCAGACGCCGATCCGCGCCGTCGCGTTCGTCGAGGACCCCGAGCTCGGCACCATCGACTCGCCCTTCGGCAGGGTGCGGTTCCTGCAGGTGTTCGGTCTGACGCTGGGCGAGTACGCGGCGACCCAGACGTGGAGCGTGGAGGCGGTGCTCAAGCTCGCCGCGGCGTACGCGCCGCTGTTCGTCACCGACCTGCGGCGCACGTCGTTCACGGAGATCCGCGACTTCGCCGACAAGGTCGCCGCCGGCCGCCGCCGTTACGGTTCCTCGACCGGCAGCCTGGCGGTCGCCGAGTTCGCCTGGCTGCCTGACGGCGACGGGTATCGCCTGATCGTCGGCGCCCACGCGGTCGAGCGCATCGCCGCGATCCTGCGCGGCCGGCTCCGCTTCGGCCGCACCCTGGTCGTCAGCGGTCCGGACAGCAGCGTCGAGTTCTCGTCGGGCAGCTACGGCCTCGGCGAGGCCAACGACTCCCACACGCTTCGCATCGTCCTCACCGATGAGGCGCTGGACCACCTGACCGGCGTCCTGGTCCCCCTGGCCGGCGTGTCCCCCGTGCCGGAGGCCCCCGGCCTGATCGTCGAGGTCCGCCAGTCCCTCATCCGCGACAGCGACGGCAACGTGGTCGAGCGCATCGGCTGAGCCCCCGGCGGAGACGCCGGTCAGGATCAGGCGGGGTCCATCGCCGCGGCGACGGCTCGTTCGGTGGCGGTGCCGGCGTGCAGGGCGGCGCTGACCCCGGCGATGTCCTCGGCGCTGCGGTTCTGGCTGAGCTTCCACTTCGCCTCGATGCGGGTGATCGCGAGCTCGATGCCGACGATGGCGCGGAGCTGGCCCTCGATGAAGGGACGGGGCGCGTCGTCGACGGACCACGGGGCCGGGCGGTCCGACTCGTGGCGGTCGGTGAGGCGGCGCACGAGGTCCTCGGTCCACGCGGGGTCGTCGTGGGCGATCAGCGTGCCGTAGACGTGGGCGGTGATGTAGTTCCAGGTCGGCACGACCCGGCCGTGTTCGCGTTTCGTGGCGTACGACGACGGCGACACGTACGCGTCGGGGCCGCGGACGATGACGAGCGCCTCGCCGGCGGTGTGCCGCCACTGGGTGTTGTTGCGCGCCACGTGGCCGAGCAGGGAGCCGGGCGCGTGGAACAGCAGCGGCAGCGTGGTGGCCACCATGCCCTGGCCGTCCCAGGTGACCAGGTCACTCGCGCCGGCGTTGGACAGCAGCTCGTGCACGGCGGTGTCGGACGGGGCGGCGAAATGCGCGGGCACGTACATGCCGGCAAGCGTAGTGAGCGGCGCCGTGTCGGTGCGGTGTCGGTGCCGTGTCAGCGGGGGCGCGCACGGTGGTCGCATGACAGATCTGATGGTCGAGGCCGAGGGCCTCGTCAAACGGTTCGGGGAGACGAGGGCGCTGCAGGGCGTCGACCTCAAGGTCCCCCGGGGCACCGTGCACGGCGTGCTCGGGCCCAACGGCGCCGGCAAGACGACCGCCGTGCGCATCCTGTCGACGCTGCTGCGGCCGGACGCCGGGCGGGCCCGCATCGCGGGCTTCGACGTGGTCCGCGACGCCGAGAAGGTCCGGTCCCGGATCGGGCTGACCGGTCAGTACGCCAGTGTCGACGAGGACCTGACCGGCCGGCAGAACCTGGTGCTCTTCGGCACGCTGCTCGACCTGCGCAAGCGGGACGCGAAGGAGCGCGCCAGGGAGCTGCTCGAATGGTTCGACCTGACCGGGGCCGCGGACCGGCCCGCGAAGACCTACTCCGGTGGCATGCGCCGGCGGCTCGACCTGGCCGCGAGCCTGGTGGGGCGGCCGGACGTGATCTTCCTGGACGAGCCGACGACCGGGCTGGACCCGTCGAAGCGCGAGGACATGTGGGGCGTCGTGCGGACCCTGGTCCGGGACGGCTCGACGGTGCTGCTGACCACGCAGTACCTGGAGGAGGCCGAGGCGCTCGCCGACGAGATCACCGTCATCGACCACGGGCGGGTCATCGCCAACGACACGCCCGAGCAGCTCAAGCGCAAGGTCGGCGGGCAGACCCTCGAGGTGCGCCCCGCGGACCCCGCGGACCTGGAGAAGACCGGGCTGATCCTCGCGTCGGTCGCGACCGGGCAGCAGCCGGCCGAGCAGGCCCGCAAGGGTGTCCTGTCGGTGCCGGTCAGCGGCGACGAGGCGCTCACCGAGGCCGTCGCCCGGCTCGCCACGGCGGGGATCGCCGTCACCGAGCTCTCCCTGCACCTGCCCAGCCTCGACGAGGTCTTCTTCACCCTGACCGGCCGCCCCAGCAACCTGGAAGAAGTCAACGCATGACCGCCATCGCCCTGCAGCCTCAGCTCAAGAGCCAGTTCAAGCCGCTGCGGCTCGTACGCCACTCGCTGGAGCTCACGAAACGCAGCCTGATCAAGACGTGGCGGACGCCGGAGGCGCTGATCGACGTCACCGTGCAGCCGGCGCTGTTCCTGCTCATCTTCGTCTACATCTTCGGTGGCGCGGTCGCCGGCGGCACGCACCAGTACCTGCAGTTCCTGATGCCGGGCATCCTCGCCCAGACGGTCGCGATGGGCGCCATCTCGATCGGCGTCAACCTCAACAGCGACCTGGAGAAGGGCATCTTCGACCGGTTCCGGTCGCTGCCGATCGCCCGTTCGGCACCGCTCATCGGCGCGGTGCTCGGCGATGTCGTCCGGTACGTCATCGTCACCATCTCGACGTTCGGCTTCGCGTACCTGATGGGCTTCCGCATCCACGCGAACCCGCTGCACGCGGTGGCCGGCGCGCTGCTGGCGGTGCTGTTCGGGCTGTGCCTGAGCTGGGCGCTGGTCTTCGTCGGGATGCTCGTGCGCACGTCCGGCGCGGTGCAGGGCATCGGCTTCCTGGTGATGATGCCGCTGACGTTCGCCTCCAACGTGTTCGTCGGCACGATGACGCTGCCGGGCTGGATGCAGGGGTTCGTGAAGGTCAACCCGCTGACGCACCTGGTCGAGTCGATGCGCGGGCTGTTCCTCGGCACGCCGGTCGGCAACCACGTGTGGTGGACGCTCGCCTGGTGCGCCGGCTTCGTGGTGGTGTTCATGCCACTAGCGCTCGCCGCCTACCGCAAGAAGGTCTGACATGAGCACGCGGATGCGGTCGGTGGCCTCGGTCACCGGCCGCTCGTGCCATTTCCAGCGGTCCGCGACCGGCTCGAGGACCCCGGTGCCGTCGGGGAACAGGTGCTCGGCGTTGCCGCCGATGCGCAGCCCGATCGTCCACAGCTCGCCGGCCGCGGGGTCGCCGCGGTGCGCGGCGAGCGCCCCGCCGGCCAGGGCCCAGGCCCCGACGACCGGGATGTCGTAGGCGGACAGCGCCTCGTCGCGCGCCTGCAGCAGCAGCTGGGCGGCTCGGTCCGCGGCGCCCATCCGCAGGAACACGACGGCGACGGCGCTGCGGTACAGCACCCGCACCTGCACCACCCCGACGGTGGATCCCTCGACGACGGCCAGGACCCGCGCCGCGTGCGCCGCCGCCCCGGGCAGGTCGCCGCGGGACAGCGCGAGCTGGCCGAGCACGAGGTACGCCAGGCCGATGTCCGAGTCCTGCGCGTCCGGCGAGCGGGTCACCGCCAGGAGCCGGCCGACCGCGGCGTCGTCGCCCTCGAACGCCGCCCGCGCGTCCAGCATGACCCGGATCGCGCCCAGGTCGAGCTCGGCGCCGAGCAGGTCCATGTGCCGCTCGCTGTGCCGCAGCCACTCGTGCGCGCCGGGCCCGCCGCGGGTGCCGATGCTCTGCGCCGCCGACCCCATCCCCCAGTGGTCGCCGACCTCCTCGAACCGCCGGTAGGCGCGCGTCGCGTCGGCGACGGACTCGGCGAGCGCGCCGCGGTTCTCGTTGATGATGGCCCGGAAGAAGAGCCCGAAGCCCTGCACGTACGGGTCGGGATCGGCGACCAGTTCCCCGGCGGCGTCCACGGCCGCGTCGAGGTCCGGCGAGCCGAGTGCCCGCAGCGCCGAGGCGAGCGTCCACGCCCGTGCGGACACCTCGGCGCGCCGGGCCGCGAGGGACCGCAGCGTGTGCAGTACCAGCGCGAACATGCGGGACGAGTCGTCGACGAACGCGTTGAGCCCGGTGAACAGGCACAGCCAGGTGGCGCGTTCGGCGTCGACGGCCGGGCCGGCGTGCAGCAGCGCCGAGCGCCGCCGGGCCGCCGGGTCGGTGGCCCGGAACACCAGCAGCGCCCAGGTGACCACCTCCTGGTGCAGCCCGCGGACCGTCCACAGGTGCGCGAGCGCCATCATGATGTCGACCGTCGCGCCGTCGTCCTCGCGCAGCAGCGCCCAGCGCAGGGCCGCGACCAGGTTGTCCTGTTCGACGGCGGCCTGCCGGAAGGCCGGCAGCTGGGCCGGGCCGCGGAAGTCCGCGCCGAGCCGCGCGGTCAGCTCCGCCGCCCAGCGCACCAGGCCGGCCATCGCCGCGTCGCGGGTGCCCGCGCCGTCGAGCCGGACCTCGCCGTATTCGCGGACCGTCTCCAGCATCCGGTACCGCGGTGCGCCGTCCTCACCGGCGGCCAGGGACAGCAGTGACTGCTCGACCAGCGTCGCCAGCCCGCGGCGGACGTCCCGGCCGCCGGCGACCGCCCCGGCGAGCGCGGCGGTGAACGGCGCCGGGATCACCGCCAGCCGCTCCAGCAGCTCCCGGTCGGGGTCGCCGAGCAGTTCGCGGCTCCAGTCGACCATCGCCCACAGGCTCGCGTGCCGGTCCGGCAGGCCGCGCAGCGCGTCGTCGAGCAGCCCGAACCGGTCGGCGAGGCCGGCGAGGACGTCGTCGATCGGCATGTGCCGCAGCCGGGCCGCGGCGAGCTCCAGCGCGAGCGGGAGGTTGTCGAGCCGGTGGCACAGCTCCAGGGTGCGCTCCGGGTCGCCCGGGGTCGCCCCGCCGGCCCGGATCCGCGCGTCGATGAGGTCGAGCGCGGCGGCGTCGGGCAGCGTCCCGAGCCGGTGCACGACCTCGCCGGGCAGGCTCAGCGGCGCCCGGCTGGTGGCGAGGACGGCGAGGTCCGGCGCGGCGAACAGTTCCGCGACGGCGTCGGCCGCGCCTTCCAGGACGTGTTCGCAGTTGTCGAGCACGACGAGCCCGTGCAGCTCCGGTACCGCCAGCCGGAGCCGCTCCTCGGCGCCGAGCCCCCGCCACTCCGCCCGGGCCGCACCGGGGTCCGCGGCACCGACCGCGGCCAGCACCGCGGGGACCACCTCCGCGGAGGTGCGCAGGCCGGCGAGCTCGACGACGTGGACGGCCCGCCCGGCGGCCACGGCCCGGCGGGCGACCTCGGCGGCGAGCCGCGTCTTGCCGGCGCCGCCCGAGGCGACGACGGTGACGAGGGGCGCGGCGCCGAGGGCGGCGAGCACGGCCGTCACGTCGTCCTCGCGGCCGACCAGGGCGGTCATCGCGCGTCGCCAGCCCGCCGGCAGCGTGGTCCTCGGCTCGGGCCGCGGGGTGAGCTCGCCCCGCAGCAGCGCCACGTGGACGGCCGCGACCGGCGCGGACAGGTCGGCGCCGTAGTCGTCGGCGAGCGCGGCGCGCAGCCGCTCGACCACGTCGAGGGCCTCGGCGTCGCGGCCCTGCGCGGCGAGGACCCGGACCAGCAGCACCGCCGACGGCTCGTGCGGCGGCTGGTGTGCGACCAGTCGGCGCAGGTCGGTCTCGTCGGCGGGCCGGCCGGCGGCGAGCGCGGCCTCCGCGGCGAGCGCGGCGACGTCCGCGAGCAGTTTCGTGGCGGCGTCGGGCACCTCGGGGAAGAGCGCCCGGGCCCGCCGGGCCGCTTCGCGCGCCTGCTCGTGGTCGCCGCCGTCGAGCGCCCGGCGCCCGCGGTCCAGCAGTGTCCTCGCCACGACGGCGTCGACCTCGACCGCGTCGGCGGGCAGCAGATATCCGCCGGGCGCCGCGGTCACGGGCAGCCCCAGCCGCCGGGCGCGGGACACCAGCGCCTGCACCGCGCCGGGCGCGTCGTCCGGCGGGTCCGCGGCCCAGACGGCGTCGACGAGCGCGCCGACGGACACCGCCCTGCCGCGCGCGTCGACGAGCGAGCGCACCACCGCGGCCAGCCGGGCGCCCTTCACGGGCCGGCCGTCGACGGCCAGCTCCCCGAGGGTCGTGACGCGCATGGTCCGATCATGCCCGGGTTGCGGGCAGACGAACGCCCCGGGGGAGGGCCCCGGGGCGTTCGCCGCTACTCGTGGTGCGGTGGTTCAGGAAACGTGCGACCACCAGTTCCAGGTGCCGGAGTTCGGCGCGGACTGGACGCGGTGCCAGACCTGGCCGTCACCACCGACGGCGAAGACCTCCATGATCCCGTCCGCCCGGGTGAAGGCGGTGGGCTCGCTGTAGATCAGGCCGCTGAGGTTGGTCCAGCCGCTCCACTGGGTCGGGTCGGCGGCGTCGGTCTGCCAGTTCGAGTACAGGTTGCCGTCCGTGCCCTTGATGAAGACCGCGATGGTGCCGTTGGCGTTCTGCGCCGTCTCGATCTTCGAGGCGTAGCGCTCGCTGCCTAGGCGGGTCCACCAGTTGAACGATCCGTCGGCCTTCTGCGTCCGGGACCAGATCGAGTGGTCGCCACCGATGGCGAAGACCGTGAGCCAGCCGTTGGCGTTCTTGACCGCGACGGGCTCGCTGTAGATCAGGCCGCTCAGGTTGGTCCAGGCGCCCCAGGTGCCGTTGGCGGCCTGGACGCTGGTGTAGAGGTTGTTGTCGCCGCCACGGGCGAAGATCTGCGCCAGACCGTCGTGGTTGTTGACGATCGGGCCCTTCATCGCACCGTCGGTGCCGGGAGCGGCGGCGGCGGTGGTGATCGTGGTGGCGGCCGCGGTGCTGAACGCCGTGGCGCTGGCGTAGGCGACGACCTTGACGTCGTACGCGGTGCCGGCCGCGAGGCCGTTGATGGTGCAGGTGACGGCCGGAGCGACCGCCGTGCAGCTCAGGGCCGCGGCAGCGGCAGCCGCCGGGTCGGACGGGGTCGCGGTCGCGACGTAGTACACGACGGCGGCACCACCGACGGGGGCGGCCGCGGTCCAGGCGATGGTCGCCGAGGTCGCGGTGATGTCATCGTCGGCCGGCGGCGTGACGACGACCGGGGCCGGCTTCGGCACCACGGCGGGGGTCACCGTCGTGGGCGTGGAGGTGGCGGAGGTCGCCTGCGTGCCGTTGGCGTTGATGGCCTGAACGCCAGTGGAGTAGACCGTCGCGTTGGTCAGGCCGGTGATCGTGCAGGTCAGCTTGTCGGTGACGCAGACCTTGGAGACACCGCCGGCCGTCGCGGCCGCCCGGTACTTGGTGACCGTACTGCCCGAGGCGGGCGCGACCCAGGTCAGCGTGGCCTCGGTGTCGCCACCGGTGACGGTGACGTCGGTGGGCGGGTTGACCGTGCCCAGGATGTAGATCGGGCCCGAGTCACCGGTGGTCGAGCTGAGCCCGTCCTTGACCGCGGTGACCTTGAACTCGTACGAGAAGCCGGCCGCGACCGCAGTGCCGCCACAGGTCGTCGCCATCGATCCGGCGGTGACGGGGCACGTGATGCCGGGGATCGCGACGCCTTCCTTGTACGCGGCGACCGTGTACGTGACGCCGGCAGTGGGCGACGCTTCCCACGACACCGTCGGCACACCGGCGGCGGTGACGCTGGCGACCACGCCGGTCGGCGCCTCGGGGCCGATGCCCGGGGTCGCGCCGACGCTGGCGCTGCTGGCCGCGGAGTTCGGGATCGAGTTGGCGCCGTTCGCCACGACCTTGAACGTGTACTCCGTGCCGTTGGTCAGGCCGGAGATCTTGCAGCTGTTGCTCAGCGCGTTGGTCGGGCTCGTGCAGGTCTTGCCCGTCGTGGCGCCACCGAGGTAGGCCGTCGCGGTGTAGTTGGCGATGGTGGCGAGGGTGTTCGCCACGCCCGTCCACACCACGTTGACCTCGCCGCTCACGCCGGTGGCGACCGGGGTGCCGATGGTGGGCGGGCTCAGCAGCGGCACCATCACGCCAGTCGCCGTGCCGGTGACCGTCGTGCCACCGCCGGCCGCGGCGACGGTGACGGTGTACGTCGTGCCGGCGACCAGACCCATGACGTCGCACGGACCGCCGGCCGCCGACATGACGGTGCACGTCGCGTCGGCCGCGGAGCCGGCGTCCGGTCCGTCCGCGCTGACCACGTAGCTGGTGGCGTCGTCGGGCGTGGTGGTGTTCGGGGTCACGGTGACGGTCAGCCGCTCGTTGCCCGCAGCGGACACCGCCGTCAGGGACGCGAGGTTTGCTGCCCAGACCGGTTGCGCCACCAAGAGGGAGCTCGCGGTCATCGTCAAAACAGCCGCCGAGCCGAGCAGGCCGCGTCTGGGCCCTGCCCGGCGGTCGCGCGGTTTGCTCACTTGAATCATTGCGTCCAACCCCCCGTTGCGAGGCGCCAGCTACGGTGCCGACGCGCCATCTCCTAGCAATGTATGGCGGTCCTGTACTTTTCGGAGCAAATTGGGTAATAAGGCCTTTTGACAGGTGGCCAAGGCCCTGGACGTGCTAGTGAGGACGTTCGCCCCAGGCGCCGCGATCCGCCCGATCCGCAGCACGGGGTCCGTGTCTTCCCAGCTCAGCGGCGCATTGCCGGGAATACCACGGCGGGGCGCGCCGGCGGCACGATTCCACGCATGCGCAGGCGTGAGATCGTCTTTCGCGGGCCGCTGACCGTGGGCGCCCCGCCCGGGCAGCGGTCAGCTTCGACATCCCGTCCGCCCGCCACGCATTCGCGCACCCCCGGCCGCGTGGCCGCAGAGCACCGCGCCGGCGCCGCTACGGGCCCGGCGGCACGGCTCGTGTCGCGGTTCGCGCCGGGCGGCGTGTGCAGCGCCGCGGTTCTGTTCGGGGTTCTCACCGGCGTCGTGATCGCCGCCCGTCAAGGCCGGCACAACGGGGCGGTCGGCGCCCTGGTGCCGCCACTCGTGCGGCCGTTCATCGTGTACGGGAGCAGGGCCGGCCGGCACCCTGTGGTGGGACGGCGGGCTGCTGACCGCGCCGTCGTGATCGGCATGGTGGCGACGCTCGACGGGGCGCCGGCCCTTTCTCGTGCCACGGCGGCCGCTCCGCCAAGGGAAGCCCGGCGAACAGCGGCCGCGCGGTGTCTTAAGGGAGCTGCCAGCGCTGGCTGGTGCCACCCGCGCAGCGGGTCAGGATCAGCCGGTCTCCGCGACCGGTCAGGCACTGCTTCGACGCGCGGGCGACCAGCGTGCCGCCGGTCGTGTACCACTGCTGCGCGGCGGAGCCGGTGCAGCGGACCAGGCTGAGGCGACCGGAGACCGGTTGCAGGCAGCGGCCCGCGGTGCGCAGGGTGCCGTCGGCCGGCGCGGTCCAGATCTGGCTTTCCCCGCCGGTGCAGCGGCGCAGCTGCACGCCGGCACGCGCGTCCAGGCAGAGACCCGACGGGCCGACCAGCGGACCGGCGACCACCACAGACGCGGCGGCGGCCGGCGCCGAGGCCGGCGCGAGGCCGGCCTCTCCCGGCGCCGGCACCAGCGCGGTCTGCAGGCGGCCCGCCTCGGCGGCGACGACGGGTGCCGCGGGGGCGGCGGGTTCGCCGGACGGCGCGGACGTGGCGGCCCGGTCGCCGGCGACCAGCGCGAGTCCCGTCATGGACAGCGTCATGACAAGCACGGTCCAGGCGACCGCCGGATGGTGCCGCGACCGGGCCCTCCGCCGCCACTGCACCCTGCGCCGGGACGGGGAGATCCCGCGCCCCGGCAGCGTGGCCTCGCGACGCGACACGGGGGTCTCGCGCCGGGACGGGGAGATCCCCCGGCGCAGGGCCGACGCTCTGCGGCGCGACGGCGACACGTGCCGGCGCGACCGCGGCGCGGGCGGTGATGCCGGGTTCACGAAGGTCATCCAGGAATGCCGCGGATGGTATTCCGGCGGCACGGGCCGCGCTGCGACCGGCGTGTTGTTCAGGTGCGCGGGCGGCGGTATCTGGTGGTGCGCGATGACGCGCACATAAGGGCGGACCAGGACCGGAGACATGCAGCGAACGTAACGGGCATCAGCGCCGACCGATCCCGTCCGAGCAGGGTGAACAGAAGAATCACCCTCCGCCTCACCCTGTGCGTTGGAGCGCTTTCACAACCGTGTCCGCCGAAGTATCCCCGGATGGATCGCGCGGAAACGTCCGTATTTCGCATGCCCGGAGCGCGGTTTCGGCGAAATCGGGGGCGCGAGAACGTAGCGCACGGCGGATTTACACGGTAGAAACAACACGCTGGAGAGAGCGCTCTCACGTGGCGCCCGGCGAGGACCGCGAGCTCCTCCTACACCCCATCACCGTGTACCTCACCCGCCCGCACGATCGAGAGGACGCACCCCTATGACGATCCAGTCCGAGCATTCCGTGAGGCGGTGGTACAGCCGGCGCAACATCGGCAGGGCATTCGTGCTCGGCGTTGCGCTGACGACCGCCACCGCCACGATGGGGACGGCGGCCGGCGCCCACCCGTCGCAGGGCGGCTCGCAGGACCTGGGCCCCAACGTCACCGTGTTCGACCCGAGCACGCCGGTCAGCGAGATCCAGGCCAAGCTCGACGCGACCTACGCCAAGCAGGTCGACAACGAGATGGGCACCGCCCGCTACGCGTACTACTTCAAGCCCGGCACGTACGGCACGGCCGACCAGCCGCTGCAGTTCAAGGTCGGCTACTACACCGAGATCGCCGGTCTGGGCGCGTCCCCCAACGACGTCGTCATCAACGGCAAGGTCGAGGTGTACAACCGCTGCCTCGAGAACGGCGGCACCAGCAACTGCCTCGCGCTGGTCAACTTCTGGCGCACGCTGTCCAACCTGTCGATCAACGTCAACGGCAAGGGCCAGGACGGCTGCCGCGGCTCGGCCAACTTCTGGGCCGTGTCGCAGGCCGTCTCGCTGCGCCGGCTCAACGTCACCGGCGGCAACCTGTCGCTGATGGACTACTGCACCGCCGGCCCGCAGTACGCCAGCGGCGGCTTCATCGCCGACTCGAAGGCCGGGACGATCGTCAACGGCTCGCAGCAGCAGTGGCTGACCCGTAACAGCCAGGTCGACAACTGGTCCAACGGCGTGTGGAACCAGGTCTTCTCGGGCGTCGTCGGCGCCCCGGACGACTCGGCGTTCCCGAACCCGCCGTACACCACTCTCGCGCAGACCCCGCTCAGCCGGGAGAAGCCGTACCTCTTCGTGGACGCCAAGGGCAGGTACCAGGTCCGCGTGCCGAGCGCCGCGAAGGGCACCAGCGGCATCTCCTGGGCGAACGGCCAGACCGCGGGCCGCAACATCCCGCTGTCGGACTTCTACGTCGCCAAGCCGGGCGACTCGATCGCGAAGATCAACCTGGCGCTGCTCACCGGCAAGCACCTGCTGCTGACCCCCGGCGTGTACGACGTCGCCAACAGCATCCAGGTCCGCTGGCCCAACCAGGTGGTCCTCGGCATCGGCCACGCCACGCTGACCGCGGTCAACGGCGCGACCCCGCTGGAGATCGCCGACGTCCCGGGCATCGTCGTCGCCGGTGTCACCATCGACGCCGGCCTCAAGGAGTCCGACGTCCTGCTGCGTGTCGGCCGCGAGCACAACTGGCTGCGCATCAGCGACCCGAAGAACCCGACCACGCTGTCCGACGTGTACTTCCGCGTCGGCGGCCCGCACATCGGCAAGACCGACACCGCGCTCGAGGTCAACAGCGACAACGTGCTCATCGACCACACCTGGGTGTGGCGCGGTGACCACGGCGTCGAGGGCTTCACCGGCGGCGTCAACGGCGACAACCAGCGCTGGGTCACCAACACCGGCCGCTACGGCGCCGTCATCAACGGCGACAACGTGACCGCGACCGGCCTCTTCGTCGAGCACTTCCAGAAGTACAACACCGTCTGGAACGGCGAGCGCGGCACGACGGTCCTGTACCAGAACGAGCTGCCCTACGACCCGCCGACGCAGGCCGACTGGATGAACGGCAGCGTCAAGGGCTACGCCGGTTACAAGGTCAACAACAAGGTGAAGACCCACAACCTGTACGGCGCGGGCGTGTACGTCTTCAACCAGAACAACCCGTCGATCCAGACCGAGAACGGCTTCGAGGTCCCGAGCACCCCGGGCGTCAAGCTGCACCACATCATGACGGTCAACCTGAGCGCCGGCGTCATCAACCACGTCGTCAACGGCGTGGGCAACCCGGCCGACACCAGCATGATCGGCGTGCCGATCTACCTGGCGGACTACCCGGCGGCGTAACGCCCCGGCACCACCACGGTGGGCCCATCGCGATCCTCGCGGTGGGCCCATCACCGTTTCTGAAAGTTTCGGCCGTGTCCCCTGGTCGCGGCGCCGCCGCCTGGACACCGGCGGCGGTGCCGCCATGAACGGCGACTGACCCCCCGGCGGCCGTGGTCGCACGGATCGGCCGGCCCGGCGGTTCAATCGCAGCGGGTCGTGTTCGTGACGGCACCGAGCGTCACTCAGAGATACCGTCGCCGGACATCGCAAACCCTGGGAGGCGCAATGACCGCCATCGGTGTGTCCGGGATCGGGACCGCTGTCGCAAGGCTTCGGCCACTGCTCGGGGAGCGGCTGCTCGTGCCGGACGACGTCGGCTACGACGCGGGCCGGCGGGTGTGGAACGCGGCCGTCGACCGGCGGCCGGCGGTGATCGCACGGTGCACCGACGCGGCCGAGGTCGGCGCGGCGGTCAGGGCGGCGCGGGAGGCCGGGCTGCCGCTGTCGGTGCGGGCCGGCGGGCACGACTGGGCCGGGCGGGCGCTGCGCGACGGCGGGCTGGTCGTCGACCTGACCGGGATGCGCCGGGCGGCGGCCGACCCGTCGGGGCGCACCGTCACCGTCCAGGGCGGCGCGACGGCCACCGACCTGCTCGCGGCGGCCGGCCCGTACGGCATGGTCACCGCCACCGGCGTCGTCGGCGGCGTCGGCATGGCCGGGCTGACCACCGCCGGTGGGTACGGGCCGCTGATCGGCCGCTACGGGCTCGCCCTGGACAACCTGCTCGGCGCCGAGGTGGTCCTCGCCGACGGCAGCACCGTGACCGCCGGACCGGACGGCGACCCTGAGCTGTGGTGGGCGCTGCGCGGCGGCGGATGCAACTTCGGGGTCGTCACCGGGCTGCGGTTCCGCCTGTACGAGCAGCCGACCGTGCTCGCGGGCATGCTGCTGTTCCCGTTCCCCGAGGCCGCCGCGGTCCTCGCCGGCTATGCGGAGGTCGTCGCCGGCGGCCCCGACGAGCTGACCGTCATGACCGGGTTCCTGCCGGGGCCGGACGGGCCGATGCCGTTCCTGTGCCCGTTCTGGTCCGGCGCCGACGTCGCCGAAGGGGAGCGGCAGATCGCCCGGCTGCGGTCGCTCGGGCACCCGTTCGTCGACCAGGTGGGTGTGCTGCCGTACGCGGCGGCGCTGAGCATGTTCGACGCCAGCATCGCCGGCGGCAACCACTACCTGCTGCGCAGCCGCTGGCTCCCGGACGTGTCGCCGGCCGCCGCCGGGGCGCTCAGCACGGCCGCGGCCGCGCTCACCTCACCGTTCTCGACGCTGGTCGTCAACCACTTCCACGGCGCCGCCGCGCGGGTCGACCCGGGCGCGACCGCGTTCGCGAACCGCCGGCCGCACCATCCCGTCGAGGTGATCGCGGTCTTCCCGCCGGGCGACCCCGCCGACCGGCACCGCGCGTGGGCCGACTCGGTCGTCGAGGCCCTCGAGCCGGTCGCGCTGCCCGGCGCCTACCCGAACCTGGTCGGCCCGGACGACGACGAGCGGGCCCGCGACTCGTACGCCGGCAACCTCGCCCGGCTGATGGCCGCCAAGCGCACCTACGACCCGGACAACGCCTTCTCCGCGATCCCGGCGCTGCTGTGACGCGAAAGCCAACCGGACCGACCGGCCCCGGCGAGTCGCCGGGAACCGGTGGTCGGGTGCTTCCGGGTCAGCTGAGCAGGGCCCGGACGCGGTCGGCGCCGACGGCGAGGAGCAGGGTGGGCAGGCGCGGGCCGGTGTCGCGGCCGACCAGCAGGTGATACAGCAGGGCGAAGAACCCGCGCTGGGCGACCTTCAGCTCCTGCGTCGGCTTGGTGTCCATCGGCAGGCCCGCCATCATCTTCGGCACGCCGTACAGCAGCGTCGTCAGGCCGTCGAGGGACCAGTGGTCGTCCAGGCCGTCGAGCAGCAGGCGCAGCGACTCGCGCTGCTCGTCGGTCAGCGAGTCGAGCATCGCCTTGTCCGGCTCGTCGCGCACCTTCGTCCGCGACTCGGCCGGCACCTGCGTGTTCACCCAGTGCTGCGCCCGGTCCAGGCGCGGCCGGACCTCGTCGAGCGACGTGATCGGCTGCTCGGCGTCGAGGTCCCGCAGGATGCGCAGGGTCTGCTCCGCCTGACCGGTGGTGATGTCGACGATCGAGGCGAGCGTCCGGTACGGCACCGGGCGCGGCGTGCGGGGCAGCTCGACGGTCGCCGTCCGCGACGCCCGCAGGTAGGCCGAACGGTCGGCGGGCCCGGCGGCGTCGGTGGTGAACCGCTTCTCCAGCGCGTCCCACTCGTCGTAGATACGCTGGATCTCCTGGTCGAACGCGACCTGGAACGACTGGTTGGGCCGGCGCCGGGCGTACAGCCAGCGCAGCAGCGGCGCCTCCATGATCTCCAGCGCGTCGGCCGGGGTCGGCACGGCGCCGCGGGAGCTGCTCATCTTCGCCATGCCGCTGATGCCGACGAACGCGTACATCGGGCCGATCGGCTGCTCGCCGTCGAACACCTCGGTCACGATCTGCCCGCCGACCTGGAACGACGACCCGGGCGACGAGTGGTCGACGCCGGACGGCTCGAAGATCACTCCCTCATACGCCCAGCGCATCGGCCAGTCGACCTTCCACACCAGCTTGCCCCGGTTGAACTCCGACAGCAGGACGCTCTCGGTGAACCCGCACACGCACGTGTAGGTCAGCTCGGTCGTGTCGTCGTCGTAGGCCACGACGGTGGTGAGGTCGGTGCCGCAGCCGCCGCAGTAGGGCTTGTACGGGTAGTACCCGGTCGCGGCGGTGCCGTCGTCCTCGCTCGCGGCGCCGGAACCCTCGGCGGCCTCGGCCTCCTCGGCGCTGACCTCCTTGGCCGCCTTCTTCTTCGTCCGGTACCGGTCGAGAACGGCATCGATCTTGGCGCGCTCGCGCATGGCGAGGAGGATCTGCTCGCGGTAGGCGCCGGACGTGTACATCTCCGTCTGGCTGATGCCCCGGTATTCGACGCCGAGCTCCTTGAGCGACTCGATCATCGCGGCCTTGAAGTGCTCGGCCCAGTTCGCGTGCGGGCTTCCCTGCGGCGCCGGTACGCCCGAAAGGGGCTTGCCGATGTGCTGGGCCCACGACGGGTCGATCCCGGCCGGCACCTTGCGGAACCGGTCGTAGTCGTCCCACGAGATGATGTGCACCACGTCGTGCCCGCGCCGCCGGATCTCGTCCGCGACCAGGTGCGGCGTCATCACCTCACGAAGGTTGCCGAGGTGGACCGGACCCGACGGGCTCAGCCCCGACGCGCAGACCACGGGCTTCCCCGGCGCCCGGCGCTCCGATGCCGCGATGACCTCGTCCGCGAACCGGTCGACCCAGTCGTTGTCTGTCTCACTCGCCACGATCGCCCACTCTTCCGTCACCGACTCAAATAGAAGAGGCCCCCCACCTGCGGTGGGGGGCCTCTTCTGCCGTAAGCGCGAAGGGATTCGAACCCCTGACCTCCTGAATTCTATTCCGACCGGGCGAGCCGTTTTCGCAAGCCCCCTGCGGGCTCGCCCCGGGGCCGGGCCGCGGGCGAGCCGGCCTGGCCGGTTGCGTTCCGTGCGCCCGTCCCCGGGAGGTGCGGCATTGACATGGCATGAGGCCACGTGTTGACCTGTGGCTATGGGACCGGCCTCAGCGGAAGAACAAGAACCGGTCGTCCGGTCGATTGGGACTGACCGCCAGATCGTCGTTCCGTGGTGGTATTACGCGACAACCGGATTCATCGCGGGCGCCGCGGTCGTGGCAGCCGCCCTCCTGCCGCAACAGATCGCGGGCATTTTTCTCGTCGCTGCCGCCCTGCTCGTGGGAGTGATCAGCCGTATCGCGGCGAAGGCCTCGGGAACTTCGCTGCCCGTCCCGGCCGGCGCTGCCGGCGTCGGCTATCTGGTGGTCTTGACGGTCGCGGTGATCGGGTCCTTGATCGTCGCGTGGACCGTGGTCCGCCCTGACGGTCCTTCCTGGCTCGCCTGGATCCTTGCCGCCGTCGTGCTTCTGGTCGCACTCAGCGGGACGTGGGTGGCCAAGACGGGCCGTGCGGCACAGACCTGAGCCCTGAGGCTCGGGCTGCGGGTGGCGAAGCCGCGCCGGCGAGTCCGGGTGGGGTTCCTACGGAAAAGAGGCGGTTGACCTGCGTTTCCGCAGCCCAACCGCCTCTTGATGTTGCGCGCCCGAAGGGACTCGAACCCCTAACCTTCTGATCCGTAGTCAGATGCTCTATCCGTTGAGCTACGGGCGCTCGGTGCTCGCCTAGTGTACACACCAGGTTTTGCGGGTCTTACGCGGAGGCTCCGGGATTCGAACCCGGGATGGGCTTTAAAACCCAAACCGCATTAGCAGTGCGGCGCCATAGACCGAACTAGGCGAAGCCTCCAACAACCCCTGTCACCAGGAGCCGCCGTCCGAGGATACAGGGACAGCGAAGGACCGGGCAAAGTGGGTGTACCCCCGGCGCGTCGCCCCCGTCCGGCGGTCCCGCCGGTCGCACGACAGGTGCCAAACCCGCAGGCGCATTACGCTCTTGCGAATGGAAGAGGATCCCAAGTCCACCGAGCCTCCGGCTTCCAACGAGACCCCTTCCCGTCCTCGGGTCCTCGGCGACACTTCCCTGCGCTTCGAACCTCCGCCGCAGGAGACCGCCGCGGACACGCCGCCGCCGGCGGCCGCTTCGCCACGCCCGGCGACCACCCCGTTCGGTGCCCCGCCGCCGGTCCCGGAGACCGACCGTCAGGCGGCACCGCAACCCCGCTCCCCGCGCCCGGCGGCCAAGCCGGTCACCCCCTTCACCCCGCCGCCGGCTCCCGCACCCGTCAAGAAGGCAGCACCCGCCGGGCCACCACCCGCGCTGAAGGCGGCTCCAGCGACGAAGCCCACACCCGTGCAGGCGCCCCCGCCGGTGAGCAATGCGGCGCCCACGGCAAAGACAGCGCCCGCGACCAAGGCAGCACCTGTGACGAAGGCAGCGCCCACGGCAAAGGCGGCGCCCGTGAAGAAGGCGGCGACGCCTGTGACGAGGGCAGCGGCGAAGAACGTTCCAGCGGCTCGGCAGCCCGCGCCACCGGCAGCCATCGAGCCAGTGGCCCCGCCGACGGTGGTGACTCCGGCAGACGTGGTGACTCCCGCAGCGGCGGTCCCGCCGGCAGAGACGGTCGCTCCCGCAGAGGTGGTCGCTCCGGCCAAGAAGGTGGCCAAGAAGGCAACAGCGAAGAAGGCACCCGCGAAGAAGGCACCCACACCGGTCGTCGAGCCCCCGGCGGAGGTCGAGCCGGTGGCGAAGGCTGTTCCCGCGAAGAGCGCCCCGGTGAAGAAGGCTCCGGCCAAGAAGGCCCCGGCGACGAAGGCCGCCGCCGCGAAGAAGGCGGCCGTCAAGGCGACCTCGACCCAAGAGGTCCTCTTCCCGAAGCCCACAGCGCCGACGGACCCCACGACTCAAGCGATCCCCGCCACCCAGACAGCGCCCGCCGCGGAGGCGGAGCCCGTTGCTCAGGCAGAACCCGCCACGCAGGCGGAGCCCACACCCGCCGCAGAGGCGGAGCCCGTCGCTCAGGCAGAACCCGCCACGCAGGCGGAGCCCACACCCGCCGCGGAGGCGGAGCCCACACCCGTAGCTCAGGCAGAACCCGTCGCTCAGACGGAGCCCGCCGGCGCGGCGGCCGCCACGACGACGCCTGTCGAGGTGGCGGAGGAGGGGCCGGTCACGGTGGGCGAGGCTGACCCGACCGACCTCGGGGTGGTCGAGGCGGAGGGGCGGGGGATCAATCCCGCGTACCTGCCGGAGCTGCTCGCCCTGGCCGCCGTGGCGAGGCTCGGGGAAGGGGCCCGGCAGCGGGTCGAGTGGTATGCGCTGAACTATCCCGGGGCCGGCGGGGACGCGGTGTCCAGGGCGATCACGCGGGAGTTCGTGCGGCGGGCCAGGAGGCAGGGGTTCGCGGCGGGGGCGGCCGGGTCGCTGGGGTTGCTGATCGAGGCGGCCGGGGTCAACTGGTTGCACGCGAAGCTGGTGCTGCACCTCGCCGCGGCGCACGGGCACGATCCGCTGGATCGGCAGCGGGCGGCTGAGCTGCTGGTGCTGCAGCGGGTGTACGCCGAGGTCGCCACCGCGGAGGCCGCCATCATGGCGGCGGAGCAGGCGCAGCGGTCGCGGCGGGCCGGGCCCGGGGTCGGGGTGTCGAGACTCGCGGGTCCGCTGGGGCGGACGATCGGCGGCGGGCTGTTGCAGGCCGTGGGGGTCAAGGTCGCCCGCAGGGCGGTGCCCGGCATCGGGCCGGTGCTCGGCGCGGTCGCCGCGGTCAGGTCGACCGAGGCCATCGCGATGCGTGCCACCCGCTACTACCGCCGCAGGTCAGGCCTGCTGACCCAAGCCGCCGAGGACTGACCCCGAGGCCCCGGACGCCCAAGCCACGGACACCCGAGGCCACGGACACCCGAGGCCACGACCGGCATCACCGCCGCAGGTCCGTGCCGGCAAAAGCCGAAGCCCGAGCCCCGGAAGGCAGTGCCCCACGAGCCCCGGAGGGCAAGGCCCCGAAAGAGGGCCCGGAGGAAAGAGCCGGCCCGGCGGGCTGCTTGCCGATGGCGATCGTGGTCCAGGCCCGAGCCGCGGTGCCGTCGCCGAACTCGACCATGCCCAGGTAGCGCTTCGCCGGGTCCAGGCCCTTCCAGGCGGCGGTGAAGGTGACCTTCTGGACGGGCTTCACAGGGGCGACCGACGGCGTCACGGTGTAGTTGCCGGCCGGAGCGGCACCGACGAGGAACGTGTGCGCCTTCACCGGTTGCCCGTCGGCGGCGGCCGGTGCGTTGAAGCGCACCACGTACACGTCGAAAACGCCGAGTGACGTGAGCGCGACCTCCTCGTCGGCGGTGGTGCCGTCGCTGCGGCCCACGAGTTCGCCGTCCTGGTAGACGTAGAGGTCGACGTCGGTGCCCGGGGCGTGGTCCGCCGCGTACGTCGCGAGGCGGCCGAACTCGGTGCCCGCCGGGACGGTGACGGTGAACTTGAAGACGGCGGGGCCGGTGGCGGGCGCGGTGGGCACGAAGGCGGCCGTGCTGCCGACGAGGTTCTGCTGGTTGACCGTCGAGGCGGTGAGGCCGAACAGCTTCGTCGTGACGTTGCCGGTGTACCCGCCGGTGAGGTCGATCGTGGTGCTGCCGGCCGCGCCGGAGCCGGTGACCTCGCCGGGGCCGGCGAGCGCGACGGGACGGGCGCCGATGGGGCTGCGCACGGTGTGCCCGCGCAGGTCGGTCCAGGTCAGTGAGCCGAAGGTCCAGGTGCGGAAGGCGCCGTCGGTGCGCCTGATGGTGACCTTGAAGGTGGCGGTCTGGCCGGCGCCGACGGTCATGGTGCTGGGGCTGACGGTGACGGCGAGGCCCTGCGGCTGGGTGACCGAGGCGACGTAGACGCTGGGCTGGTCGGAGACGTTGGTGACGGTACGGGTGACCGTCTGCGTCCCCGGCAGCGCGGCGACGGCGATCGACGGGTAGTTGAGGTCGCTGGGGTCGGCCTCGCCGACGGTGGCGCACCAGTCACTGACCAGCTGGAGCTGGCCGAGGCCGCACGCGTAGCGGGCCCAGTCCTGCGGGCCCGACTCGTAGACGAGGCCGGGGTCGAAGGCGCGGGCGGGGGCGACGTGTCCGGCGCCGTAGTCGAACGGGCCGGCGATCTTCCCGGCGCGCTGGATCATGCCGTCGCTGTTGTCGAAGACGCTCGCGGTCGTCATGAGCGCCGACTGGACCGCGGACGGCGACCAGGTGGGGTGCGCGGCGCGGATCAGGGCGGCGATGCCGGCGATGTGCGGGCTGGACATCGAGGTGCCGGATTCGCCGTCGTACAGGTTGCCGTGGTGCCCGGCCGGGGAGACGCCGGCGACGATGTCGACGCCGGGTGCGGTGATGTCGGGCTTGATGAGGTCGCCGCCGCCGGCGAGGGCGGGCCCGGCGGAGGAGAAGGCGGCCATCGCGGGGGCGCGCGGCACCACCTTCGACACCGCGGACAGCGCGGCGGTCGGTTTCGTCCCGCGCACGTACGCCTTGATCGCGGCCCCGGCGACGTGGTCGACGTGGACCGTGGGCACGACGTGGTAGTCGGCGTTGAGGGAGTTCTCGTCGGCGTTGTAGAGGATCATGCCGATCCCGCCGGCGTCGCGGACGGCGATGCTCTTGTCGGTCCGCGGGTTGACGCCGCGTTTGCAGAGCACGATCTTGCCCTTGACCAGTGCGGGGTCGAGCGCGCCCGGGTAGCAGAGCTCGACCTTGTCCGCCTCGGCGGTCTTGAGGCCGGCGGTGACGGAGTCGACGAGGGGCGCGGACGGCACCGCGGGTCCCTGGCCGGCGCCCTGGTAGGTCTTGCCGTTGCCGAGGGTCACCGACTTGTCGGCGCCGCGGTCGTGGGAGCTGGCGGCGACGGTGGTCACCCAGGGCGCGTTGTGCGCGACGGTCGACGGGTCGGGGCCGCTGTTGCCGGCGGAGGTGGCGATGAAGACGCCGGCCGCGGCCGCGTTGTAGAAGGCCAGCTCGATCGGGTCGACGATCAGCGACTCGGAGCCGGAGACGGAGTAGTTGATGACGTCGACGCCGTCGCTGACCGCGTCGTCGACGGCGTCGAGCAGGTCGGCGGTGCCGCCGGAGCCGTCGCCGTCGGCCTGCCGCCACAGCGCCTTGTAGACGGCGATGCGGGCGGCTGGTGCCATGCCGGAGACGTTGCCGACGGCGTCGCCGTTGATGGTGGCGGGGATGTCGTGCAGGCCGCCGGCGGTGGTCGCGGTGTGGGTGCCGTGCCCGTCGTAGTCGCGCGGCGAGTGGAACTCCGACTCCCAGCCGCCGAAGCCGCTGCCGTCGTAGAAGCGGGCGCCGATGACCTTGTTGTTGCAGGTGATCCGCTGCTGGGCGGTGCCGGTGCCCTCGTCGCACTTGTCGCCGCCGGTGTTCCACTTCTTGTCGATGACCGCCTGGTCGGGGCGGGGCTCGGGGAGCGCGGCGAGGCTCGGGTTCTCCGGCCAGAAGCCGGTGTCGATGACGCCGATGATGATGCCCTCGCCGGCGCGGGACGGGTCGCCGAACTGGCTCGCCCAGGCGCCCGCCGGGCCGGTCAGGCCCAGGAAGCCGGGGGTGGAGATCGTGTCGACGGTGCGCCGCTCGTCGGCCCACACGTGCCGGACGCCGGGGGTCTGCTCGACGCGGGCCTTCTGCGCCGGGGTCAGGGCCGCCGCGAAGCCGTTGAAGGCCGAGTCGTATTCGGCGACGGTCTCGCGGATGCCGGCCCGCCGGAGCACGGTCGCGCGGTTGTCCCGGATCGGGGCCCGCGCGCTCTCCTGCCGGCCGGCCGGGTCGCCATCCAGCTGCACGATGTAGAGCGACGTGTCCGACCTCGCCTGCGCCGCGACCGGCACCGCGAAGACGGATGAGGCGACGAGGGTGATGGCGAGAAGGATTCGGCCCACTCAGCCAGACTAATTGTGGCGATTTGCCCTATCTCAGGAACGCCAAATGATCCTTGAGCAGCGCGTACCCCACGAAGGAGACGATGTCCAGGATCGTGTGGGCGACGATGAGCGGCATGACCCGCTTCGTCCGCTGGTAGAACCAGCCGAAGACCAGGCCCATGACGAAGTTGCCGATGAACCCGCCGAAGCCCTGGTAGAGGTGGTACGACCCGCGGATCGCCGCGCTGGTCACGATCGCCACCCACGGGTTCCACCCCAGATCCCGCAGCCGGGTCAGCAGGTAGGCGATCATGACGATCTCTTCGAGGACGCCGTTCTGCAGTGCGGCGAGCAGCAGCACCGGCACCGACCACCAGTGGGTGCCGAGCGCCTCCGGCACGATCTGCGCGCTGATCCCCAGTTCCTTCGCGGCCCAGACGAGCGCGAGCCCCGGCAGGCCGATCAGCGCGGCCAGACCGGTGCCGTAGCCGAGGTCGGAGGCCGGCCGCACGTCGAGGCGCCAGTTCGCGTGGTCGCGGCGCAGGAGGTACACGGCGAGCAACGGAGCGACGAAGCCCAGACCCGTGTAGACCAGCTGGTATGCGAGATCGAGCCAGGGCCGGTCCGGGGTGATCGACGGGTTGAGCGTCGCGGTCTGCTCCGAGAGCGGCTTCACGTAGGTGAGCCGGTCGATGATCGCGAGGATCGACAGGATCGCGGATCTGCCGAGCGACACGCCGAGCAGCAGCAGCACCTCGACGCGGACGGCGCGCTTGTCGATCAGCCCTTCGATCACGGGCGAAACTGTAGTTCGGCGGGGGCGCCGCCCGCACGAACGGCGCCCCCGCCGGTATCACGAGTCCCCGAAGGCGTCGTATTTGATGCGAATTGCGGGGACCTGCATCTCCGCGAGGGTGCGCAGGGTCGAACGCACCATCTGCGGCGAGCCGGAGACGAAGAAGTCGTGGTCGTTCCACGGGCCGTAACGGGCGACCACGTCGGAGATCTTGCCGTGCTCACCGGGGAACTCGGGGTCGTCGGCGGTGGCGGCCACCACCGAGAGCCACGGGTAGCGGGCCGCGAGCCGGTTGAGGCAGGCCAGGTCGTACAGGTCGTCGCGGTTCCTGGCGCCGAAGAAGACGTGCACCCAGCGGGTCCGGTTGGCCCGGGTCATCTCCTCGATCAGCGCCTTGATCGGGGCGAGGCCGGTGCCGCCGGCGACGCAGACGATGTCGCGGGTCGAGCGGCGGTCCAGCACCATCGACCCCATCGGGGCGCCGAGCCGGATCATGTCGCCCGGCTGGACCTTCCTGACCAGCGCCGAGGACACCCAGCCGGCGCCGACGGCGCGGACGTGGAAGTCGATGGAGCCGTCCTTGCGGGGGGCGTTCGCCGCGGAGTACACGCGCCACAGCCGCGGCTGGTATTTGCACTCGACGCTGATGTACTGCCCCGCGCGGTACTCCAGCGGCTGCAGCGGCCGGCACGTGATGACGGCGATGTCCTGGTTACGGCGCTCGTGGTAGAGCACCTCGGCGTGCCAGTAGGGCGGGTTCGTGGAGTCGGCCTCGGCGCCGGCGATCATCTTGGCGGCGATCACCGCGTACGCGTCGCGCCACGCCTGGTCGAACTCGATCGTCCACTCCTCGCCGGCGAACGTGCGCAGGGCCTCCATCAGCGCGTCGCCGACGACGTCGTAGTGTTCGGGCTGGACGTGGAACTTGCGGTGGTCCCGGCCGAGGGACAGCAGGTACTCGGCGAACGTGTCAGGGTCGTCGACGGTCTGCACAGCGGTGACGATCGCGCCGAGAAGCCGGGAGCGCTGTACGTCCATCTGGACCGGGAAGAGGTCCCTCAGCTGCGGGTTGTTCAGGAACATGCGCGCGTAGAAGTAGCTGGCGAGCTTGTCCTGCTGCTCCTCGACGAGGCTCCAGCTCTCCTTCAGTAAACGCGACAGATCGCTCATCGGTGCCCTTCGCGGTCAAACGTAGGTGCCGTAGGAGAGCCAGCGTCGCTACCAGGGACGACCACGCATCGCACTGACTGTGCGACGTCTCGTGTTCGCCGATTGTTTTCCACTCGACGCGCCGCTGGTAGGCACTGGACAGGTGGGCCGTTCGGCTGCGTCGCACTGACTGTCCGGCCGTCGCACACGGCCGGTGTTTGGCTGTGGACAGGTGACCGTTTCACGGAGGTGCATCGTGCCGACCCTGTCCGACCGCGACCTTGCCCAGGACCTTTCCCGCGAGGTCTCCACCGAGCTCGACGACCGGATGCAGCTCTTCGTCCGCCGCCAGGAGATGCTGTTCGTCGCGACCGGCGAGCCGGACGACGGGCACGACTGCACCTTCGTCACCGGCGGCGCCGGCTTCGTGCGCGTCCTGTCCCCGGACCGGCTCGCGTGGCCGGAGTTCGACGACGCGAGCCTGTCCGAGGCGATCACCGACATCGAGCGCGACCCGCGGGTCGGCCTCCTCTTCGTCGACTTCGCCCGCGGCGCGATCGGCCTGCACGTCAACGGCAAGGCGAAGGTGCTCGACGACGACGCGATGCGCCGCGCCTACCGTGCCCTCAACCTCGACCCGACGCTGGACCTGGTCGCCGACCGCCGCCCGGCGCGCTGGATCACCGTCTACGTCGAGTCGGCCTACATCTCCGCCGCGGGCGAGCTCTAGCCGCGCTCCCGGACAGCGACGGAGGTCGCTGCCACATATTCCCGGCCAGCTATGCAAGGGTTCACACCCGGTTCACCGTCATTCACACTAGGTAGATGGGTGCGAGCCGGGCTCCCCGCGGTGCGGACCGCGCGGACACCGACGTCACGGCCGCACAGGTGGCCTGCGCCGCCGAGCCGCGCACGCACCGCCGGCAGGGCCGGCCCCACAGGTCCGCTTCGAAGACGAAAACGGGTCGGTTCGCCGGGCTCGCCGATGACGTACTGCTCGGCGGCGGGGACATCGAAGACCCGCGGAAGGCATGGCCCAGGGCCGGCGGAGGTGATCCGCCGGCCCTGCGGGCGTCGCCCGCTTCTCCTGCCGAGTTCCGGATCCACGCCGGCGCCTTGCCGCACGACGCCGGGCGGTCCCGCCGGCTCGGCGTGCCGCCGGACTTCCCGCACCGCCTGCCGCCGCGCGTCCGGGCACGACCATGGCCGCCGGCGGGCTCCTCGGGCCGACGGGTTCGCAGATCGATGAACGACCGGATGACGGCCGGTCCATTTGGTCATGGTCAAACGCGGATCCGGGGTTCGGTCACCGGTCCCGCTTTGAGTGGCGATTCGGCAACCCGCCCTCTCGGCAACCATAGGAGCGAGCAATGACCAGCGACGTGGCCTCCGGCCGTGACACGACGGACAGCCTGCGCCCCGGCAGGCGCAGAGCCAGCGAGGTGATGGCGGGTCTGGGCATCGTCCAGCTCGGCAGCCCGATCCTCACGTCCGGCACCAGGCCGTTCAGCTTTCCCGACGACCGCGATGAGGCGCTGCGGATCCTCGACCGGCTGACGAGCGTCGCCGACGCCGTGGAGCGGGAGCACGAGTTCACCACCGGCGCGATGGGCCTGGCGGCGCCGCAGGTCGGCGAGCCGCGCTCGATGGCGGTCTTCCGGGCCGCCGGGACGCCGCAGCTGGTGCTGGTGAATCCCCAGGTGGTCACGGTCGGGCCGGCCGACCGGCAAGACTGGGAGGAGACCAGCGAGGGCTGCCTGAGCTTCTTCGACTTCCGCTGCGTGCTGCGCCGCCCCCGCACCGCGGTCGTGCGCTACCGGACGATCACCGGCGAGGCCGCCGTCGCGACCTTCGACCAGGGCCGGCTGGCCCGCGACGTGCTGCACGAGGTCGACCACCTCAACGGCGTGCTCTGCCTCGACCATGTCGAGGCAGGAAGCCCGGCGATCTTCGTGGCGTAGCGGGGGTTGCTCCGAGCCCGGTCCGCGGTGGTGGGCGGTGCACCGCGGACCCGGGTTTCACGAATGGTCGGCCGGTCCCGTCGTCATGCTGTCGGCGGCCTCGTCCCAGCCGTCCGGCTCCTCGACCGCCCCTTCCGGCCTGACCCCTCTGAAGCGCCATTCCAGCCGGTAGAAGTCGTGCAGGGTCGCCGACTCGGTGTGCCACGAGAACGTCGCACGGTCGCCCGGGCCGAGCTCCTGCGTGATCGGGGTCCGCAGCGGGACCTCTTCCGCGGTGAGCGAGGTCTGGACACCCCACACGACCGGACGCATGTGCGCCGGGAAATCCACCTCCACGGTCAGCTGGCGGGTGGGCAGCCTGATGGCCCTCTCGAACCAGTGTCCCCACTTGTCGATGCCGATGTGCCAGGAGTAGGCGATGGTGGTCCGCTGACCTGGATACAACGGAAAGCGTCCCTGGGAGTTCTCGAAGAGCAGCCACAACTCCTTGAGGGTGTCGCGGTCGGTCTTCGCCCGCCATTCCATCGGCTCGCCGGCGCACGACGCGACCAGCCGCAGCTCATCCAGTGACAGAGGATGGTCATGGTGATGGCGGTTGGAGCGCGCGGGATCGTCCGGGTAGCGGTCCACGGAGATCCGCACCAGGTAGCGCGTGACCGGCTCGGTGCCGGCGTTGTAGAGCGCACGACGGACCGTGCACCGATATTTGCCGTCGACGTAGGACAGCCGGGCGGTCTCCCGCTCCACGACCAGCCCCGTGCCAGGCGGCAGCCACTGGTCGGGCACCGGTGGGTCACGCCCGGGCGGCCCGACCCGGCTACGGGCGGTCGCGCGCAGCTCGTCGTACTCCTTGTACCGCTGCCAGATCACCCCACCGCTCTGCAGGATCGACTCGGCACGCCGGGCGAAGTCCTCGGTGGGGCGGTGACGGCGGGCCTCGACGTGGCTCACGTAGGAGGCGTCGAACCCCATCGCGGCGGCCAGCTGCTTCTTCGACATGCCGCGGTCGAGGCGCCACCGCGCGAACTCCGCGACGAACGCCTCTGACGCCCGCTGCACGGGAGAGTCGCTCGTTGTCATGTCCGGCCCAGCCCGCAGGGAGACGGCCCCTGCCCGATCAGTGTCCCGTGGGTCACCGGCCGAACAGGTCAAGCGGACAATTTGCCGACAAAAGGGTTGACAACACCACCTCATCGGCGTTGATCAACGTTCTCAGATCAGCAACATGCTTCCGTGAAGTCACACAAAGTGACATCGGATGTCGGACAATCAGAGAGTGGTTAGGCTTACCTAATCGCGGTATCGTGAGCGCTTGGCATGCACGTCTGGGGGTACACACCGGTGGTGAGCACCGCACACACGCAGTCGGCGAGCGCCGCTCCGCGGCGTCACCGCAGCGTGTCCCCCTGCTCGATCGGCGACCCAACGTGACCGCCCTGATCAGCCCCACGGCTGTCGACCCCCTCGCGCCGGTGGTCGCCACCCTGGCCCAGATGGGGCTCAGGCACGGAAAAGAATCACTCCAGGGGCTGTCGACCGGGCTGCTCTCCCACACCCCCGGCTGGCGCGGCGCCGGGGAGATGCTGACCCCCGGTGGGGTCGGCGAGTGGCTCGCCGCCGCCGCCAGGCGCTGGGACGCCCAGCCGCACGCGGCCGCCGCCCTTGCCTGGAAGTGCTACTCGTACTGGCTCGCGCTGCCCGCGGTGGTCGGCTTCACCGGCTCGCGACGGGTGCCGCTGATGACCCCGGACCACGTGCTGGTCCGGTTCTCCGACCGGCAGCCCTTCCTGACCCTCGCGCTGCGCCGCCCGGTCACCGCCGTCCTCGCGACCGACCCGATCGTCGCCACCGAGACCCACGGGCTGCTCATCGTCGAGGACGAGGAGGAGCTGCTGGGCGTCATGCGGCGCTCGCTCGTCGACGCGCACCTGGACCCGATGCTCGACGAGGTACGCAAACAGGCGCGGCTCGGCCGGCGGACCCTCTGGGGCTCGGTCGCCTCCGGCGTCGCCTACGCGATCTCCCGCGGCTACGTCGCGCCGGCCCCCACGGTCCTGTCCACGGCGCACCGCGTGCTGTCCGCGCTCGGCGCCGACGACCTCGTCGACCTCAGCGAGCGGGACGGGGGCGGCCTGGACATCAGGCGCCGCACCTGCTGCCTCGCGTTCACGTTGCCCACCCCGAAGGTCTGCTCCACCTGCTGCATCCGCTCCTAGGGGTCTGCGAAACATCATTTCCGGGGCTTCTGGGTAAGTTGAGGGGCATCAACGACAGCTTCTCCACCAAGCACACCGGGCACGTCCGCCTGGGCGATCACCTGTGCCTGCCGTTCGCGAGCGATCTCGAGCAGCGCGAGGTGGTGTCCGCCTACATCGCCGACGGCCTCGTCCGTGGTGAGCGGGTCCTCTACTTCTCCGACCGGACCGCTCCCGGCGCCATCGACGCCTGGCTCGACCCGCGCGGCGTCGACGGTGCCCTCGCGGTCGCCCGCGGTCAGCTGGAGATCCGCCCGACGGCCGACGACCACTTCGACCCCGGCGCCGTCGTCGACAACATCAGGGACGCGGTCCGCGACGCCCGCGCCGCCGGCTTCCAGGGCCTGCGTCTCACCGGCGAGATGAGCTGGGCGCTGCGCACGCTGTCCGACACGGTCCGGCTGCACGAATACGAGTCGGAGGTGGCGTCTACCGTCACCGGCTCCGGCGATCTCGCGGCGATCTGCCAGTACGACGAACGCCTCTTCGACAAGGTCGACTTCTCCGGTCTGGTGGCCCTGCACCCGGGCGTGGTGCGCATCGACCCGCTGCACGACGACCGCCGCCTGCGCATCGTGCCCACGCATTCGCCGCGCGGCCTGCGCATCGTGGGCACCGTCGACGAGTCGACCGCCGGGGCATTCGGCGAGGCGCTCGCCCACACCGCCGGGTGGCCCGAGCCGATCGTCGTGATCGACCTCGCCGAGCTGCGCTTCATCGACGTCGCCGGCATCCGCACGCTGGTCCGCGCCGCCGAGGCGCTCCCGCCGGACCGCGCGCTGCACATCCGCCACCTGGCCCAGACACCGCACAACGTGCTGCGGATGGCCGGCTGGGACCCCACGCCCGGCCTGATCATCGGGGATGCGGGGGTGCCGGCGACATGACCCTGATCCACCAGGCGTTGCTGTTCGACTCGCCTGAGCAGTTCCTCGCGGCGGCCGTGCCGTTCATCGTCGAGGGCGTGCACCGCGGCGACACCGTCCTCGCCGTCACCTCCACCGGCAACACCGACCTCCTGCGCGAGCGGCTCAACGGGGCCGCCGACCAGGTCACCTTCCTCGAGCCGGCCGGCTGGTTCGACTCCCCCGGCCGCACCCTCGACGCGCACCACCGCCGCATCGACGCCCTCGCCGGCGACAGCGCCTTCCTCCGGGTCATCGGCGAGCCCGTCTGGGCCGGCCGCGACGACCTCGAGACGTCCGAGTGGGGCCGGTACGAGTCGATCGTCAACGTCGCGCTCGCCGACTCCCGCGCGTGGGTCATGTGCGGCTACGACAGCAGCACCCTCGCCGGCACGATCCTCGAGGACGCCCGGCGCACCCACCCCCGGCTCGCCGTCGGCACCGCCAGCGAGATCAGCGTCGACTTCACCGAGCCCGCGTCGTACTACGAGGCCCGGAACACGCCGCTCGCGCCGTACCCGACCGGCGGCGTCGAGTGGATCCCCATCCATCCCGACCTGGCGCCGGTGCGGCAGTTCGTCGCCGACCACGCCCCGCGGCTCGGCGTCGCCGAGGGCCGGATCGACGACTTCGTCCTCGCCGTCAACGAGATCGCCACCAACGTCCTGCGCCACGGCGGGGGCAGGGGCGAGGCCCGCATGTGGGCGACCGACCGCCGGGTCATCTGCGAGATCACCGACACCGGCACCGCCACCGGCAACTTCCTGGGCTTCCTGCGCTCCGACCCGCACTCCGAGCGCGGCCACGGCCTGTGGATCGCCCGGCAGATCTGCGACCTGCTGGAGATGCGCACCGGTCCGGCCGGCACCACGGTCCGCCTGCACATGCGCCGGGCCGGTTAGCCCGGCCGTCCTTTTCGTGGGTCTCATGGGGGCGGTGCCCCGCGCGGGCACCGCCCCCAGTCCCGCGTACTACCCCCAGCGCGCGGGACCCGTTGCAGTGAGGGCCGGTCCGATCGGCCACCACCTCCCCCCTCGGTTGACGCCCAGTAACCTTTGCATTACGCAAGATGCGTTCACCATCAGCAGACCGGCGTACCCCATTGGATGGACACTGCATGGACTCTGAGACCGCGTCGTTCTTCGCCGGGGAAGGCCCGCCCGAGGCCGAGTTCAACCCCGGCATCGCCCGGCGCATGGCCCACAAGACGGTCGCCGCGGGCGCCCTGATCAGGGATTCCGCGGACCGGATCCTCTTCGTCGTGCCCAACTACAAGCCCTACCTCGACCTGCCCGGCGGCATCGTCGAGACCGGCGAGTCCCCGTCCGCCGGCTGCCGGCGGGAAGTACTCGAGGAGCTCGGCCTCGACCGGCCCACCGGCCGCCTCCTGGTCGTCGACTGGACGCCCGGCCGGGGCCCCTGGAGCGACCAGGTGCAGTTCGTCTTCGACGGCGGCGTCCTCGACCCCGCCGAGGTGGTGCGCCCCGCCGCCGACGAGCTCGACGGCTTCCGGTGGCTGCCGCTGGAGGCCGCCACGATCCGCGCGTCCCTGCGCCGCCGGTTGTCGCTGGCATTGACGGCGCTCACCACCGGTGAGCCCGTCCACGCCGAGATGGGCCACCGCTACCGGTAGGTCTACTCAACGCACCGGTCTTACCTACTCGCCTCCTTCCGGGGGAAGCTGACCAGTGCGGGAGGTGAACCGTTCGCATGCTGACGATCGCGTGGCCGGACGCGCACACTCTGTCGCGTGACTTGGTTCATTGAGGAAGCAGCATGATCGGCCACACGCCCCGCCACCGGGAGCCCGGCCCCACCGCCAAGATGCTGCGCAAGGTGCGCTGGCTCCGGGTGATGCACCCGCGCCCGTCGACGAGCCTGGACGTGAGCCTGGACGCGGGCATGGATCCCGCGTGCGTCTCCCGGCCCGCGGCGGTCGCGTTCCACACCCACATCACATAGGGCACGGACGGGTCGGGGGCGCCGGTGCGACGGAGCCCCCGACCCGGTCGGTCGCCGATATGAGAAACGGCGCCCACTCGGGGCGCCGTTCTCGTCATGTACCGGGGTGGGTCAGTCGTCCAGCCAGTCCAGGGACCGGCGGTTGTTGCCCGACGCGCCGCCGCGAGGTGCACCCTGCGGGTCGCCGTAGCCGCCGCGCTGCTCGTAGTTGTTGTTGCCGGCCGCGCCGCGGGCGCCCTGGGGGTCGCCGTAACCGCCGCGCTGCTCGTAGTTGTCGTTGCCGCCGTCGTACCCGCTGCCGGCGCGCGGGGGCTCGGGGACGCGCTCGTAGCCGTCGCGCTCGTATCCGGCGGCCGGCTCGTAGCCGCCGCGGCCGGCGTACGGGCCGTCGTAGTCGCCCTGGGCGTTGTAGCCGTTGCCGGCGCTCGGGCCGTAACCGCCCTGACCGCCACCGTTGGCGCCGCCGCCGGGACCGTAGCCGTCGCCGCCCTGGCCGCCGTAGCCGCCCTGGCCGCCGCCTGCGCCGTAACCGCCCTGACCGCCGCCCTGGCCGTAACCGCCCTGGTCGCCGCCCTGGCCATAGCCGCCCTGGTCGGCTCCGTAGCCGTTCGCGCCGCTGCCGCCGTTGTACCCGCCGCCGTAGCCGTTCTGGCCGGACTCGGCCCCGTAGCCGTTGGCACCGCCGCCGGCACCGTAGCCCGCGCCGCCGCCCTGGCCGCCCTGGCCGCCCTGGCCGCCCGCGTAGCCGTTGCCGGCGCTCGGCTCCCAGCGCTGGGTGGAGTCGGCGTAACCGCCGCCGCCACCGCCACCGTTGCCGCCGCCGTAGCCGGCCTGGTCGTTGTAGCCGCCGCCGGCGCCGTACTCGGGGCTGTAGGGGTCGACCGCCGGGCGGGACGACGGGCCGTAGCCCGCGCCGGCCGAGGGGGCACCCTGCGCGAAGCCCGCCTGGTCGTTGTAGCCGCCGCCGTTCGCGGCGCCGTAGCCCGCACCCGCGGCGTTCGCGCCGTAGCCCGAGCCGGCCCGCGGCAGCGGTGCGCCGTAGGGGTCCGGCGGGACGTCGTAGTCGTTGACGCGGCCGGGCCGCACGATCGCGGTGGCGTCGTTGGCGGCGCCCCGGTTGATCATCGTGGGCGCGCCGCCCATCGCGCCGACCATCGTCGGGTCGGCCTGGGCCTGCCGGTAGCCGGGGCGTGCGCCGCCACCGCCGCCGCGCCGCGGGGCCGGCTCCTCGTCGAGGTCCTCTTCGTCGTCGTCACCGCGACGGCGCAGGAGCAGCACGATCGCGACGATGCCGAAGATGACCAGGAGCGCGCCGAGCGCGATCAGGATGTAAGAGGAGAGGCCGCTGCCACCGTCGCTGGAGGTGCTGGTCGTGTTGGCCGCGTTCGGCGCCGCCGACTGCGAGTCCTCCCCGACCGGCGTCGACTCGTCGGCGCTCGGCGGGATCATCGGCGACGCGGTCGAGCCGACCGGCACGATGGCGATCCGCTGGTTGGTGGCGCCCTTACCGGCCTGCACCGAGACGGTCTTCGAACCCGCGTCGTACCCGTTCATCGTGACCGCGAGGGAGATGTTGCCGGGCGCGATCGGGTTGGCCTCGGTGCCGAGGAAGCGGTACTGGCCGGCATCGTTGGTGGTCGTGGTGCGGCTCTTGCCGGCGCCGTCCTCCATGGAGACCGAGGCGCCCTTGAGGGCCTTGCCGGTCGTCGAGTCGTTGACCGTGCCTGAGACCTCGGTCACGGTGTTCGACGCGGGCTGCGTCGCCGCGGGGCCCTTCAGGTTCATCGTCACCTTGCCGCCACCGGTGAGGCCAGGGGCGGTGATGGTGGCCTGAAGGCCGTTCATGTTCGTGCCGGCCTGCAGGGTGCTCGGGTTCTTGGCCTGCACCTGGAAGGTGACGGTCTTGTCGCCGGACTCGGGCACGTCGACGTCGTTGCACGTGACGGAGGTGCCACCGGAGTCGCAACCGTTGCCGTTCGACCTGACGGTGAGGTTGCCGTTGCCGGAGTCGATCGAGATCGAAACGACCGCGTTGTCCTGCGGTCCGCCCGTGAGCGTCACCACGATGTTCTTCGTGTCGCCAGGGTTGATGTCGAACGAGCCCGGGGACACGCTTGAGGAGACCGCCGCGAAGGCCGGTGTCGCCACCGTGCCGACCAGCGCGCCCGTCACCAGTACGGCCGCCGCCCCTGCGCGGAGCAGCAAGGCTCGTCGGTGGGTAGTCACGTCCACACCCCTCCGGATCTTGACTTCACCCGAGCGTCTCTGCCGAGCATGTCTGTCGATGGTCCAACATGCGAGCGGGGCTCGCTTTGCATGGTGCGCCGCAGCAAACTATGCCTTGTCCACAGGGGTCGGCGAAAGGCGCAGGGTGTTGCGACCGGCCCACACCCGGTCGTATTGTCCGGGCATGTCCACTCCGCACCGATATTCCGAAACGGTGCAAACCGTCCTTGATGCGATGGATGCCGGAGTCGCGCCGGACCGGTTCGCGCTGCGTGACGCGGTGCGGGAGCTCCTGGCTGACCTGCGGTCCCGTGTTCCCGGCCGTTCGGTGGAGGTGCGGGTTCCTCCATACGGTGCGATTCAATGTGTCGAGGGTCCGCGCCATACGAGAGGTACACCACCCAACGTCGTGGAGACCGACCCCACCACCTGGCTCGAGATCGCCACGGGTCGGAAATCGTGGCATGAAGCAGTCACCAGCGGGAAGATCCGCGCCAGCGGAGTTCGTGCTGATTTATCTGGCTATCTGCCCTTGTAACTGCGCGATTCGCGCACAACGCCGACTACGAACAGCGCACGAACTGTGGCTGTGCGTCAAGCCAAATTCCTCGCGTACACTTTGGGACGCGAAGGCGACCGAATTCCGGCGCCTATCAGGTCGGATTCCCCTCGACCCACACCGCCGACAACCCTCAGCAACTGCGACGACAGGAGCGGCAACGTGCCCCGAGGCGATGGCCGGTTGAGCCACGAGCTCGACCCCCAGCGTCCAGGTCCACAGGACAAGTGCGGTGTGTTCGGCGTCTGGGCGCCGGGCGAAGAGGTCGCGAAGATGACCTACTACGGGCTGTATGCGCTGCAGCACCGTGGCCAGGAAGCGGCCGGCATCGCAGTGTCCGACGGCTCAGGCGTGGTGGTGTACAAGGACCTCGGTCTGGTGTCGCAGGTCTTCGACGAGCCGACCCTGGCGAGCCTTCACGGGCACATCGCCATCGGCCACGCGCGCTATTCCACCACCGGCGGGTCCAACTGGGAGAACGCGCAGCCCACGCTGCGTTCGACCGCCCCCGGCGAGGACCGCGGCGGCACGACGATCGCCCTGGCGCACAACGGCAACCTGGTCAACACCGCCGAGCTGGCCCGCCGCGTGGCCGAGCTGGGCGACCGCGACCAGATGAACTCCACCAACGACACCGCACTGGTGACGGCGCTGCTCGCGGCCCGCCCCGACCTGTCGGTCGAGGCCGCCGCCATGGACGTGCTGCCGACCCTGCAGGGCGCGTTCTGCTTCGTCTTCATGGACGAGGACACCCTGTATGCGGCGCGCGACGTCAACGGTGTCCGCCCGCTGGTCCTCGGCCGGCTCGAGCGCGGCTGGGTGGTGGCGAGCGAGACCGCCGCGCTCGACATCGTCGGCGCCAGCGTCGTGCGGGAGATCGAGCCCGGCGAGCTGATCGCGATCGACGAGCACGGCCTGCGCTCGACGCGCTTCGGCACCCCCGACCCCAAGGGCTGCCTGTTCGAGTATGTCTACCTGGCCCGTCCCGACACGACGATCGTCGGGCGCAACGTGCACGCCGCGCGCGTGGCGATCGGCCGCACCCTCGCCAGGGAGCACCCGGTCGAGGCCGACATGGTCATCCCGGTGCCCGAGTCGGGCACCCCGGCGGCGATCGGCTACGCGACCGAGTCCGGCATCCCGTTCGGCCACGGCCTGGTCAAGAACGCCTACGTCGGGCGCACCTTCATCCAGCCGTCCCAGACGATCCGTCAGCTGGGCATCCGGCTCAAGCTCAACCCGCTGCGCGACAACGTGCGGGGCAAGCGCCTCGTCGTGGTCGACGACTCCATCGTGCGCGGGAACACCCAACGTGCGATCGTGCGTATGCTGCGAGAAGCTGGCGCAGTCGAAGTGCACGTCCGCATCTCGTCGCCGCCGGTCAAATGGCCCTGCTTCTACGGCATCGACTTCGCCACCCGGGCGGAGCTGCTCGCCAACGGGCTCGACCTGGAAGGGATCCGCCGGTCGATCGGCGCCGACTCGCTCGGCTACGTGTCGCTGCCCGGCCTGATCGCCGCGACCGAGCAGCCGGCCAACCGGCTGTGCAGCGCGTGCTTCGACGGTCAGTATCCGATTGAACTGCCGGCCGACAACGTGATCGGCAAGCACGTCCTGGAAGGTGTGGCGCGCGCTGCGGGGGCCGCTTCCACCACGACGGACGGCGGCGCGATCAGCGTCGCCGCCAGTCCGGGCGGCTCGGGCGCACTGCTGCGCCCGTGACCCGCCCACCCGTAGCACCATGCGGTGGTCGCCGCCAAGGCAATCAAAGGGGAGAAAGTGACGCACGTGGATGAGCGCGCCGAGAAGGCCGGTGAGACCGGCCAGGGCAGCACCCCCGAGCGGCAGTTGTGGACCGCCGGCAACGGCAGGAGCCGCAGGCGCACCGTGACGTATGCGGACGCGGGCGTGTCGATCCACGCCGGCGAGAAGGCCGTCGAGCTGCTCCGCACCAAGGTGCACCGCACGCACCGGCCCGAGGTCATGGGTGACATCGGCGGGTTCGCGGGGCTGTTTCGGCTCGACCTCAAGAAGTACAAGAGCCCGATCCTCGCCTCGTCGACCGACGGCGTCGGCACGAAGCTCGCCATCGCCCAGGCGATGGGCATCCACGACACGGTCGGCATCGACCTCGTCGCGATGGTCGTCGACGACCTGGTGGCCTGCGGCGCCGAGCCGCTGTTCCTGCTCGACTACATCGCCTGCGGCGAGGTCGTGCCGGACCGGGTCGCCGAGATCGGCGCGGGCATCGCGGACGGCTGCCGCTACGCGGGCTGCGCCCTGCTCGGCGGCGAGACGGCCGAGCACCCGGGCGTCATGCGCCCCGACGAGTACGACATCTCCGGCACCGGCGTCGGCGTCGTGGAAGAGGACAAGATCCTCGGCCGCGACCGGGTCGAGGTCGGCGACGTCGTCATCGCCCTGCGCTCCACCGGCCTGCACTCCAACGGCTATTCGCTGGTCCGGCACGTGCTGCTCGGCGCCGGCCGGATGCGGCTGGACAGCGTCATCGACGAGTTCGGCTCGCAGCGGACCCTCGGCGAGGAGCTGCTCACCCCGACCCGGATCTACGCCAAGGACTGCCTCGACCTCATCACCGAGAGTGAGGTCCACGCGTATGCCCACGTCACCGGCGGCGGCATCCCGGGCAACCTGGTCCGTGTCCTGCCGGAGAACGTGGACGCCGTCGTCGACCGCTCGACCTGGCGGCCGCAGCCCATCTTCGACCTCGTGCGCACCAAGGGGCGCATCGACGACATGGAGATGGAGAGCACCTTCAACATGGGCATCGGCATGCTGACCGTCGTCTCCGCCGAGGACGCCGACCGCACCCTGGCGTTCCTCGCCGGCCGCGGCCTGGACGCCTGGCAGGTCGGCGAGGTCATCGAGGGCACCGGCCAGGTGCAGATGGTCGGCTCGCACACGCGGGGCTGACCACTGTCGCTGTCGGAATAGGCGGGATTTGGGGAAATCTCGCCTATTCCGGTCACCGGGGGTCTTACCGCAGCGCTGCAAGAGACCTAGGCTGAGGCGACACGTCCCTACACCCAAAAGGAGGACGGGGCGGTGTCGTGGAGCGGCATGCGGGGCATCTCGCAGATCCCAGGTTATGTCGTGATGCAGCCCACGACGTTGTGCAACCTTGACTGCACGTATTGCTACCTGCCATTCCGGTCCCGCAACGACCGGATGAGCCCCTCGACCGCCGCCGCGGTGGCGGCGTCCGTCAACGGCTGGGCCGCCGGCAACGACCGCTTCTCCGTGGTGTGGCACGGCGGCGAGCCCCTGGCAGCGGGCCGGGCCGCCCTTCTGGAGCTGATGGCCCCCTTCGAGGGCGTCGAGCATCACGTGCAGACGAATGCCACGCTCATCGACGACGACTGGTGCGACTTCTTCACCGAGCACCGGATGCACGTCAGTGTGAGCGTCGACGGGCCACCCGACCTGAATGATGAGCGGATCGATCGGGCGGGCTCCCCGGCGTACCAGCGGATCCAGCGCGGCATCGAGACGCTGCGGCGCCGCGAGATCCCCTTCTCGGCGCTGTGCGTCGTGAAGGCCCCCGCGCCGGGCCTGGCCACGCGGCTCTACGACTACTTCCTCGGCCTCGGCTGCGACGTCCTCGGGATCAACATCGAGGAGCAGGAGGGCGTCAACGCGCGCGACAACGACTTCGGCGCCGGCGCGGTCCGCGCGTTCTGGGCCGAGCTCGTGGCGGCGTGGCGGCGCGACCCGCGCATCCACGTGCGGGAGATCGAGTGGACGCTGCGCTACGCCGGCGCGGTCCTGTCCGGCGGCGCCGACGGTGTCCTGCCCGCGGCGCTCGACCCGATCCCGACGATCGCCGCCGACGGCCGGGTCTTCCTGCTCTCACCCGAGCTGGCGGGCTTCACCGACGCCCACTACGGCGACTTCTCGTCCGGCAACGTCCTGGAGACGCCGCTGTCCGCCATCCTGGCCGGCGCGGCGGGCTCGGCCGGATGGGTGCCGGAGTATCTGCGCGGTGTCGAGGCGTGCCGCTCGACCTGCCCGTACTTCGGCTTCTGCGGTGGCGCCCACGCGGCGAACCGCTACTTCGAGCACGGCAGGTTCGACGGTACGGAGACGAATCACTGCCGGAACAGCAAGATTTGCCTTCTGGAGGGAGTGCTGGACCATGCCGGAGCACGCTGACCCGGTCACCGAGCGCGTCCACGGAGCCGCTGACGGCCTTCGTGTGCTGCTCGATGAGGCCGCCGTGGCAAGGGCCGCCCGCTCAGAGGCGAGTGGTGAGGACGGCGCGAACGCCGTCTGCGCCTGGAACCACTTCGAGAACATCCCGACCTTCTACAACTGGAACAACCGTCCCCGTTGAGGGTTGCTCCAGAAGCGTCAGGCTACGTCTGAACACCCGCGCGGTGAGCCGTCGAGAGAACGGCCACCGCGCGGGTGTCTCGGACATGACGCGGGCACGTGGGGTCGCCACGTGCCCGTCAGCCGGGTAGACCGATGATCAACGACTCCGTGAGCGCCAATCGCTGTCGCTGGAGGAGTCGTCGTAGTTACCGTCGTCCTCGTCGTCGGCCTCATCGTCGACTTGCTCGCCGGAACCGGCGTAGTCGTCGTAAGACTTCGGGCTGCCCGCGAGCTCGCGCTGCAACGCGTCGAGGTCGGTGTTTGGGGAGTGATACTTCAACTCCCTGGCCACCCTAGTCTGCTTGGCCTTCGCACGGCCGCGCCCCATGGCTCGACCCCCTCGCACAGAATTACGGGGCAGCCATTACCGGCAGGCCCCGACAACGTCAGGCATCTCTCGTGGCTCTTACGGTACATGTCGAGGGCACCTTTCGGCATCTCGCCCCTACCGACCAATTCGGTGGCGTTGCTTACCCGACCGGACCGGTTGGGTAAGCACCACCGTCGTACCGTGGTCGTCACGTCCTACAACAGGATCGTACGGAGCCTTCCGACGTCGGCCATCCGCCGTTCGGCGAGTCGATCGGCCGCAACCGCCGGTGGGACCCGCTCGGCCTCCGCGAGCTGCAGAATCTCCCGCGTCGTGTGGAAGATCCTGGACGCCCGCTGCTGGGCCCGGGCGAAGTTGAAGCCCTCGATCTCGTCGGCCACCTGGATGACCCCGCCCGAGTTGACGACGTAGTCGGGTGCGTAGAGCACGTCCCGCTCGGCGAGCAGCTTCTCCACCCCCGGGTGAGCCAGCTGGTTGTTCGCCGAGCCGGCGACGATCTTCGCCTTCAGCGCGGCCGCGGTCTCGTCGCTGAGCGCACCACCGAGCGCACACGGCGCGTACACGTCGAGATCCGCCGCGACCAGAGCCTCGTTGCTGTCCAGGACGTCCACCTGGGGATAGGTGGCGCGGACCCAGTCCACGGCCCGCTCGTCGACGTCGGTCGCGACGACCGACGCGCCGTCCTCGATCAGGTGCTCGGTGAGGTGCTTGCCGACCTTGCCGAGACCGGCGATGCCGACCCGCCGGCCGGCGAGCGTGGGACTGCCCCAGCGGTGCTCGGCGGCGGCCCGCATGCCCTGGAAGACCCCGTAGGCGGTAAGGACCGACGAATCACCCGCTCCGCCGTGCGACTCGGAGCGTCCCGTGACGAACCTGGTCTCCTTCGCCACCACGTCCATGTCCTGCACATACGTGCCCACGTCGCACGCGGTGAAGTAGCGGCCACCCAGCGACTGCACGAACCTGCCGTAGGCGCGCAGCAGCGCCTCGCTCTTGTCCTTCTCCGGGTCGCCCCAGATGACGGCCTTGCCGCCGCCGAGGTCCAGACCCGCGAGCGCGTTCTTGTACGCCATCCCGCGCGACAGCTCGAGCACGTCGTGCAGGGCGTCGTCCTCCGACGCGTACGGATAGAACCGGGTCCCGCCCAACGCGGGACCGAGCGCCGTCGAGTAGATGGCGATGATCGCGCGCAGGCCGGACGGCCGGTCGTGGCAGTAGACGACCTGCTCGTGGCTGGTGGTGAAGACACCCATGGATGCTCCTGTGTCGGTGGGGGGCCCGATCCTCGTGAGACGGCGCCTGTATACCGACCCTAATACCGACAGACGACTGTTTCGTGCGACGATCGGGCCGTGCCGTCGCTCTTCGCGTCATACCTGCGGGTGTACGAGCCGCTGGCCGCCTTCGACCGCGACCACCAGCTGTATTGGCGTCGCTACGTGAAGGAGGGCAGGGCCGTCGCGCTGTCCGACGGCCCCGGCCGCCAGCGGACCGCGGTCATCGAGGCGCTCGGCGCCAGCTGGACCCGGCTGCCCGACCTCCCCGACGAGGCCTATGTCCTGGAGGCCGACGACACGCTCCTCGTCTGCCCGTGGAATCTGCGCATCCGGGTCGCCGAGGCGGCCCTCACCGCGCGGGACGGCGTGCCGAGCGTGATCGCCGACGCCTTCGTCCCACCGGCCCTCGCCGGCCTCGCCCAGACCATCGTCGACGACTGGCGCAGCGGCGACCACGTCCTGGAGCGCGGCATGCCCCGCGTCCACGAGCAGGTCGCCACGTGGGGGGTGCCGCTGCGCTGGTTCGTCTTCGTCGACCTGGAGGAGCGGGAGCTGTCGCTGCGCCCCGGCCGCCGGGTCCTGCGCTACCGCACCGAGATCTCCAAGGCCCGCCGCCGCGCGCACCGCGCCTATGCGGTCCTGCGCCGGGCCATCGGCGACGCGCCGATCACGGTGGCGGTCGAGGAGACGGCGCGCTGGCTGGAGGAGTTCCACTCCCGCTCGATCGTCGAGCTGGACTACGGCGGCCTGGTCAGTCTCCTGCCCGACGAGACCCTCGTCGAGGACGACTCCCCGGGCCTGGTCTCGGCCGGCCTGTCCAGCGTGGCCCGCGGCGACGCCGACGAGGCCACCGAGGTCTACGAGAAGCTCGTCGAGCGCTGGCGCGCGGTCCAGCTCCTGGAGCGCTGCAACTAGCCACCGCCCCCTCCGCATGATCCGGCCCGCCGCGCAGGGACGCTCTTCGGCCGGGTCGGCGCTCGGGACGATCGGTCGAGGTCCGCGCCCACCCGGCCGCCTTCGACCGGGGCATCCCACCCGGGCCGCCTTCGCCGAGGCATCCCACCCGTCCGGCCTGCCCTGGCCGGCTCCTGTCGCCGCCTGTCGCCGCCCGGTTGGTCCGCACGACTCCGGCCGGTCCGCAGTCGGGCGCTGCTCGATCCGTGGAATAACGGCACGATGACCGGTCGAGGCGCTCGGCATGACCTTGGCCGCGCCCGTGGGTGGCCGCGGGCCGCGAGCCCACCCGGAAATCACCCGCCGGACCACCCCTCGGCGGCTCCCGTCGGGGCATAGCTTGGTGTGGATGTCCGAATCCGGGCATCCCCGAACGGGTGTCACCCTTCGCAACCGAATCGCTCCGAAGGGGTGTCCGTTATGGGTTATTGGGAGGACTTTGTGGGCTACCGCTCACCCGGTCGGGTGAGCTAGATTCGTATCTGCTCACCCACAGAGCGTCACATCCGGTCCCGCTTTATCCCATTTCGTGTCATCAAATTGGGAAAATTCACTTATTCATCATCCGTCCATACAGGGACCTTCAGCCGTTCGGCCCATGTCGGACATCGGGGACTAGCCGGACCATAGGAAACGCGTCGGCCGGCGGGACCCCGTCCGACGTTCCTGGGTACCTGTGGAGGAGTGACCGATGCCATCTCGCACGCATGAGCCTGAGCCGTTGCTAACGCCGGCTGAGGTCGCGTCGATGTTCCGCGTCGACCCGAAAACCGTCACCCGATGGGCGAAGGCGGGCAAGCTGAGCGCCATCCGCACGCTCGGTGGGCACCGCCGCTATCGCGAATCCGAGGTGCGCGCCCTGCTCCAGGGGCAGATCCCGCAGCAGCGCCAGGGCGACTGAGGCGCAACCCTACCTCGCACCCTCCTCCGGTGCCAAAACAACACGCTTCTGCACAAGCAACGCGCTCGGATCGTCACCCCCCGGTGATCCGAGCGCGTTGCTTTGTGCGGGTCCGGCCGTTCAGACCAGCGTGATCCGCACCCCCACCGTCCCGTCCGCGCCCCGCCGGCGGACGCTCATCCAGACGAAGAGGCGGCCGCGCAGGCCGTACTTGCGCTTGATGAGCTCACGGGCGGTCTTCCCGCCCTCGGCGTCGAGGATCGTCGCGTGCCCCGGCACCGCCTCGCCGGTCGGCACGCCCCGGACCGTGCACGGCGCGACCGTCACCTTGCCGTCCCGGCGGATCCTCTTGACCTTGCCGGAGTCGCGGACGGTCCAGACCATCAACGCCCCGTCCTCCGGCGCCACCCACACAGGCGTCGACACGGGAGTGCCGTCGCGGCGGAATGTCGTCACCGCGATGTACGCTTCGTCGCCCAACTGCTTCGCTGCGCTCGTCATACGCGACACCGTACGAGGTCAGCGACCCCCAACGCGGAATCACACGCACGGGTGATGGGAAGCTAGTCTGATGGTCCCAGCCCGAACCCTTCGGAGATCGTGATGAAGCTGTCGATCCTGATGCCGGTCTACAACGAGGAAGTCCGCGTCGCCGACGCCGTGAAACAAGCGCTGGACGTGAACTACCCGACCGAGACCGAGCTGGTCATCGTCGACGACGGTAGCCGGGACCGCACCGCGGAGATCCTCAACGGGCTGCACGACGAACGCATCCGCGTCGTCCTGCACCCACGCAACAAAGGCAAAGGCGCGGCGATCCGCACCGCGGTCGAGCACGCCACCGGTGACTACATGGTCATCCTCGACGCCGACCTCGAATACGACCCGCAGGACATCCCGAAGCTGCTCGAACCCGTCCTCGACGGCCGCGCCACCGTCGTCTACGGCAATCGCACCTTCGGCAGCCACAGCTCCTTCTCGTTCTGGTACGTCATGGGCAACAAGGCCGTCACGACCGCCGCCAACATGCTGTACAACTGCTACCTCGGCGACCTCGAGACCTGCTTCAAACTCATGCCCGTCGAGCTCTACCGGTCGCTGCAGATCAAATCCGCCGGGTTCGGCATGGAAGCCGAGGTCACCGGCAAGCTCCTGCGCAACCGGCACCGGCCCTACGAGGTCCCGATCAGCTACCGCGCCCGCACCCGCGAAGAGGGCAAGAAGATCACCTGGAAAGACGGCGTCGAAGCGCTGTGGATCCTCTCCCGCGAGCGCGTCCGTAAGCCGTCCAAAAAGCGCTGACCCCGCATGGCTGAGCTCCTCACGATCGGCGAACTGTCGGCGCGCAGCGGGGTCGCCCCCTCCGCGCTGCGGTTCTACGAGAAGCTCGGCCTGATCGCCTCCACCCGCACCGGCGGCAACCAGCGCCGCTACGAGCGCACCGTGCTGCGCCGGGTCTCGTTCATCAGGATCTCCGCCCAGGTCGGCATCCCCCTCGAGACGATCAAGGAGGCGCTCGCCTCGCTGCCGGCCGGCCGCACCCCGACCCGCACCGACTGGGCCCGCCTGTCCCGCAACTGGCGCGGCCACCTCGATGAGCAGATCGCCCTGCTCGAGCGGCTCCGCGACACCCTGACCGGCTGCATCGGATGCGGCTGTCTGTCGCTGCGCAGCTGCACCCTCGCCAACACCGCCGACAGGCTCGCCGCCCGCGGCCCCGGCCCGGTGATCCTCACGGCCGGGTCAGAATGATCTTCCCGAGGTGTTCGCTGGACTCCATCAGCCGGTGAGCGTCGGCAGCGTCCGGCAGCGGCACCCGGCTGTGCACCACCGGACCGATCAACCCCTCGTCGATGAGGGGCCAGACTTCCTCCCGTACACCTCGGATGATCGCCGCCTTCTGCGCCGGCGTCCTGGAGCGCAACGCCGTCGCGAACACGCTGCCCCGCTTCGCCAGCAGCGCCCCGAGGTCGAGCTCCGCCTTCCTGCCGCCCTGCATCCCGATCACGACCAGGCGGCCACCCTCGTTGAGCGCCTTCACGTTGCCCTTGAGATAGGCGCCGCCGATGATGTCGAGGATGACGTCGGCCTTCACGGTCTCGCTGAAATCCTCGGCCGTGTAGTCGATCACCCGATCCGCGCCGAGCCTCGTCAGCGCCTCATGCTTCGCCGCCCGCGCCGTCGTCACCACATGCGCGCCGAGAGCCTTGCCCAGCTGCACCGCGAACGTGCCGATCCCGCTGCCGCCGCCGTGGACCAGCAGCGTCTCCCCCGGCCTGATCCCGGCCACCTCGACGACGTTGGAGAACACCGTCGCCGCCACCTCGGGCAGCGCGGCGGCGTCGTCGAGACTGACGTTCCTCGGTACCGCCAGCAACTGCCCCGCCGGAGCCACCGCCAGCTCCGCGTAGCCACCACCGGAGATCAGCGCGCACACCTCCTGGCCGACGTGCCAGTGCTGCGCCTTCGACTCGACGATCCGGCCGGACACCTCCATGCCCGGATACGGCGGCGCCCCCTCAGGCGGCGGATAGAGCCCCTGCCGCTGCAGGAGATCAGCACGGTTGACACCCGCCGCCCGCACCTCGATCAGCACCTCGTCGTGCCCGGGCACCGGATCGGGGACCTCCGTCCACCGCAGTACCTCAGGACCACCAGGCTGCTCGATCGTGATCGCGCGCATGGCGTCCATTTTGCGCTACGGCGTGACCGCCGTTTGATCCTGCCTCTGCTCTGACCGCTCCTGCCCCCATGGCCCCCACTGCCCCCACGGCCCGCGGTGCGGCCATCCTTGGCCCTGGGCCGGTCCTTGGGTCGGCTGCGCTGTGGGCTCAGCTGTCGGCTCTGTTGTGGGCTGCGTTGTGGGCTGCGTTGTGGGCTGCGTTGTGGGCTGCGTTGTGGGCTGCGCTGTGGGCTCTTTTGTGGGTTCCGGGGCCGGCTCGGTCGTCGTTTGCGGCTTCGGTACCTGGGGGACCTTCGCCTTTTCGACCCGCTTGACCTGAGTCTTGGCCGCCTGCTGTTGCGGCCGGGCCGGCGCGGCAAACGTCTTTGGCGGCTCACCCAGGTCGAGGACCGGCTGGGGGGCGGCCGGGACGCCATACAGGTTGACCGGGTCCGGCACGGCCATGCCCAACGCTCTGTCCTGATGGGTTGCCGCCCGCGGCCCGGTGGTGCTCCCCTGCTGTGGCGGCTCCCAGCCGGCCGCGCCGATCACCACTCCCAGCGCTGCCACCCCGACCCCACCGGCGACCAGCGCCATCAACGGATGCCGGACGATCCGCCGGTGCCTGGTGACGTACGCGACCCGTGGATCGTTGAAGAAGAGATGCATACCCTTGGCCCCCGCCCCTAGATTTCCCCTGGCCCTGAGTCTGCGCAGCGCACGCTATTCAGGTGCGACATTTGGGGCGGAGTGTCACGATGTCATCTGGTCGCGGTCGCCCGGTCCGCCACCGCCCCAACACGTCCGGCGTCCCTCACACGGGTGAGCAACACCGCCCCGGGACGATCTGGCAGACTGTTCGACGTTCCACTGGAGGGCTCGCCTAGTGGCCGATGGCGCCGGTCTTGAAAACCGGTGAGGCGTTCCGCGTCTCCGTGGGTTCGAATCCCACGCCCTCCGCAGTGTTCCGCCGGCCTCCGGCCGTCCCCCGTAGGGGATTCTCACCCCACACCCCCAATGCTCGCTGAAGCTCGCACTGCCTGCGCTCGCGCGCGGCAGGCTCACGCGCGTGCGCGCGGCATCAGGGTGGCTGCGCTTCGTCTGGGCGGCGCTCAGCCACGCCGAGCGCTTGTGGCCCAGGCGGCCTGTCAGCGGCGTCTGGCGGGTCTCAGGCGGGGGCGAAGGACTGGCCGCTCAGGACCGGGACGGTGTGGGAGATGCCGGACTGGGCGGCCAGGCGGACGTCGTCGGTGAAGCCGCGCTGGATGAGTTCCTGGCCGCTGACGCAGCGGCGGACGGCGGCTGTGACGTTGCGGACGGCGGCCAGGGCGGCGAGGGTGACGGCGGACTCGACCGAGAGCGGGACGCCGAGCATCGACAGGCCGTCCAGGACCGCGGCGGCGCCGAGGAGGTCCTCGACGCAGGGGCGGAGGGTGCCGTCGGGCCAGAGTTCGCCGGCGGCCACGACGCCGACGGGAGACGAAACAGTGCCGTGGCCGTTGGCGTGGAGCCAGCGGGACACGGCGGGGGCGTTGCGGAGGCAGGCGGCGACGACCGGGACGCCGGTGGAGGCGGCCGCGGAGCAGATGGCGGCGCCGTTCGGGGAGGGCAGGACGAGTTCCGCGGTGAAGGGGGCGGCCTGCAGTGCGGCTGGGGACAGTGACCACGGGGAAGTCTTGGAGACCTGGCCACGGCCGACGGCGACCGCGGCGCCGATGCGGTCGGCGTACGCGCGGGCCTGGTCGCTCCACGGGAACGGGTGGACCCGCATACCGCGGCCGACGGCGATGTCGACCGCGGTGGAGAAGGACAGGACGTCGACGACGACCAGGACCGAGCAGACGCGTGCCAGCTCAGCGGCGCCCGCCGGGCCCCAGTCGAAGCGGGCGCCCGAGCCGGGCTGGCTGAAGACGCCCTCGGTCATCGTCAGGCGTCAGGATCGGCGGGCGGCACGTCGTCCGGCTCGGAGGAAACCTGGTCGGACGAAACCTGGTCGGAGGAAACCTGGTCAGCCGACGACGCGTCAGGGGAAGCCGGTTCAGCGGAGTCCGAAGACGCAACCGAAGACGCAGACGCGTACTCGGGAGCGTCCGTGGACACATCGCCGAACAGAGACGGCAGCGTGCCCTTCCAGGCCGAGCGCAGCTCGTCCAGCGAGATCGTGAACTGTCCCCGCACGTCCAGCGCGCGGCTGCGGCCGTCGACCGTGCCGATCGTGACGGCCGGCAGGCCGTGCTGGGCGCACAGGGCCGCGAAGGCCTTCTCGTGGCCGCGGGGCACGGACACCAGGGCCCGGGCCGTCGACTCGGAGAAGAGCGCGACGAACGGGTTCAGCCCCTCGGGCAGGGTGATGTTGGCGCCGTGGTCGTACCGCAGCGTCGTCTCGACAAGGGCCTGCGCGAGACCGCCGTCGGAGAGGTCGTGCGCGGAGGACAGGTGGCCGCGCTCGCCCGCCTCGGTGAGGACGGAGGCGAGGATGCGCTCCCGGACCAGGTTGACCCGCGGCGGCTGACCGCCGAGGTGGTTGTGCGTCACCCAGGCCCATTCGGAGCCGGACAGCTCCTCCTGCGTCTCGCCGAGCAGCATGATGACGTCGCTGTCGCCGCCGAAGCCCATCGGGACGCGGGAGCCGACGTTGGACAGGACGCCGAGGACGCCGACGACCGGGGTGGGGTGGATGGCCTGGGAGCCGGTGGAGTTGTAGAAGCTGACGTTGCCGCCGGTGACGGGGATGCCGAGCTCCTGGCAGCCGTCGGCGAGGCCGCGGACCGCTTCCGCGAACTGCCACATGACCTGCGGGTCCTCCGGCGAGCCGAAGTTGAGGCAGTTGGTGACGGCGAGCGGGGTGGCGCCGGAGGCGGCCACGTTGCGGTAGGACTCCGCGAGGGCGAGCTTCGCGCCGTTGTACGGGTCGAGCCGCGCGAAGCGGGCATTGCCGTCGGTGGAGATCGCGATGCCGAGGCCGGTCTGCTCGTCGATGCGGATGATGCCCGAGTTCTCCGGCTGCGCGAGGATCGTGTTGCCCTGCACGTAGCGGTCGTACTGCTCGGTCACCCAGCTCTTGTCGCACAGGTTGGGGCTGGCGGCCAGGCGCAGCAGCGTCTCGCGCAGCTCCACGCCGGTGCGCGGCCGGGGCAGCGTCTCGGCGCGGTCGGCCTGCAGCAGGATCAGGTCGGCGGGCTCGCGCATCGGCCGGGCGTAGACCGGGCCGTCGTCGACGAGGGAGCCGGGCGGGACGTCGACGACGACCTCGCCGTGCCAGCTGATGACCAGGCGGCCACCGTCGGTGACCCGGCCGATCGCGGTGGCGATGACGCCCCAGCGCTCGGCGACGCGGAGCACCTCGTCGAGCTTGCCGGGCTCGACGATGAGGAGCATGCGCTCCTGCGACTCGCTGGCCAGCACCTCCTGCGGGTCCATCGACGCTTCGCGCAGCGGCACCAGGTTGAGGTTGACGTCCATGCCGGTGCCGGCCGACGCGCTGGTCTCGGTCAGCGCGCAGGTCAGGCCCGCCCCGCCGAGGTCCTGCACACCGACGATGAGGTCCCGCTCGTACAGCTCGAGGCAGCTCTCGATGAGCAGCTTCTCGATGAACGGGTCACCCACCTGCACCGACGGGCGGCGGGCCGGGCCGTCGGCGTCGAAGGTGGCGCTGGCCAGGACGGACACGCCGCCGATGCCGTCGCGGCCGGTCTTGGCGCCGAGCAGGACGACCACGTTGCCGGGGCCGTGCGCTTCCTTGTTCTGCAGGCGGTTGACCGGCAGCACGCCGACGCACAGCGCGTTGACCAGCGGGTTGCCCTGGTAGCAGGGGTCGAAGACGACCTCGCCGCCGATGTTGGGCAGGCCGAGGCAGTTGCCGTAGCCGCCGACGCCGGCGACGACGCCGGGCAGGACGCGCTTGGTGTCCTCATGGTCGGCGGCGCCGAAGCGCAGCGGGTCCATCACGGCGACCGGGCGGGCGCCCATGGCAAGGATGTCGCGGACGATGCCACCGACGCCGGTCGCCGCGCCCTGATACGGCTCGACGAAGCTGGGGTGGTTGTGCGACTCGACCTTGAACGTGACCGCGATCTCGTCGGAAATCTTGATGACCCCGGCGTTTTCCCCGATCCCGGCCAGCATCAGGTCGGAGGGCGGGGCCTTCTCGCTGAACTGCCTCAGGTGGACCTTGCTGCTCTTGTACGAGCAGTGCTCGCTCCACATGATCGAGTACATGGCGAGTTCCGAGCTCGTCGGCCTGCGGCCCAGGATCTGCTTGATCCGCTCGTATTCGTCCTCGCGGAGACCGAGCTCCTCGTAGGGCTGCTCTTCGTCCGGGGTCTCGGTGGCGTGCGGGACGGTGTCGAAACCCAGCGTGGCGGTCATACACGAGCTCCCAGGTGTGCGAGCACGGACGTGAAGATGCCCAGCCCGTCGATCGACGGGCCGGTCAGCACCTCGACGGCGTGCTCCGGGTGGGGCATGATCCCGACGACGTTGCCGGCAGCGTTGGTGATCGCGGCGATGTCGTGCAGCGAGCCGTTGGGGTTGCCGCGGACGTACCGCGCGACGACCCGCCCCTCGCCTTCGAGCTCGTCGAGCGTGCGCTCGTCGGCCATGTAGCAGCCTTCGCCGTTCTTGACCGGGATGACGATCTCCTGGCCCTGCTGGAACCCGCCCGTCCACGCGGTCGCGGTGCTCTCCACGCGCAGCGCCTGGTCACGGTTGCGGAAGTGCAGGTGCTGGTTGCGGGTCAGCGCGCCCGGCAGCAGGTGCGCCTCGCACAGCACCTGGAAGCCGTTGCAGATGCCCAGCACGGGCAGGCCGTCGCCGGCCGCCTTGACGATCGAGTCCATCACCGCGGAGAACCGGGCGATGGCACCGGCCCGCAGGTAGTCGCCGTAGGAGAAGCCACCCGGCAGGATGACGGCGTCCACCCCATACAGCTCGGCGTCGGCGTGCCAGAGCGAGATCGGCGCCGCGCCGGTCAGGTGCACGGCGCGTGCGGCGTCGCGGTCGTCGAGCGAACCGGGGAACGTGACGACGCCGATGCGGGCGGTCACTGCTCCGCCTGTTCGACGAGGCTCGGCGTCTCCTCGACCCGCAGCGTGAAGTCTTCGATCACCGGGTTGGCGAGGAGCTTGTCGGCGATCTCGCGGGCCCGGTCGAGGTCGGCGGCGCCGTCGAACTCGATCTCGATCCGCTTGCCGATGCGCACGGATGCCACGTCGGCGACGCCGAGACGTGGCAGCGCGTTCGCGACCGCCTGACCCTGGGGGTCCAGGATCTCCGGTTTGAGCATGACGTCCACCACGACGCGGGCCACGGGGCACTCCTGACAGTTGAGTCGGGCGCTCGAGGGCGAGCGACACGAGCCTACCGGGCGGGGCTCCGCCGCAGATCACCGGCCGTGTCACGGTTCGGTTGATCACGCGGCGAGGCCCGAAACATCGCCCGACACGCATCTTAGCGGCCCGCTCAGGCGCCAAGATCCAGCGCTCACAGGATGGGCGGCGGCACGTAACTCCCTGCCTCGGGGTGCTTCGCCACCACCGCTGTCACCGCGTCCGCAATGGCGCTGACCTGCGCGGATGCCGCTCCGACGAACTGCCGCGGGTCCGCGACCAGGGCGTCGATCTCGTCCTGGGTCAACCGCAGCCGCTCGTCGCCGGCCAGCCGCCGCAGCAGGTCGTTGTCCTGGATGCCCTTTTCGCGCATGGCGAGCGCCACGGAGACGGCGTGCTCCTTGATCGCTTCGTGAGCATCCTCACGGCCGACGCCTTTGCCGACGGCGGCGACCAGGACCCGCGTCGTGGCCAGGAACGGCAGGTACCGGTCCAGCTCACGGGCGACGACCGCCGGATATGCCCCGAATTCGTCGAGCACGGTCAGGAATGTGGCGAACAGCCCGTCGACGGCGAAGAACGCGTCCGGCAGCGCCACCCGGCGCACGACCGAGCACGACACGTCGCCCTCGTTCCACTGGTCGCCGGCCAGCTCGCCGACCATCGACAGGTAGCCCCTGGTGATCACGGCGAGCCCGTTGACCCGCTCGCAGGAGCGCGTGTTCATCTTGTGCGGCATCGCCGACGAGCCGACCTGCCCCTTCTTGAAGCCCTCGGTCGCCAGCTCGTAGCCGGCCATCAGCCGGATCGTGGTGGCCAGGCTCGACGGTCCCGCGACCGCCTGCGCCAGGGCCGACACCACGTCGAAGTCCAGGGAGCGCGGGTACACCTGGCCGACGCTGGTCAGCACGGTGCCGAAGCCGAGGTGCTCCGCGACCCGGCGCTCCAGCTCGGCGGCCTTGTCAGCGTCACCGCCGAGCAGGTCCAGCTGGTCCGCGGCCGTGCCGACCGGCCCCTTGATCCCGCGCAGCGGGTAGCGCTCCAGCAGGTTCTCGATCCGCTGGTACGCGATGAGCAGCTCCTCCGCGGCGCTCGCGAACCTCTTGCCGAGGGTGGTCGCCTGCGCCGCGACGTTGTGCGACCGGCCGACCATGACCAGGTCGTCGTACTGCCTGGCGCGCGCCGCGAGCCTGGCGAGCGCCGCCACCATCCGGTCCCGGACCAGCTCCAGGGACTTCCTGACCTGCAGCTGCTCGACGTTCTCCGTCAGGTCCCGCGACGTCATGCCCTTGTGGATGTGCTCGTGCCCGGCGAGCGCGGAGAACTCCTCGATCCGCGCCTTCACGTCGTGCCGGGTGCTCCGCTCCCGCTCCGCGATGCTGTGCAGGTCGACGTCGTCGAGCACCCGCCGGTAGTCCTCGACCACCCCGTCCGGCACCGCGACCCCGAGGTCCCGCTGCGCGGTGAGCACGGCGAGCCACAGCCGCCGCTCCAACCGCACCTTCTCCTCAGGCGACCAGATCGCCACCAGCTCAGGCGACGCGTACCGACCAGCAAGCACATTAGGAATCACGTGCCCTATTCTCTCCCGCCCCACCGACGCGACGGCGCGGGGCATCCCACCCCGCCCGCCGCCGCAACCCGGCGCGGGTCAGTAGGGACTCATCTGGTCCACGACCTTCGCGGCCAGGTCGATGATCTCGGAGACCTTCACCCGGTCGACGACCACCTCGTCCGCGGTCACCTCAGGACGGTGGGCGGACGGGTATTCCGCGTCGTTGCGCCGCCGGCGCATCCGGTCGAAGGGCCGCAGGACGCCGCCGAGCGGCGGGTCGAGCTGGGCTCGCACCGCGTCGAGCACGGCGATGTGGCCGCCGGAGCGGGTCGGCCGCAGGCCCTGGTTCTCCAGCACCGCGGTCAGCGCTTTCGCGCGGCGTCATACGCCAGCTGATACGCGCCGACGGGGTCTGCCGTGGCGATCGTGCCGGCGGCCGCCAGGTGGCGGCGGGCCTGGTCCAGCATCGCCTCGGCTTGCTCGCGGCTCGGCGGCACCCGCTCCAGCGAACCTTTCGCCAGCATGTCGTCGAGCGTCGCGCGGCCCTGCTCCCAGCGCATCTCAGGCCGCATCTCAGGCCGCCAGGTCGAGCTCGATGGACGGCCTGCCGTGCACCGACCGCAGGAACGGGTCGTCGCCCGGCTCGCGCCAGGCGGCAGGCGTCACGGTGTGCACGTTGACCTCCCGGCCGAGCCTGCGCTCGGCGGCGGCGGCGGCATCGAACACGTCGTCGGGGTCAGGGGCACCGACGACAAGGACGTCCAGGTCGCCCGGGACGGGGCCCGGCTCGCCGCGATACCGGGCGGCCCAGGAGCCGTAGATGTAGGCGCGCTCGATGCCGGCGACCGGGGCGAGCGTTTCTCCGATAATGGCCATAGGGCCGTATGTTACCGCAAGCAGGTCGGTGAGTGGACGGGTCACGACCGTCGCCTGATTGGAGCGGATGAGCCGCAGGTTGCCCTGACGGCGGTCGAGCACCAGGCCGGCGTCGACGAGGCGGTCCGCCTCGCGGCTGGCGGTCGAATGCGACACGCCGAGCCGCCGCGCCAGGTCGACGAGCGGGAACTCCTCGTCCGGGTGCAGGTAGAGCCACGCCAGCAGCTCACCCTGGAACGGCGAACGCAGGATCGGCAGCAGCAACGACGAAGCTTGCACACCCTGCATACTACCTTGCAGGGTGTGCAAGTTGGCAGGTCAGGTGCGTGGCGGGTGGTCGCGTTCGGGGAGGCCGACGCGCAGGGCGACGCGGTCCAGGTAGAAGACCTGGGCGGCGGCGACGCCCAGGAAGAGCAGCAGGACCAGCCACACCGGCATCAGCTGGGCGTAGGGCAGGTCCGTGCTCGCGGTGCGGCGCATGAACGTCTCCTGCAGGAGCCGGTTCTGCGCGGTCGCGTGGTCGCCGGCGGCGGTGATCAGGGGCCAGATCAGGTCCTGGACCTGGACGAGCCAGGTCGCCACGTAGGCCAGGCCGAGCATCGGCAGCGCCGGCAGGAGGACGCCGGTCCACGGGGCGGGGCGGCCTTCCTGGAGGAGGACCTCGCGGCGCTGGGCCTGGCCGCGGAAGAGCAGCGCCAGGATGAACAGGGCCGGGATCGCGACCCGGGACGGCGGGATCAGGCCGAGGAACGAGTTGAGCCGGTCGGCGGTGGCGCCCGCGGCGTAGTTGCGCAGGGCGAGGGGGGCGGAGCCGACGAAGAGGAACAGGCCGAACGGCAGCAGCAGCCACTCGCTGTGCCGGCCGAGGGGGCGCAGGCCGCTGATCCCGAACGCGGCGAGGGCGGCGACGGTGACGCCGATCAGGGTGGAGATGACCGGTGGCAGCCAGGTGTTGACGAACGTGGACGGGGCGCCCTCGCGGCCGGTGCTGGTGATCTCCGACAGCCACGGCGACAGGCCGGACCAGACGGTGCCAAGCGTGGCGAGCAGGAGGACGCCGCCGACGACCCAGGCGACGATCGGCTGGGTCTTGGAGACGGCGGCGAGCGGCGCGTCCACCTCGAGGCGGGTGCGGGGCAGGATCACCAGGAGCGTCGCGACCAGGCCGAGCAGGATCAGCGGCACGAGGAGGGTCACCGAGGTGGCCGCGCCGGCGCCGAAGCTCATCGTGCGGAAGGAGACCTCGTACATGAGGCGGGCGGGGGTGAGGTCGGCGCGGGAGCCGAAGCCGCCGAGGAACGCGAACGTGAAGTCCTGCAGCGCGACCGCGATGACGGTGAGCACGGCCAGGCCGCCGACGACGAGGGCGGCGGGGACGGGGCTGCGGGGCGAGTCCAGGGTGCGGCGGCGCAGCGTGGCCAGGTAGGCGGTGGTGGCCAGCGCCACGACCAGGCCGAAGGTGCCCAGCCAGTACGACGCCCGGGTCGACGTCGAGTCACGCAGGGCGACGGCGATGGCGACGGGCGCGTAGGCGGCGATCGGCAGCGCCAGGATGATCCGGGTGATCCATCTCGCCCGGGTGCCGCCGGCGTTCGCGGCCCACGCGAGGGCCGGGGACAGGATCAGTACCAGCAGAATCGGCACGACGGCGAGGCTGAGCGCGAACCAGTGGGCGTCGGCGAGGCGGCCCTGCGCGTAGGCGTCGTCGTAGTTGTCCCAGCCGGCGGCCGCGCCGCCCTCGGACAGTCGCAGCCCGTTGAACTCGCGGAAGCTGGAGCGCACGGTCCAGTACAGCGGCTCGACGTAGGACGTGAGCAGCAGCACGAGCGCGGGCAGGGCGAGGATCAGGCCGACGGCGACCTGCCAGCCGGGGCGGGGCGTCGGCGGCCGGAGCATCGTCGGCTGGATCGTCATGGCGTCAACGATATGGGTGAATCCACGGCGGCGCTCACCTCGAAAGGATCGCGGTCACCCCTTGCCCGCCCGCGGCGCAGATGGAGATGAGGCCCCGGACCTTGCGCCGGCCGGAGCCGCGCTCGGCGAGCAGCTTGGCCAGGGTCGCGACGATCCGGCCGCCGGTCGCGGCGAAGGGATGCCCGGCCGCGAGCGACGAGCCGTTGACGTTGAGCCGGGAGCGGTCGATCGCGCCGAGGGGCTCGTCGAGGCCGAGGCGCTCCTTGCAGAACGCGGGGTCCTCCCAGGCCTTGAGGGTGGCGAGGACCTGCGAGGCGAAGGCCTCGTGGATCTCGTAGAAGTCGAAGTCCTGCAGCTTCAGCCCGGTGCGGGCGAGCAGCCGGGGCACCGCGTAGGTCGGCGCCATGAGCAGGCCGTCGCCGCCGTGGACGAAGTCGACCGCGGCGGTCTCCGCGGTGTCGAAGTAGGCCAGGACGGGCAGGTTGTGCGCCGCGGCCCAGGACTCGCTCGCCAGCAGTACCACGGCGGCGCCATCGGTCAAGGGTGACGAGTTTCCGGCCGTCATCGTCGCCGACGCTCCACGGCCGAAGACGGGCTTCAGGGTGCCGAGCCGCTCCAGCGACGTGTCGGGCCGCAGGTTCTGGTCGCGTTGGAGGCCGAGGTACGGCGTGATCAGGTCGTCGAAGAAGCCACGTTCGTAGGCGGCGGCCAGCTGCAGGTGCGAGGCGAGCGCCAGCTCGTCCTGCGCCGCGCGGGTGATCCCGAACTCCAGCGCGGTCAGCGCCGCCGAGTCGCCCATCGACAGCCCGGTCCTGGGCTCGGAGTTGCGCGGGATGTCCGGTTTGAGCTGGGTGGGGCGGAGCTTGCTGACGGCGCGGAGCCTGGCGCCGAGCGAGCGGGCCCGGTTGAGCTCCATGAACACCCGCCGCATGTCCTCGTTGACGCCGAGGGGCGCGTCGGAGGTGGTGTCGACGCCGCCGGCGATGCCGGACTCGATCTGGCCGAGGGCGATCTTGTTGGCGACGAGGATCGTCGCCTCGAGACCGGTTCCGCAGGCCTGCTGGACGTCGTACGCGGGAGTCCGCGGGTCGAGGCGGGAGCCGAGCACGGATTCACGCGTCAGGTTGAAATCGCGGCTGTGTTTGAGCACCGCACCCGCCGCGACCTCGCCGAGTCGCTCCCCGGCCAGGCCGAACCGCGCCACCAGTCCATCTATAGCGGCAGTCAGCATGTCCTGGTTTGATGCAATGGCGTAGGCACTGCCCGAGCGCGCGAAGGGGATGCGATTACCGCCGACGATCGCCACTCGTTCCGTGGTCATTTCGGGGGCCATCGGAGTCTCCTTCAGTGCGACAGGGCAGCCTGGCGCTACCCTACTCGTGAGTAGGTTAGCGCGTTTGTTGTGACTGGGGAGGCACTGCAATGACCGATCGCTACGCCAACTTCGCCCACTCGGGCGCCGGGAAGTTCTTCATCAGACGGCTCGGCCTGCCCGACCCGCCGAGGCTGCGGCGGCACGATCCGGACAGACCACTCATCGACGGCCAGGTCATCGTCAACGGCGGCGGCCGCCTGGTCGAGCCGGTCCGCAAGCTCCTGGAGAGGCTCGGCGCGCCACTGGAAGGACCCACCGCGGCGCTCGTGTTCGACGCGACCGCCATCGTTGACACAGACGGTTTGCGCACTCTGTACGACTTCTTCCACCCGCTGATCCGCACCCTGCGTAGCAGCGGCCGGGTGATCGTCCTGGGCAGCCAGCCCGAGCTGTGCGCGGACGCGCGGGAGGCCACCGCCCAGCGGGCCCTGGAGGGCTTCGTCCGGTCCGTCGGCAAGGAGATCGGCCGCGGCGGGACCGCGCAGCTCGTCTACGTCGCGCCCGGCGCCGAGGAGGCGATCGAGTCGACGCTGCGCTTCCTGCTGTCCGGCCGGTCGGCGTACGTGTCGGGCCAGGTCGTCCGGGTCGGGCCGGCCGCGATCGACGTGCCCGAGGACTGGGACCAGCCGCTCGTCGGCAAGACCGCCATCGTGACCGGCGCCGCCAGAGGTATCGGTGCCGCGATCGCCGCGGTGCTCACCCGCGACGGCGCGCACGTGGTCTGCCTCGACGTGCCCGCCGCCGGCGAGGACCTGAGCAGGGTCGCCAACGAGCTCAAGGGCACCGCGCTGCAGCTCGACCTGACCGCCGGCGACGCGCCGCGCCGGCTCGCGGACTTCATCGCGACCCGGCACGTGCACGCCGACATCTTCGTGCACAACGCCGGGATCACCCGCGACAAGACGCTCGGCAAGATGGACGCCGGTCAGTGGCAGTCGGTGCTCGACGTCAACCTCGGCAGCCAGGAGCGGATCAACGAGGTGCTGCTCGCCGAGAACCTGCTCGGCGGCAACGGCCGGATCGTCGCGGTCTCCTCCGTGTCCGGCATCGCGGGCAACCGCGGGCAGACCAACTACGCGACGTCGAAGGCGGGCGTCATCGGGCTCGTCCAGGCGCACGCCCCGGCGCTCGCCGCGGCCGGCCTGACCCTCAACGCGGTCGCGCCCGGCTTCATCGAGACGAAGATGACGGCCACCATGCCCATGTTCATCCGCGAGGCGGGCCGCCGCATGAACAGCATGTCGCAGGGCGGGCTGCCGGTCGACGTCGCCGAGACGGTCGCGTGGCTGGCGAACCCCGCCTCGGGCGGCGTCACGGGCAACGTCGTGCGGGTCTGCGGACAGAGCCTGCTCGGTGCCTGACCTGGAGCGGATGCCCCGCCTGGGGCCTTTGTACCGGGCCGCGGCGCTGCGGCGCGGGGTCTCGGCGGACCCCGCACTGCCGGCGGACGCGCTCACGGTCGGCGGGGTCACCGTCGACCGTGCCCACCTGGCCGAATACAACCGGGTCTGCGGCTTCCGGCTGCGCGACGAGCTGCCCGCCACCTACCTGCACGTCGTGGCGTTTCCCCTGGCCATGGCGCTGATGACCGGGCGGGACTTCCCGTTTCCGCTGCTCGGGCTGATCCACGTGCAGAACCGTGCCGAGGTCCACGGTCCGCTGCCGGCCTCCGCCGCCTTCGAGGTGTCGGTGCGAGCCGACGCCCTGCGCCCCCACGACAAGGGCACGCAGCTGGACATCATCGCCACGGCCACGGTCGACGGCGGGCTCGTGTGGTCGTCCACGTCGACGTACCTGCGGCGCACCAACCGCTCCTCCTCGCCGGGTGTCCCGTCCGCCGCACCGTCGCCGCATGCTGTGTGGCGGGTACCGCGGCGGGTCGGCACCGACTACGCGGCCGTGTCCGGGGACCGCAACCCGATCCACACGTCGCGGGTCCTGGCGAAGGTGTTCGGGTTCCCGCGCACGATCGCGCACGGCATGTGGACGAAGGCCCGTTGCCTGGCGGCGCTGGAGGGGCGGCTGCCGGACACGTACACCGTCGACGTGGCCTTCAAGCTGCCGATCCTGCTGCCCGCCACGGTCGGCTTCGAGGCGGTCGCGCAGGGTAAGGGGTGGGATTTCGGGGTGCATGATGGGCGTTCCGGCAGACCGCATCTGGCCGGGACCGTCAGGTAACCTGCTCAGCGCCAGAGCCATCGTTTCGGGGGGCCCAGACCGTGCAGACCGCCACCTCGCCCAGCGTGACCGGCCCTGCCGCGGAGCCGTCGGTCACCCGCCGGTGGGGCGTGCTGACCTCGGGCTGGCTGCCGCCGGCGCTGCTGTGGGTCGCGACGACCGCCGCCCTGTGGTTCTTCGAGGTGCCACCCACCACGACGATCGTGTTCACGCTGTATCTGGCGGCGGGCATCGCGCTGCCGGGGACGCTGTGGTGGCGGTTCCTCAGCCGCGGCGGCGGGTTCTTCGTCGCCGACGTCGCGGCCGGGCTCGCGCTCGGCTACATCGGTGAGGTCTTCGTCTACATCGGCGCCCGGTTCCTCGGGCTGCCGCTGCTGGTCCTGGCCTGGCCGATCGGCACCGTCGCGGCGTTCCTGCTGGTGCCGTCGCTGCGCCGGTTCTGGCGCAGCGCCGCCGACGCGCCCGTCCCGCCGCTGCTGTGGCGCTGGATGCTGACGCTGATCGCGGGCATGACCCTGCTGTGGAGCTTCAAGTTCTACCGGCTGTATGGGTTGCGGTTCCCGTACAACTCGACCCCCGACACCGACTCGACCTTCCACCTCGCGCTGGTCGGCGAGGCGAAGCACCACATGCCGATGATGGTCCCGTGGATCACCGACGAGCCGCTCTGGTATCACTGGTTCGTCTATCCCGAGATGGCCGCCACCAGCTGGGTCACCGGGATCGAGCCGCAGGTCCTGCTGCTGCGCCTGTCGATGCTGCCGATGCTGATGGCCTTCGCCGTGCTCGTCGCCGTGCTGGCCCGCAAGGTCACCGGCGGCTGGTGGAGCGGCGTCGCGGCGAGCGTGCTGACCCTGTTCGTGCTCTCACCCAACCCGTATCAGTGGGTCACCTGGGAGTTCTACACGAACCTCGCGTTCAGCACCCTGGAGGACGGCTCGTCGCTGCGGCTCACCGTGTGGAGCGGCCCGACGCAGACCTTCGGCGCGCTGCTCATGGTGCCGCTGACGATCGTGCTCGTCGACCGCCTGCGGGAGTGGCGCGACCTGCGCGGCTGGGTGTTCTTCACGGTCCTGCTGGCCGGTCTCATGGGCGCCAAGGCCACCTATCTGCCGCTGCTGCTGTGCGGCCTGCTGCTGGTCATCGGCGTCGAGCTGGTCTTCCACCGCACTCTGCACCGCGGCGCGCTGATCGGGCTCGGCATCACGTTCGGCGCGCTGGTCTTCTCGCAGATCGTGCTCTTCGGCGGCACCAGCCAGGGCACCGAGCTCAAGCCGTTCTTCACGCTGGTCACCGGCGCGCTCGGCACCAGCACCGGCTATGCCACGGGCGAGGTCGCGAGCCGGATGGCGGTCCTCGCCGTCCTGCTGTTCTTCTGCTGGGTGTGCATCTGGGCGGGGCTCGCCGGGCTGCTGCGCCGCCGCCTGCCGGAGCCCGCCGTCGTCGCCATGATCGGCATCGGGGTCGCGGGTGCCGGCGCGACGATCCTGACCGGCCAGTCCGGTGACAGCCAGCGGTTCTTCATCGAGGCCGCCCGGCCCTATCTCGCCGTCGCCGCGATCGTCGGTCTCCACTCGCTGCTGCCCGCGGGCCGGCTGACCGCCCGCCGGGCGTGGACCCTCGTCGGGTTCGTCGTGCTCGGCATGGCCGTCACCCAGGCGATCCAGATCACCGGCCGCGGCGACGTGCCCAACATCGCCAACACCGGCTCCTATGCGGCGCTGACCCGCGACATCGTCCTGCCCTATGCGGCGCTCGCCGTCGTCGCGGTCCTGGTCGCCGCCGGGCTGCTGCTGGCCCGCCGCAAGGTCCCGGCCTCCCGGGGGATGGTCGTCGCCCTGGTCGTGGCGCTCCTCGCGGGATATGGGATCAACACCAGCTTCCAGAACTACTACAAGATCCTGTGGGACTCGACGCACGTCGGCTGGAAGAACGTCGTCAAGGGTGAGGTCATCGTCTCCGACGGCGTCCTGGAGGCCGGCCGCTGGCTGCGCGACCACTCCGACCCCGACGATCTCGTCGCCACAAACGCGCACTGCCAGCGGTGGAACAAGGACTGCACGGATCTTCATTTCTCGATGACCGCATACAGCGAACGCCGCATGTTGCTGGAGGGTTGGGGCTTCACCACGACCGCGCACGTCGAGGCCGCGAGGCTCAAGACCTGGGTCGGCTACGTGCCCTACTGGCGCCCCGAGATCCTCGCCGACAATGACGCAGCGTTCAGCAACCCGTCACCCCAAACGGTAGGACTGTTGCGCGACCGCTACGGGGTACGCTGGCTGTTCGTTGACGAAAGCCAGAACAATGTTTCGCCACAGTTGTCGGCCTTCGCTACCGAACGTTATCGGTCGGGGGTCGCTGCGGTGTATGAACTGCCGTCGGCATGACCGCTCACCGTTAGGTAGGCTCCAGCAGTGACCCCCACGAACCAACTCGCAGTTCCATTCAACAGGGCCTATCTGACCGGTGACGAGACCGGCTACATGCAGCAGGCGATGACGAGTGGACCGCTCACCGGGGACGGGCCCTTCACCAAGCGTGCGAGCGCGCTGCTCACGGAGACCCTGGGCGCGAAGCACACACTGTTGACCACCTCCTGCACGCATGCGCTGGACATGACCGCGCTGCTGCTGGACCTCGAGCCGGGCGACGAGGTCATCGTCCCCTCGTTCACGTTCTGCTCCACCGCCAACGCCTACGCGCTGCGCGGCGCCGTGCCGGTCTTCGTCGACTGCCGCCCCGACACGCTCAACCTCGACGAGCGTCAGGTCGAGGCCGCCGTCACCGACCGCACCAAGGCCATCGTCGTCGTGCACTACGCCGGCGTCGCCGTCGAGATGGACGCGATCGAGGCGATCGCCCGCAAGCACGGCCTCGTCGTCATCGAGGACAACGCGCACGGCATCGGCGGCACCTACCGTGGCCGCAAGCTCGGCTCCATCGGCGCGATGGCCACCCAGAGCTTCCACGAGACGAAGAACGTCCAGTGCGGCGAGGGCGGCGCCCTCATCTTCAACGACGACACCTACTACGAGCGCGCCGAGATCATCCGCGAGAAGGGCACCAACCGCGGCCAGTTCTTCCGCGGCATGGTCGACAAGTACCGCTGGATCGACATCGGCTCCTCCTACCTCCCGTCGGACCTGCTCGCCGCCTTCCTCACCGCGCAGCTCGAGCACTTCACCGACATCCAGCGCCGCCGCGCCCACATCTGGGACAGCTATCACCAGCGCCTCGCCACGTGGGCCGTCGAGCACGGCGTCACGCAGCCGACCGTCCCCGACGACCGTGAGCAGCCCGCGCACCTCTACTACCTGCTCCTGCCCGACCTCGACAGCCGCCAGCGAATGCTGAAGCACCTCCTCGGCCACGGCGTCCTGGGCACCTTCCACTACCAGCCCCTGCACGTCGCCCCGGCCGGCGTCAAGTTCGGCCGCACGGGCCCCGACGGCTGCCCCGTCACGGAGGACGTCGCCGACCGGCTGCTGCGGCTCCCGCTGTACGGTGCCATGACCGAAGCCGACATCGACCTCGTCATCACCGCCGCCGAGTCGTTCCAGCCCCGCGGATGACCGAGCTCATGGACACTCCCGCCCAGGCACCGGGCGCAGTGCCGGCGGCGGGCCCAGTGCCGACGGGCGCAGTGCCGGCGGGCGCAGTGCCGACGGCGGGCGCGGAGGCCGAGGCACCGCGATCCGACGCCCCGGCGCCACGGTCCTGGCTCGTCCGGACGGTGCTCGCGCTCTACAACGACCGCCGCGTGCGGTATCTCGCGGTCGGCGGCGTGTCAGCGGTCTCGTATTACGGCTTCTACACCGCGCTCTACCTGCTGACCTCAGGCGACTTCTACGGGCAGGTCTTCTTCCTCACCCCGGACCAGATGCACTACCTGGTCCCCACGGTCATCGCCAACTTCCTCTGCGGCGTCGTCACCTACCCGCTTCAGCGCTACTTCGTCTTCCAGTCGAAGGGCCCGGTCCTTGCGGGCTTCTTCAAGTTCTATCTGATCTGCCTGTGGGCGCTGCTGTTCACGTGGCTCGGCCTGCCTCTGCTCGTCGAGGTCTTCAACGTGCCGGTCCTGATCGCCCAGGCGATTCTGATCGTCGTCGCCCCGCTCATCAACTACCAGCTCAGCAAGCTCTGGGCCTTCCGCCGCTGATCCCACGCCGCTGATCCCACGCCGCCGGTCCCACGCCGCTGATTCGGCGCCGCTGATCCCACGCCGCCGGTCCCACGCCGCCGGTCCCACGCTGCCGGTCCCACGCCGCCGGTCCCACGCTGCCGGTCCCACGCCGCCGGTCCCACGCCGCCGGTCTCACCACCGGTCCCATGCCGCTGATTCGGCGCCGCTGATTCGGCGCTACCGGTCGCACGGTGCTGGTCTCACCACCGGTCCCACGCCGCTGATTCGGCGATCGAGTCCGGGCGGGCGGGGAGCCGATGCCGGCGGCGAGCGGGCCTTGAGCGGCATGCGCCAGCGCGGGGGCGGGCGATGAGGTTCCTGCTGCCGGCCGCCGCGTTCTGCAGCACGCTGCTCCTGGCGCCCGCGTCCGCGAGCCGCACATCATCGCCGCGCCTGCGGCCTCCCCCGCGGACCGCCCTGCCGCGATGCCTCACCGCAGTCCATGGTCACCACGGCCGGCCGGATGTCGTCAGCGCAGCCGGACGACGAGTTTGTTGACCGCCATGCCGACAGCGGCACCGACGATCGGGCTCGCTATCGCCGGCAGCTTCAATTGCTTCATCACCTTGGCGGTGAGCCAGGTCGTCGCGATGCCGGTCCCAACCGAAATCGCCACAGCTCGTGTGTCCATGCTTCATCCCCCCGGTGGCAGATGACCGCCAACGGCCATCACCTGACTCAGGTTTACCACCGCGGTATGACAAAAACCCGGTCAGCGGCGGGTGCTGTTGACGTGTTCGCGGATGACGTACGTGGGGCGCCCCATGCCGTGAGCGTGGACCCGGCCCAGGTACTCACCCAGGACGCCGATGCCGATGAGCTGCGCCGATGAGAAGACGGTGACGAGGGAGGCGACGGTGGTGAAGCCGGCCACGGTCGTGTCCCCGCTGAAGTACAGCCAGATGAGCCTGATCGTGAGGACCAGACCGCAGACGCCGATCAGGAAGCCGAGGTACGTGACGAGCCGCAGCGGCTTCGTCGAGTAGCCGAGGATCATGTTGACGGCGTGCTTCATCAAGGAACGGAACGTGAAGCCGGACCGGCCCTCTGAGCGCTGGTCCATGCGGACGCTCGTGGAGCCGACCCGGGTGGTGGTCCAGGACAGGACGATGTCCACCGAGACGTGGGGGCCGCTGACCTGGTCGAACCCGGCCCGAAGGAACGTACGGAAGATGCGCAGCGCGCCGAGGACGTCGGCGTTGGGGATGCCCATCGTGCGGCCCATGACGAGGGTCTTCGCGCCCCACGAGGTGAGGTTGCGGAAGGCGCCGTGCTCCTCCTGCTCGGACACCGCGTAGACGACGTCGAGGTCGTCGGTGAGGGCGTCGACGAGCTTGGGCAGCTCCTCCGGCGGGTGCTGGAGGTCGTCGTCCATGGTGATGATGCGCTCGAAGGACGCGGCTCGGATGCCGGCGATGAGGGCGTTGTGCTGGCCGTAGTTGCGGGCCATGCGGATCGCCTGCACGTGTTCGTACTTGCCGGCGAGCTGACTGGCGACGTCCCAGGTGTTGTCGGTGCTGTCGACGACCAGGATCACCTCATGATCGGGGGTGATGCCTGGCAGGACGCCGTTGAGCCGCTCCACCAGCGTCGGGAGGATGCGCGCGGAGCGGTAGCACGGAACGACGACGGACAATGACACGCTGTGGAGCTCCTCACAAAAACGTGTATGGCGAGAGTACTCCGTCAGGCCTGGATCGTGATGATGCGCGTGAACTCGTGGAGCAGGTTGAACCCGTCCCACGTGCCCGCGAACGTCAACGCCTGGCCGAACGGCACGATCCGGTCGATGCCGCGGCCGGCGAGCGTGGTGACGAAGTCGTCGAGGTCGGACATGGTGAATCCGTACTGGCTGAGCGTCTGATCCTTGCGCTGGATCGCCGGGGCGAGCTCGGCGAGTGAGGCGACGGTGACGTGGCAGATGGTGCCGGCGCCGAGCCAGTGCCGCTGCAGGTCGTCGAGACCCGCGAGGGACACGTTGGCGACGGCGTTGCCGGTGAAGGAGACCTTGGTGGCGGCGCCGGTGGCGGCGAGCCCGTATGTGGCGACGTACTTCTCGACGGCCATCGCCGGGTCGACGCCCCAGCCGCGCCGCGCGACGACCTCGCTGAGCAGTTCGTCGAACTCGGCACGGGCCTGGGTGACGTCCTCGGCGGCGCCGACCCAGAACAGGTCGCGGGGCGAGGAGCAGGCGGCCTGGTCGAACCAGTACAGGTCGTTGGCGAACCCGTCGACCGCGGCCCGGCGCTCCTCCGGGGACGACGCCTGCCAGCCGGCGACGGAGATCGCGGCGAACGAGGAGCGGTCCGGGAAGGCGAGGTCGCGGGCGAGCGGCCGGATCGGGTGCTTGCGGAGCTCGTTGACCGATTGGTCGCCGCCCCACAGGACCCGCAGGTCACAGGCGGCGATGAGGGCAGCGGTCGTCGCGTCGTCGCGGTCGTACGTGATCATGCGCTGCGTCTGCGCGATCGCGGGGTGCGCGTCGGCGAGGACGTCGTTGAGCGCCTCGAGGACGGTCTGCGCGGCGCCGGCGGCACGGGCGGAGACCCGCACGATGTTGTGGTTGCCGGCGAGGGCGGACAGCGCCCACGAGTACACGAAGATCGTGTCGACGTTGGCGGGCGGGAAGTGCAGGACCAGACCCCGGGGTGCGCGACGCTGCCCGGCGACGCCGTCGGCGAGGCGCTCGACGGCGCGGGCCAGCTCACCCTTGCGGAGGAAGAAGCCGAGCGAGCCGAGCTCGGGGTGGCGGCGGGCGAGGTCGGGCTTGAGCAGCCGCCGGGAGAAGGCGATCAGGAAATCCCGGACCCGGTCGTCGCCGACCACCAGCCGCCCGCCGACCGGCTCATCGGTGATTCCCGCCAGGAGTCGCGAAACCGAAATTTCTGGACTTTCCGGAAATACGCTTTTCACGATGCTCCTACAAACGTGTCGCTGCAGCCCCGGGCCTCGGCGCGGGGCAGCCGGCCCAGGATGGAGAAGCGCTTGCCCGGCCAGGCGCCGTCGTCGATGCCGTTGATGACGCCCATGTCCTCGGTGAGCAGGACGTGTCCCGGGTACGACTCCGGCAGCGTGCTGATCACCTCGACCAGCCCCGGCTTGCCCGGCGGCAGCGGCTCCCACGTCTCCGGGTCGCGGATCACGACGTCGGCGAAGTCGGGGCAGTACAGCGAGTTGCCGTCGGGGCCTTCGAGGTAGACGACGCCGATCTGCTCGACCATGCCGTAGAAGTTGTGGATGCGGGTCAGGCCGGTGTCGGCCTGGAACGCCCGGCGGAACTCGGCGTTGTCGACCTGCTGGTCCACCAGCTTCTTCCAGCCTCCGGAGTGCACCAGGATGCCGTTGCTGAGGTCGAGGTCGTTGTCGCGCGCCAGTTCGTACAGATAGAGCCAGACCATGAACGTGAAGCCGAAGACCAGGAAGGGCTTGTCGCCGTGCTTCGCGAGGAACCCGCGGACGGCTTCGAGGTCGGGCTTGCTGTCCTCGTCAAGGGCCCAGACGTGGTCACGGCCGAACGTGATCATGCCGAGGACGCCGGCGCCGCGGGCGCTGAACGAGCGGCGGTTCTTGATGATCGCGGTCGTGTCGACGATGAGCATCGGCAGCCGCTTCGGGCCGAGGACGGCCTGCAGGGTCTGGCCGAGCATCCTGGTCTGCGCGGCCGCGGCGGCCTTGTCGAGGTAGATGCGGCTGACGTCGCCGGTGGTGCCGCTGGAGGTCAGGACCTTGAAGACCTCGTCCTCGGGGATGCTTTTGAGCTCGTGGGTCTTGAACAGCCGGACCGGCAGCCACGGCAGGTCGCTGATGCTGGCGTAGTCGCGGCCGGGCTGATGACCTGTGGCGGCGAGGATGTTGGCGTACGCCGCGCCCCTCGCCCGGTGCTGCTCGGTCAGCTCGACCAGGCGGGGCAGCAGCTGGGCCTCGCGGTCGGGCTGGGGCAGGGTGAACACGCTCATCGTGCGGACTCCAACGCTCGATAGTCGACCTTGCCGTTGCTGAGCAGCGGCAGCGCGGGGATGCCGCGCATCTCGAAGCCCGTCCAGTGCAGCTTCAGCTGGTCTGCGAGCCGGGTGACCCGCGGGGCGAGGTCACCGTCACTCTCCACGAAAATGATGATCTTGTCGTCGCCGGAGACCGCCGCGACGGCGCCGGGCCCGGTCGCGGCGGCCAGTTGCTCGATGTCGTCGAGGTTGAGCCGGACGCCGAACACCTTGCCGAAGCGCTTGAGCCGGCCGTCGATGAACAGGTAGCCGTCCTCGTCGAGATGGCCGAGGTCGCCGGTCTCCAGCAGGCCACCGTTGTCGTCGCCGCGGGCCAGGTCGGCGGCGGACTCCGCGTAGCCCATCATCACGTTCGGGCCGCGGTACAGCACCTCGCCGACGGCGCCCGGTGCGGTGGTCTCGGTGCCGTCCTCGAGCCGGACGGTGATCGTGCCGCCGGGGACGGCGGGGCCGACCGAGCCGGGCTTCTCAGCGAGCCGCCCGGCCGGCAGGGTGGTCAGGCGGGGAGCGGCTTCGGTCTGCCCGTACATGACGAACAGCCGACCGTCGACGGCCGCCATCCGGTCATGGAAGTCCTGGACGAGCTCGGCCCGCAACCGGCCGCCGGCCTGGGTCAGCGTGCGCAGGCTCGGGTAGCGCTTCGGGTCGAACCGCAGGCGGCGCAGCATCTCGTACTGCGACGGCACCAGCGCGAGCGAGGTCACCTCGTACTTCGTGATCGCCGGCCAGAACGAGCGTGCGACCAGGCCTTCGGACTCGACGACGACGGTCGCGCCGGCGGCGAGGTGCGTGTTGAGCACCGACATGCCGAAGCTGTAGTAGAACGGCAGGCTGCTCACCGCGACGTCGGCGGCGGTGATGCCGAGCGCCTCGATGATCGACGTGGTGTTGGCCAGGATCGCCTCGCGCGACAGCCGGACCAGCTTCGGGCTGCCGGTGGAGCCCGACGTCGCGAGCAGCGTGGCGAGGTCGGGGTGGGGCGTGGCGCTCGACGGCGTGTCGCGCTCCCACAGGTCTTCGCCGCGGCGGGTGTAGCCCTTGTGCACGTCCTCCGGCAGGGGGCCGCACACGGCTGCGGGCTCGAAGCGCTCGATGAAGTCGGCGAGGATCTCGGCGGGCAGGCCTGGGTCGAGCAGGGCGAGGGGGCGGCCCGCTTCGAAGGCGCCGATGTAGCGGACGATCGCCTCGACGGTGGTGGGCGTGCGCAGGAACACCACGCCGGGTGTGAGCTCGGCGAACCCGGCGACGGCGGCGTGCACGGCCTCGCGGAGCGGCACGCCACCGAGCTCGGCGCCGGTCGCCGCGTCGATCAGCCTGGCGTCAGGGTGCAGCAGCGTCATGCTGTCAGCTCCGCGGCGTGCTGGTGCCGTTGAGGTGGACGCGGATTTTCCTCACCGTAGCACTCCCGAAAAAACAATCATGAATTCCGCGGTCGTCTCATCACGGCGTGTCATACGACCAGGCCACCGTCGACTTCGATCACCTGGCCGGTGACGAATCTGGACGCTTCGGAGAGCAGGAACGCGATCACGTCGGCGACGTCTTCGGGCTCGCCGAGGCGGCGCAGGGCGGTCGCGGCGACGCGTTCGGCGCGGCCGGTCTCGTCGAGGGATTCGAGCATCTCGGTGGCGATGAAGCCGGGGGCGACCGCGTTGACCCTGATGCCGGCGGGGCCGAGCTCCTTGGCGGCGGCGCGGGTGAACCCGGCGACGGCCGCCTTGGTGGCGCCGTAGACGACCTGGCCGGCGGCGCCGGCGGTGCCCATGACGGAGGACAGCAGGACGACCGACGGAGCGTTGCCGCGCCGTAGGAGCTTGACGGCGCCGTTGACCGTGTAGGTGGCGCCGATGGCGTTGACCGCGAACAGCCGCTCGATGGCGGCGTCGCCCATCATGCCGAGCAGGCCGGCTTCGTGGACGCCGGCGTTGACGACCAGGGCGTCGAGGCGGCGGTGGCGCTCGAAGACGAGCCGCAGCATGGCTTTGACGTCGGCGGCGTCGCTGACGTCGCCGTGCACGACGAGCGGGTCGATGCCGAAGTCGGCGGTGATCTCGTCGGCCGTGGTCTTGGCCGAGCCCTCCCGCATGCCGTGGAGGACGAGTTCGTAACCCTCGGTAGCGAGCTTGCGCGCTACGGCCCGGCCGATTCCCCGCGAGGATCCGGTGACGAGCGCGATCCTGCCGTCAGCCGGAGAACTCAACGTCGTGCTTTCCGAGGATCTCCACGGCCTTGTCGAACGAGCTGAGGTCGATCACCTCATCGGTGTCGATCATCACGTCGAACGTGTCCTCGATCTCTCCGACCAGGGAAAGGTGCGCCAGCGAGTCCCACTTTTCGATGCCCCGGTATTCAAGCTTGTCGACGTCATAGTCGTCTGGCAGCGCCAGCGCGGTGCGGAAGGCGACACGAAGACGATCGAGGTTGCTCATCAGCTCAGGGTCCTGTTCGATCGGGAAAGCGGTCTGGCATCCGCGTGCGAGTGTACCGTTGGCCGGTCTTTCAATGAGTCACGGCCGACCCTGGGGAGGTTTCCGAGTGCTGCGCGAAGCCGACGAATCGGATGTCGAGATCATCCGCCGCTGGCGCAATCACCCGAAGACCCGCGGTGCCAGTATCTACACCGCGTTCATCACCCCTGAGGGTCACGCACAGTGGTGGTCGAAGGTCCAGTCGGACCCGTCCCGCCGGGTGCTGATCTTCTCGTACAAGGGCAATGACTGCGGCGTCGTCACGTTCAACGACCACGACGAGGCGGCGGGCACTGCCGAGTGGGGGTTCTTCCTCGACGTCGACGGGCTCGAGGAGCGCGGTGAGCTGCTGCCGGCGTGGATGGAGCTGGAGAAGGCCGCGGTCGCCTACGCGTTCGACGAGATGAAGCTCACGTCGGTCGGTGGTCGCACGCTGGCGTGGAACAAGCAGGTGATCGCCCTGCACCGGCGCTTCGGCTTCGTCGAGGTGGCTTCCCGGCAGTACACCACCGAGATCGACGGCGTCGACCAGCTCGTGGTGTGGACGGAGAAGTCGCGCTAGCACGCGGACAGGCGGCCTGGGGCCATCCGCTCCTCGGGGTCGAGGGCGAGTTTCAGCCGGACGGTCGCGTCGGCGAGCCGTCCGGGGCCATACGTTTCGACGAGTTCGCGCAGGTCGGCGGGGCCGCGTAGCAGTGTGCACCCGCCGCCGCCGCGGGCCATCAGCACGGTCCGGGCGGCGTTGAGCATGCCGTCGAGCCGCTCGGCCGGGATCCCGCCGGGCAGCGCGACGTGGGCGATGCCGGCGCCGACCGAGCCGCGGACCGGCACGGGGATGCCGGCGGCGTCGCGGAGGGCGTAGACGACGGCGAACAGTTCACTCGGCTGTCCCCAGATCTTCAACGCCACGTCGTCGGCGTCGAACGGATACCGTCCCCACCAGTCCGGCGGCGCCTGTTCGACGGCGGCGCCGCCGCCGAGTAAGTGTGCGGCCGCTTCGGCCCGGGCGGCGCTGCCGGCCCGGCTTCCTTCGAAGAGCGCGGCGAGCTCGGCGGGGCGTCCGGTGCCCCCGCCGGGCAGGTCGGCCTCGATCGCGGCCGCGCCGAGCGACGATCCGACGAGTGCTTCCGTCAGCTGGTGTACCTCCCGCGGCGTGGACACGGGTCGCACCACCCAGGCGCGTGCGGAGGGCATCGGCTCGAGCCGGACGGTCGCTTCGGTGATCACGCCGAGGGTGCCGAACGACCCGCAGATCTGCCGGGTCAGGTCGTGCCCGTCGACGTGCCGCTCGAGGCTGCCTTCGTCCAGGGCGACGCGGACGCCGGCGACCATGTCGCGGGGGGTGCCGAAGCGGTGGCGCAGCGGGCCGGCCTCGTTGGTGGCGAGGACGCCGCCGAGGGTCGCGCCGGGCGAGGCGACGTCGAGGGGGATGCGCTGGCCGTGGCGCAGGAGGTGCGCCCGCAGCGCCCGCATCGGGGTGCCGGCGGCGACGGTCGCGACGAGCTCGTCGGGGGCGTGGTCGAGGACGCCGCTCATGCGGCCGAGGTCGATCAGGACGTCGACGTGTGTCGGCGGCAGTCCCCAGTCGAGTTTGGTGCCGGCGCCGGACGGCACGACCGAGAGTCCGGCGGCGGCCGCGGCGCGCAGGACGCCGGAGACCTCGTCGGCGGTGCCGGGTGCCACCACCCAGCCGGCCGGGACCCCGTCGACCCTGTCAGCGGGACCGGCCTCCCACACGTGCTCCGGCCCGCACGCCTCCGCCAACGCTTCGATCACGCTCACCGCTGCCCACGCTTCCCTGCTCACGGCTCAGCACCAGCTGGACCGTCCGACGAGACGACCACACGGGGAAGTGCTCGCCGGCGGGATTCGCGGAAGCCCGGATGATCCAGGCTTTCCCAACGACGCGTTCAAGTATCGAACATCTGTTCGAGAGACTAGTGGGTCCTTACTTGAGCCGCAACTGCTTCCGCAGGAACGTCACCCTGTCGGTGCTCGCCGCTTCGAAGCCGACGAGGTCGTGGCCGGTGTCGTAGTCCTTGCGCTCCTTGGGCCCGGCCACGTCACCGGCGAGCTCGGCCCGCTCGGCATCCGTCGTCTCGGTGTCCTGCTTGCCGAACTGCAGCAGCATCGGCTTGCGACCGGTCACTTTGACGTACGGCACCGCGTCGAAGCGGGACAACGCGTCCAGGTAGGCGTGCCAGTCCTGCGGGGTCTTCTCCTTGACCATCCAGCGGGAGAACCGGCTGAACCCTGACGCGAGCACGGTCGCGGTGATGCGGGAGTCGATGCCGTACAGGACGGCGCCCTGGGCGGCGCCCCAGCTGTGCCCGGCGAAGCCCACCCGTGAGCCGTCGCAGTCGGAGCGGCGGATCAGCAGGTCGAAGGCGCGGCGCAGGGCGACCACCGAGTCGGCGACCACCTTGCTGTCCGCGACTGGGTCGCCCGTCGGGGTGAGCGGCAGCTCGGGCACGCACACCAGCGCGCCGAGCCTGGCGACCGCCATCGCCTCCTTCAGCAGGGTGTCGCGGTTGCCGTCGCTGCCGTGCGCGTAGACCACGGCGGGCAGCCGCCCGGTGAACCGCTCGGGGCCCACCACGTACGCCGGGATCTCCTCGCGACCGCGCGTGTCGGAGAACGTGATGTCCTCGAGGATCACGCCGTCGCCGGTCCGCTTGTCGGTGAGCTGGGCGTTGAGGGTCGCCTTGGCGTCGTAGTTGAAGAGCTTCTTGAGCTCCGCGATCGGCACGGCGGCCGGCACGTACGCCGAGGGGTCGAACGTGGAGGACGGCTGGACCGCGCCGGAGGAGCCCGACGCCGTGCCGCCCTGCACTTCAGGTGCCTTCGACTCCCCGGCGCACGCTTGGACCAGCATCGCTGCCAGTCCTGCCACCCCGATGTGCAACACCCCGCGACGCCGCACCGCACTCCTCCATGGGCTCGCCCGAACTTCGAGACCATGACGGTACCGGCGTCGCTTTCTCCTACCAGGACAGACTGCCGAGTTGCCCACTTGGTTGCTTTTTTCGTGGGGTGTCTTGAGGGGGCCACGCGCCGGAAAGTGTCGGTGGGTGCGGGTAACGTGCTGAGCGTGACTTCAGGTGTGAGTGGCGCGCAGCCGCCGACGGCGAAGCAGGTTCCGCACGAGCGGACGCACCACGGCGACACCGTGGTCGACGAGTATTTCTGGCTTCAGGACAAGGAAGACCCAGACACGGTCGCCTATCTGGAAGCGGAGAACGCGTTCACCACCGCCGCGACCGCACACCTCGAGAGTCTGCGCGAGACGGCGTTCAACGAGATCAAGTCCCGCACCAAGGAGACTGATCTCTCGGTGCCGACCCGCAAGGGCCGGTTCTGGTATTACACGCGCACCGAAGAGGGCAAGCAGTATGGGATCCACTGCCGGGTCCCGGCGGTGGACGGCCAGACCACCCCGCCCGAGGTCGGCGACGGCGGTGCCCTGCCCGACGAGCAGGTCCTCCTCGACGGCAACGCGCTGGCCGGCGACTCCGAGTTCTTCGCGCTGGGCACGTTCGACATCAGCCCCGACAGCCGCCTGCTGGCCTACAGCACCGACTTCGCCGGCGACGAGCGCTTCACCCTGCGGGTCAAGGACCTCGACACCGGCGAGCTGCTGCCCGACACGGTCGAGGACGCGTTCTACGGCTCCGCCTGGTCCGGCGACGGCTCGACCCTGTTCTACATCACGGTCGACGAGGCGTGGCGGCCCCACCGGGTCTGGCGGCACACGATGGGCACCGCCGGCGAGGACGTGATCGTCCACGAGGAGGCCGACGAGCGTTTCTGGGTCGGCGTCGACCTGACCCGCTCCGAGCGCTTCATCCTCATCGACATCCACAGCAAGGTCACCAGCGAGGTCCTGGTCATCCCGGCCGACGCGCCGACCAGCCCGCCCCAGTCGATCGCGCCCCGCCGGCAGGGCATCGAGTATTCGGTGGAGCACCACGGCCACCGGTTCCTGATCCTGCACAACGACGAGGCCGAGGACTTCGCGCTGGCCTACACGTCCGCCGACGCGCCCGGCGCCTGGACGACGCTCATCGAGCACGAGCCGGGCACCCGCCTGCTCGGCGTCGACGCGTTCTCCGGCCACCTGGTCGTCTCGCTGCGCCGCGACGGGCTCACCGGCATCCGTGTCGTGCCGCTGCAGGGCGCCGCGCCGTATGACATCGCCTTCCCCGAGCCGATCTACGCCGCGGGCCCCGAGGCCAACCTCGAATACGACACCACGTCGTTCCGCCTGCACTACGTCTCGCTCGTCACGCCCGACTCGGTCTTCGACTGCAACCTCGGCAGCGGCGAGCTGACCCTGCGCAAGCAGAAGCCGGTCCTGGGCGAGTTCGACCCGGCCCGCTATGAGCAGCACCGCGAGTGGGCCCTCGCCGAGGACGGCACCCGCGTCCCGATCTCGATCGTCGCGCGCACCGGCACCCCCCGCGACGGTTCGGCCCCCGCGGTGCTCTATGGCTACGGCTCCTATGAGGCCTCGATGGACCCCTGGTTCTCCATCGCGCGCCTGTCGCTGCTCGACCGCGGCGTGGTCTTCGCCGTCGCCCACATCCGCGGCGGCGGCGAGATGGGCCGCCGCTGGTATGACGAGGGCAAGCTGCTGGCGAAGAAGAACACGTTCACCGACTTCGTCGCCTGCGCCGAGCACCTGGTCAAGGCCGGCTGGACGTCGTCGGACAAGGTCATAGCCCGCGGTGGCTCCGCCGGCGGCCTGCTCATGGGCGCCGTGGCCAACATCGCCCCCGAGGCGTTCGCGGGCATCGTCGCCCAGGTCCCGTTCGTCGACGCCCTCAACACCATCCTCGACCCGTCGCTGCCGCTCACCGTCACCGAGTGGGAAGAGTGGGGCAATCCGCTCGCGGACCCCGAGGTGTATGCGTACATGAAGTCCTACACCCCGTATGAGAACCTCACGGCCCGCCCGTATCCGGCGATCCTGGCCGTGACCAGCCTCAACGACACCCGCGTCCTGTATCACGAGCCGGCCAAGTGGGTCGCCCGCCTGCGCAGCCTCTCCCCCAACTCAGACGTCCTGCTGAAAACCGAGATGGGCGCGGGCCACGGCGGCCCGAGCGGCCGGTATGACGCGTGGCGCGAGGAGGCGTTCATCACCGCCTGGGTCCTCGACCGCGTGGGTCTCGCCTGACGTTCACCGCTTGGGCCGGCTGTCGCCGCGGCGCTGGCCGGCCCTAGCTTCGCACCTCCACTGTGATCGGCTCTGGCTGCGGCTTTCGCTGGTCCTCGCTTCGACCTGCCTTCGCTTGGGCCGGCCCGCTTCGGCCGTCGGTTTGATCAGCCCCGGCTGCGGCTCTTCGCTTTGAGCCAGTCCTCGACTCGACCCGCGTCCGCTGGGGGCCGGGCCCGCTTTGACCTTCGGTTGGGCGGGTGCACGGGTCGGTCTTCGACTGGGCCGACGCTTTGGATCGGCCGTTGCTAGGACCTCTCGCCTTCGCCTGCGTCCGTTCTTCCTTCGAGCTTCGCCAGGTCGGCCCCCTGCTCACGTCGGCTGCTGGCTCGGTTCGGCTGCTGGCCCGTCGGCCGTTGGCTCGGTTCGACCTTTTGAGCACCGCCCCGCCAGCACCGCCCCGCCAGCACCGCCCCGCCAGCACCGCCCCGCCAGCAACCGCCTGGCCAGGAACTGCCCGGCCAGGGCATTCGCTCAATCCGGGCGGGCGCTTGTCTGACGGGGCTGCTGCTGGCCGTGTTTTGCGCGGGCAGATCCGCCCCTGCAACGTGCCTGTCTGCAGGAGGCGGGATCGACGTTCGGTCAGCAGGCTGCGGGGCGTCAGCAAGGAGGGCGCGGATGTCGGCGGCCGGTCCGCCCCTCAAACGACCCGGCGCATGCAGCCGGTTCATCTCGCTGATCGTCGATCCGTGTCTCAGGTCACCGTGTCGCCTCGGCCCGGTAATCCGTTGAACTCTTTGACCGCCGGGGCCTAAGCGGGCGGTATCGCGACACCGTCCGTGACCGCTGAATCGGGACGCGGCACATGGCAGCAATGGGGTTGCCGTGTGTTGTGGACGCTGGGTGTGGGGTTGTGGACGACGGAGCGGTCGTCCACAGGAAGATGTCCCCAACTGTGGATAACCCGCCGCGAACCTGTGGACGACTGTGCACAGGCCTGTGGATAACCGCGCTGAGTACACCTCGGATCCACCTGCGTGTTGCCCGGGTGAGGGGGTTGCGGCGGGAAGATGCCCACAGGTGTTACCCACAGGCTGTGGATAACTGGTCAGTCGGCGAAGAGGCGGGCGGCCAGGCGGGGGTCGATGTTGCCGCCGCTGACGACGGCGACGGTGCGGCCTGCGGGGAGTTCGTCGCGGTGGTGGAGGACGGCGGCGGTGGAGACGGCGCCGCTCGGTTCGGTGATGAGGCGGCCCCGGCGGGCGAGGACCTTCACGGCGTCGAGGATCTCGTCCTCGGCGACGGTGACGATCGCGTCGAGGTGGGTGCTCAGGTGCGCGAGGGTCAGCTCGGACAGCGGCGTGCGCAGGCCGTCGGCGATGGTGCTCAGCATGCGCTGCTCGGGCCAGATGCGCACGACCCCGGCGGCGAGGCTTTCGGCGGCGTCCGCGGCGACGGCGGGTTCGACGCCGATCACGGCGACGTGCGGGGCGAGGGCTTTGATCGCGGTGGCGACGCCGGAGGAGAGGCCGCCGCCGCCGACGGGGACGACGACGACGTCGACGTTGGAGAGGTCTTCGAAGATCTCCAGGCCGACGGTGCCCTGGCCGGCGATGATGTCGGGGTGGTCGTACGGCGGGATGAGGGTGAGGCCGCGCTCGGCGACCAGGCCGCGGGCCACGTTCTCCCGTTCGGCCTGGGAGACGAGGAGGACTTCGGCGCCGTAGCCGCGGGTCGCCTCGATCTTCTGGGGGTTGGAGACGTCGGGCATGACGACGGTGACGGGGACGCCCAGGGCCCGGCCGGCGTAGGCGAGGGCCTGGCCGTGGTTGCCGGAGGAGTGGGTGACCACGCCGGCGCGGCGGTGGTCCAGGTCGAGGCGGTGCAGGGCGTTGGTCGCGCCGCGGAGCTTGAACGCGCCGATCGGTTGGAGGCTTTCCGGCTTCAGCCACAGTTCGTCGGCCCAGGGGCACGGCAGCAGGGGGGTGCGGACCACGAGGCCGGAGATCCGCGCGGCGGCGTCGCGGATGTCGTCCAGGCTGACGAGGTCGTGTGCAGTGGCGGTCACCGGGTCATCTTGACAGCCCACGGGCATGATCACCCTCCTCGCATCCGGCGAATGAGAGATCCATAACGTCGGCGGTCAGCCACTGCTGTAGAACCTTGCGGCACCCGGGTGGAGCGGTACCGGATCGGTGCCCAGAGCACCCGCTTTGTCATAGTTGGCGCCTTCCGGGTGGACGCGGCTCAGCTCGATCTGATAGTCGAACAGGATCTTGGTCAGGTCGTGCGCGAGCTGTTCGGGCATGTCGGGCGAGACCAGCAGGAGGTTGCCGATCACGATCGTGTCGATGTCCGTGGGGGTCTCGTAGGTCGTTTTGGGGAGCTTGCCGGCGGCGTACACCGTGCCGTACCGGAAGGCGAGCGGCTTGAGCAGGTCGGCGAGTGGCAGCAGGGTGTATTCCCCGGGGGCGCTGGCCAGCAGGTCGGCGATGCCGGGGGTGGGCAGGCCGCCGGTGAAGACGAGCGCGTCGGTGGTGCCGGCCTGCATGCCTTTGGTCGTCTCGGGCAGGGAGAGCCGCTGCCGGACGATGTCGGTGTCGGGGTTGAGCCCGCCGGCGAACAGGAGCCGGCCGGCGAAGATGTCGGCGCCGGAGCCGGCGGATCCGGTGGAGACCCGTTTGCCGCGCAGGTCGGCGAACTTGGTGATGCGCAGGCTCGTGCGCACGACGACCTGGGCGTAGCTGCGGTACAGGCTGGCGAGGGCGACGACCTTCTGCGGCCGGCCTTCGAAGGCGCCCTTGCCGGTGACGGCGTCCGCGGCCGTGTCGGCGATGCTGAACGCGACGTCCATGTCTCCGGTCGCGACGCGCTGGATGTTCTCCGCGGAGGCGCCGGTCGCCTCGGCGCGCGCCTCGTAGCCCGTCACGTGCTTGGTGACCAGGTCGGCGTAGCCGCCGCCGAACTGGTAGTAGACGCCGGTCGTGTTGCCGGTCGCGATGTAGATACGCCCGCTGTGCCACAGCCCCGCGCCGGCCCGTGGTGTCGCCGTGGAGCCGCAGCCGGCGAGCGTTGCCAGCAGCGCCAGTACCGCCGCGAAACGCCTCACCTGAGCATCGCATCCCGTGGCAGGGGGTCGAGCGCGTCGGCGACCCGGTGGACCAGCATCGCCGTCTCGTAGCCGACCTGGCCGAGGTCGCAGCCGGGGGCGGCGAGCACGCCGAGCAGCGCGCGGTCGCCGACCGACATGACGATCATGACGCCGCCGTCCATGTCGACGATGGTCTGGCGCACCTGGCCGGCCTGCATGACGCGGGCGGCGCCGAAGGTGAGGCTGGCCAGGCCGCTGATCACGGCGGAGAGGTGGTCTGCCTGGTCCACCGGCAGGTCGGCGGAGCAGGCCAGGCGCAGGCCGTCGCCGGAGACGGTGATCGCGTGCGCGACATCGGGGACCTGCCGGGCGAAACTGGCCATGAGCCAGTCGAGCTGGCCTGCGCCGGTCGGGTTCTGAGCGTCTGGCATCGCCATCATTGGTCCTTCTGTCCTGAGGTGGTGCTGTTCGCGCGGCGGGCGGCGGCCGAGACACCCTCGGCGAACGCGGACAGCCGGCTCCTGACGGCTTCCGGGTCGACCGCGCCACCGCGGGTCGGCTGCTGCTGCGGTTCGGTGACACCGGGCGCGAGCTGCGCTCCGGGGCGACGGCGGGGTAGGTCGCGTTGCTCGTCCACCGAGCCACCTCCGGCACTGGACAGGACCCCCGGGCGCGGCGGCCAGGCACCGGGGGCAGGCGGGGGCGGGGTGAGCGAGACGGGCGGCGTGGGGGTGTCGCCACCGCTGCTGAGATACGGGCGGAACCACGGTGCGGGCTGCCCGGACGGTTCTGGTTGCCGCTGCTGTACGCGCGGCGAGGCCTGCAGCGGACTGCGCGCCGCCGGCTGGTGCGGGACGTACGGCTGCGGGACCCGGGGGCGGCCGAGCGGCGCGCCGACCGTCGACGGCACGACGACCGGCGGCGGCCCGAAGGTCGGCGACGCGGACACGGGCACGGCCGAGATGGGCGCGGACGACACCGGCGCCGACGACACGGGCACGGACGACACCGGCACGGCGGAGACCGGTGCGGCCACCGACGTCGCCCCGACCGGCAGGGCGCTGATCCGCTCCAGTGCCCGGTGCGGCAGCGCCACGTAGGCGACCGTGCCGCTGCCGGTGGCGTGCAGCTCGACCCGGATCCGGTGCCGGGCGGCGAGGTGCGCGACCACGTGCAGGCCCATCGTGCCGGCCGCCGCGCTGCTCAGCGTCGTCGGCGTCGCCAGCCGGGAGTTGATCTCCGCGAGGCGCCGGGGCGCGATGCCGATCCCGCTGTCGTGGACGCGGATGATCGCCCCGTCGACCGTGGGCCGGGCGTCGACGCGCACCTGCTGCGTCGGCGGCGAGAAGGTGGTGGCGTTCTCGAGGAGTTCCGCCAGGAGGTGGACGAGGTCGCCGACCACCGGGCCGGTGATGGCCAGGTCGGCGGGCTGGACCTCGACCCGCTGGAAGTCCTCGATCTCCGACGCCGCGGCGGTGATGACCGCGCCGACGCCGATCGCCTGCGTCGCCGGGCGGCCCGGTTCGCCGCCGGACAGGACCAGCAGGTTCTCGCCGTTGCGGCGCAGGCGGGCCGCGATGTGGTCGAGCGCGAACAGGCGGGCCAGCACGTCCGGGTCGGTCTCGTCGCGTTCGAACTCGTCGAGGAGGCGCAGCTGCCGGGTGATGAGGGTGCGGATGCGGCGGGCCAGTACCTCGGCCATGCGGGACACGTCGACGCGCAGCTCGGCCTGCTCACCGGCGAGCCGCAGCGCGGTGCGGTGGACGGTGGCGAACGCGTCGGCGACCTGGCCGATCTCGTCGTTGGTGGCGGCGATGCTCCGGGTCGCCGCGGCCGCCGCCGTCGCCGTCGGCAGCGGCGCGCCGGTCGTCACGGAATGGATCACGTCCGGCAGTTCCTGGCGGGCGACCGTCAGCGCCGCCGCCCGCAGTTTGCGCAGCCGGCGGGCCGTCCGGACGGCCAGGGTGACCGCGATCGCGAGCGCGGCGAGACCGAGCACGGCGGTGCCGACGAGGGTGGCCCACGCGCGCCGCTGCGCGGTGACCGCGATCTGCTCGGCGCGGGCGTCGAGCCGGTCGGACAGGTCGAGGCTGACGTTGTTGAGCCGCCGGATGAAGCCGGACTGCGCGACGAACCACGTGTCGGCGTCGACCTTCAGCCCGGCCGGGTCCTTCTCCGCGTTGCGGGCGGCGGCGGCGAGCTTGTCGGCCTTGTCGACGTCCAGGCCGCGGATCTCGTCGTCGTACACGGTGCGTTCGGTGCCGGTCGCGGCCCGCTGGAACTCCGCGACCCGCTGGTCGCGGGCGCCCCGCAGCTCCGACATGGTGCCCAGGTCGCCGGGTTCGAGCGCGCCGCGGGAGAACACGGCGCGCAGCAGGTCCCGTTCCAGTGCCGCGAAGTGCTCGACGGCGGCGACCGACGCGACCGCCCGGGCGGCGTTGGCGAGTTCGATGTCGGCGATCTGCGCCGGTACGGCGTCAGCGATCGCGAGCAGCGCCTCGGCGAGCGGCCGGTACACCGGGTCGGTCATGAGCGTGATCGGGGCGTTGTTGTCGGCGGCCTCGCGGGTCGCGCCGAGCCGGCTGTAGATGTCGCTGGCCGTCCGGACCGCGCGGTCCAGGGCGGGCACGGCCTTGACCGCGGCGCGGCTGTCGGCGAGGTACCGTTTCGCCGCCTCGTCGGTGCGTCCGCGCTGGGCGATGACGAGGGAGACGCCGGCTTTGCCGCCACGTTGCCGCAGCGCCGCGGTCTCGGCGACCTCGCGTTCGAGCTCGTGGACGAAGCTGACCGCGCTGGTCGCGGTGGACGCCAGGGTGCGGGCGCGGGCGGCGTCCGTCGCGGCGGACGTGGCCGTGTCGGCCTGGGCGGTGCTCAGCGCCGCCAGACCGATCATGGCGACGATGATCGGGGCGATGAGTTGGGTCCGGACGGACCGCAGCCGGCTGGGCCGGGTCGCGCCGCCGCGCCGGTGCCCGGCGACCGAGGTGTCAGGCGCACCCGGCCGGCGCTGCCGTCCGCTGCCGGCGCTGCCGCCGATCGCGCGGGGTTCGGCGCCGGACGTCGCTCGGGAGGAGCTGCTGCCTGCCAACCGTCATTCCCTGCCCGTCACAGAGGACACGCGATGTACGCGCGTGCGTGCGAAGAGTGAAGGTGACCGCGCCCCCGCGACCCGCTGTAGCTGGAAAGGTCGTTAAGGAGCACGAAAGGGCACGCTACTGGAAAGGTGCTTCGCCGATAAGCCTTCATTCGCCGAACGGCGTCCCGCACTAGCCAAACGGCCCGCGATTCGCGACTACGTGTGACGGCGCCGTCGCAGTACGACGAAAGCGGCTGCTCCGGCGAGCGCGACGACCACACCGAGCCCGATCCAGCCGGTCGACCGGCGGCTACTTTCGGTCTTCGCGACGGGGCTCGGGCTTGAGGTTGCTTTAACGCTCGGTTCCGGCGGCGCGGCGCTCGACGGCGGTGCCACCGACCGCCCGGACGGCTCCCGCAGCGACGGCGGCCCGCTCAACGTGGGCAGCGTCGACGGCGGCGCGCCCGGCTCGATCACGGCGGGCGGTCCGGGCAGCGGCGGCCCGGGCGGCGGCGACGGCTTCCCGGTCGCCCCGGACAGCACCGCGACCAGCAGCAGCCCCGCAACACTGAACGTCCGCTGATGCCTCACACCGGACGAAACGGCACCAGCCGCCCACTCTTGAGGACATTGCCGCACCGACTTCACCCCGGCGCGGCCGTGCGAAGGCCGCGCCGAGGCTGGGACCGGCCCCGCTAGGCGGGCTGGACGAAGACGGAGACGGTGCGGGCGGGGACGGTGAACGTGCCGCCGGCCGTGTCGAACGTGGCCTGGCGGGCGAGCGGGTCCGCCGATTCGGCCTGGACGGGATGCAGGGTGAACCGGGTGCCCGTGTAACCGGCGAGGGTCTGGGTGGCGGCGGCCGGGCCGGCGTTGAAGACGACGACGATGGTGCGGTAGCGCGGGTCGATACCGCGGGCGTCCAGGGTCATCGTGATCACGCCGGGGGTGGCCGCGGTCCCCGACAGGGGGAACGTCAGCCGCTGCTGGACCTGGGTGGCGGTGGCGAGCGCGAACGCCGGGGAGCTGGCCCGGATGCGCAGCAGCTCCTGGAAGCGGGCCGCGGCCAGGTCGACGGCGGCGCAGTCGGGGACCAGGGCCGGGTTGGCGAGCAGCGGCTGGGCGTACGGCCACTTGTCCTGGTTGTCGGCGGCCGGTGGCAGGCCGGTGCCGAAGCCGTTGCCGGCGGCGCAGTCCCAGCGGATCTGGTTGAACCAGTCACCGGAGTTGAACGAGTTGCGGTCCAGGGATTTGGAACGCAGCCGGTCGGAGCCGGTGGTGACGAACCCGGTCCCCTGCCCCAGCACCGTGGTCGACAGGGCGAGGACCTGCATCCGGGCGCGCTGCTCGGCGGTCGTGCCGGTCGGCAGCTTGTAGGCGAGCGCGTCGTAGAGGATCTCGTTGTCGTGGGCGTCGACATAGGTGACGCCTTCGGCCGGCAGTCTCGTGTACCCGGCGGGTGAGCCGTTGTAGTCGACCTGCGCGCCGGTGACGCGGCGGCCGGTCGAGTCGACGAACTCGTAGGCGGCGAGGTTGCCGGTGAGACCGACCTGGATCAGGTCCTGGTAGTGCAGGAGCCTGGCCCGCTGCTCCGCGGACGTGCCGTTGGCCGGGTCGCCGTTCGGCGCGGTGTACAGCCCGGACGCGAACCCCTGGATGCGCGGGTCGCCGTCGAAGGGGCCGCCGCCGCGGACGGCGTCGCGGAGCCGGTCGTTGAAGGTGCCGATGCCGGTGCCGCCCATGTTGGCCTGGGTGGCCTGGACGAAACGGGCGTCGTTGGCGACCTCACCGAAGTTCCAGCCCTCGCCGTAGATGAGGATCTTCTTGCCGTCGACGCCGTCCTTGCCGACGGTCAGCTGGTCCAGGGCCGCGCGGACGGCGAGGATGTTGGCCTTCGGGTGGTGACCCATGAGGTCGAAGCGGAAACCGTCGACCTTGTACTGCTTGGCCCACAGCACGACCGAGTCGACGACGAGCTTGCCCATCATCGCGTTCTCCGGCGCGGTGTTGGCGCAGCATGTCGAGTTGGCCACGGTGCCGTCGTCGAGGAGCCGGTGGTAGTAGCCGGGCACGATCTGGTCGAGGACCGAGTGCGGGTCGGTGCCGGCGGCGGTCGTGTGGTTGTAGACGACGTCGACGACGACCCGCAGGCCGGCGCCGTTGAGCCCGGCGACCATCTGGCGGAACTGGTTGATCCGCGGGGTGCCCTGCGGGTCGGTGGCGTAGGAGCCCTCGGGCGTGGAGTAGTGGAACGGGTCGTAGCCCCAGTTGTAGCCGTCCTGCTCGGCGATCTGCGCGATGCACGCCTGCTGCTGGCTGGAGTCCGGCGGCAGCGTGGCCAGGTCGCACGGCGGCTGCTGCTGGTCGGCGCGCCGCTCGGGGATCGTGGCGATGTCGAACGTCGGCAGCAGGTGCACGTAGGACGTGCCGGCCTTCGCCAGGTCCCGCAGGTGCGTCATGCCCGCCGACTGCGGCTGCGCGAACGCCAGATACGTGCCGCGCTGCTGCGCCGGCACCGTGGTGTCGGCGATGGAGAAGTCCCGCACGTGCAGCTCCTGGATCTGCGGGCGGGCCGGCACCGGCGGCTTCTTCACCGCCGACCAGCCGGTGGGCTGCAGCGCGGCGTCGGTCAGGTCGACGATCTGGCTGTGCGTGGAGTTGGCGGCGAGGGACACCGAATACGGGTCGGTCACCGACGCCGTCGTCACGCCCCGGACCGCGGGCTGCCACGCGGTGACCCGGAAGCGGTAGTAGCGGCCCTTCCAGGAGCGGTCGCCGGCGACGCTCCACACGCCGGTGAGCTCGTCGCGCCGCATCGTCTTTAGTACCGGCTGCGCCGACGGACTGTCGAAGAGCTCCAGCGCGACGTTCTGCGCGGTCGGCGCCCAGACGCTGACCGCGACGCGGCCGCCGTCGAAGTGCGGGCCGAGCTTCGCGGAGACGGCGCCGACGTACAGGTCGTCGAGGGCCCCGGCGACCTGCACGGCGCTGGCCTCGGTGACGGCGCCGGCCGCGTCGCGCTCCACCACGACGACCTGCCCGCGCAGGGCGGCGGCCAGCGCGGACCGGTCGCCGGTGACGTGGAACGCCTGATACGCCCACAGGTGCGGGAACTTGGCCCGCTGCGCCTCGGTCAGGCTGCCGACGGCCCGCAGCCCCAGCGCGGTCGCGGTGCCGACGACCTGCCCGTCGACGACCGACAGCCCGCCGGCCTGCGCGGACAGCAGCTCATAGGAGTGCCCGTCGGTCGGCCCGGCGCGCCAGGCGATGGTGTCGCGGTCGACCCACACCGCCTTGGCCTTGGTCAGGTCGGTGTCGGGGGTGCCCTGCGGCGGGATCGGCAGGAGGTACTTCTCCTGGCCGGACAGGATCCAGACCTCGTGCCCGACGGTGACGAGGTCGAGCGCCTGGTCGCTGGGCAGGTCCTTGGCGTCGCCGTTGTGCAGGATGTAGTTGAGGACCGTGGCGTTGTCGGCCAGCGGGACGCGGAACCGCGCGCCGAACGCGTCGGTGCCCTCCGGCGGCAGCGGGCTCGCCCACTCGGTGGGGGTCGCGGCGCCGGTCCAGACGTGCAGGCCCCAGCCGGTGTAGTCGCCGGCGGGGCGGCGGTAGTGCAGGACGGCGGTGTGCTCGGCGGCGGCCCGGGTCGGGTGGACGGTCGCCTCGCCGGACCGGACCCAGGCCTCGCCCTGCCGGCTCGGCAGGACCTGCTGGTCGGCGCCGGGGTCCTTCACGTCGCCCTGGTGGACGATGAAGTTGACCGGTTTGCTCGGGTCGGTGACCGGCACGTGCCAGAAGGCGCCGTAGGCGTCGGTGCCGTCGGGCTGCCGCGGCGCGGACCAGTCGGTGCCGGTGCCGGGTGCGAGCCCGTCGCCCCACAGGTGCAGACCCCAGCCGGTGTAGTCGCCGTCGGGTCGCCCGTAGTGCACGGCGACGGTGCCGGTGGCCGCGGCCTGTGAGGTGTAGATGGTCGCGTCTCCTTGCTTGAGCCAGATCTCCGGCGTCTTCGTCGGGTCGAGCGAGCGGTCGACGGCGACGTCCTTCACCCCGCCCGAGTCGACCACGAGGAAGCCGACGTTCGCCGCTCCCGGCTTCAGCTTGACCCATGCGAAGCGGCCGAACGAATCCTCCCCGGCGAACGGGGCGCCGGTCGGCCACGTCATCGGCGACTCGATGTCGCCCCACGCGTACAGGCTCCAGGGCTCATATCCGCCGGTCGGACGCTGGTAGTGCACGATCGCGTAGTCGGGTGCGGCGGCGCTCGGCGGGGTGCCGACCTTCGCGGTGATCCTCGTCTCCGCGGTACGGCCGGAGCCGTCCCGCACGACCGCCTTGTATTCGAGGGTGGTGCCGGCGGGGAGCCCGTCGAGGTCGTGGGAGACGCTGTACGGCGCGGCGTGGTCGGTGCCGAGCAGCTTCCACGGCCCGTTTCCGACCTTCGCGGCGAACGTGACGGTGGCGAGGGGGTCGCCGGTGACCTCCGCCTTCACCTCGACGGGACCCGGGACGGGCTGCCCGGCGGCGGGCGCGACCAGCTTGATCGTCGGGCGGGCGGCCGGCTTGGCGATCGCGCCGCGGGCCTTGAACACCACGGTGCTCAACGGCGGCACGTCGACCTGCAGGCGGCCGTCGCCGGCGGAGGCCGCGATCCCGCCGGTGGCGGGGTAGATCCGGTCGAAGGTGGTGCTGGCCATGGCCGTCGGCACGGTCACCGTCTGCGAGGTGGTGGCGTTGTTGGTCGCGACCAGGTACTCCACCCGCTGCTTCGGGTCGATCCGGGAGAACGCGAAGACGCCCGCGCCCTGCGCCGCGTAGCGGGTCAGCTGGATGCCCTGCTTGAGGGCGGGGTGCGCCTGCCGGAGCGCGGCCAGGCCGGCGATGGTGCGGTAGATCGGGTGCTGCTCGTCGTAGTGGGCGGTGGCGTGGGTCGTGTCGGTGCCGAGGATGTCGTCGTCGAGGTAGTCGGCGGACCGGCTGGGGAACATGTCCTGCCGGGCGTCCTTGTCGCCGCCGGCGCCGGTGAAGCCCTGCTCGTCGCCGGAGTAGACGACCGGCTGGCCGCGGGTGAGGAACATCAGCTCGTGGCCGAGCTGGTCGCGGCGCAGGTAGCTGGCGGGGTCGGTGCCGCCGCCGGCGACGAACATGCCGATGCGGCCCATGTCGTGGTTGCCCAGGAAGGTGGGCAGGGTCCCCGCGGTGGTGCCGGCCGAGGTGTACAGGTCGTCCTGCGCGTACACGCCGGCGAGCCCGGCGGCGGAGCCGCCCCGCGCGACATAGTCGGTCGCGGCCTGCTGGAACGGGAAGTCCAGGGTTGCCGGGAGCCGGCCCTTGCGCACGTAGGTGGAGGTGAACTGGGGGTCGGCGTCGTACACCTCGCCGAACATGAAGAAGCCGGGCTTCGCGACCTTGTCGATGCCCTCGACGAACTGCGGCCAGAACTCCATGTTGACGTGCTTGGTGGTGTCGATGCGATAGCCGTCGATCCCGGTGTCCTTGACCCAGTCGGCGTAGATCTTCGTCATGCCGCGGACGACCTCTGGCCGCTCCGTCCACAGGTCGTCGAGGCCGAAGAAGTCGCCGTACTCGCTGTTCTCGCCGCTGAACGTGGAGTCGCCGCGGTTGTGGTACATCAGCGGATCGTTGAGCCAGGCCGGCTTCTTCGCCGTCTTGTCCGCCTCGCTGCCGAAGACCGGCGTGTAAGGGAAGGACTGCGCGTTCACCGCGGGGAAGCCGTGCCGACCGTCGGCGAACGCGCGGTCGTCGAACTTGTTGCCGGCCGCGTCCTTGTACGGGTAGTCCGTCTTGTTCCGGTACGCATACTGGTCCTGCGCATAGCGGATGACGTCGGCGGTGTGGTTGGTGATGACGTCCAGATAGACCTTGATGCCGCGGTTGTGCGCGAGCCTGACCAGCCGCTGCAGGTCGTCCTTCGTGCCGAAGTGCGGGTCGATCTGGGTGAAGTCGGTGGTCCAGTAGCCGTGGTATCCCGCCGAGATGTCGGCGCCGCTGCCCTGCACCGGCCGGTTCTTCAACACGGGGGCGAGCCAGATCGCGGTGGTGCCGAGATGCTCGATGTAGTCGAGCTTGTCGATGACGCCCTTGAGGTCCCCGCCGTGGTAGAAGCCCTTGTCGGTCGGGTCGTAGCCGGTGCTCATCCGGTCGCCGGGCAGCCCGCCGGTGTTGTTGGCCGGGTCGCCGTCGGCGAAACGGTCGGGGAGCACGAAATAGAACTGCTCGGCGTGCTGCTCGATGCTGCCGGCGAGCAGGCTGGCGATCGACGGCTCGCCCTCCCACTGGGGCACCCCGCTGGAATAGCCGCTGGGCGTCTTCGCCTGCTCCGGAAGCGTCGGCACGCTCCCCGGCACCGCGGCGAGCATGGCCACCGCGACGCCCGCGGCTGCGATGGTTTGCGTGAGTTTCAGACGCTTCATGGCGGGCCCCATCATCTCGCGGCAGGCCGTGAACGTATCGACACAGAATGATCGACACAAGGCTTGCCGCTCGGTGGTGGGGGATTCAGGAAGGCGGGCGCAGCGACGCGGTGATCGCCTCGCTGATCTTCCTGAGCTGCTCGACCTGCTCCGGGGTGAGCGGGTCGAACAGGTGCGAGCGGACCGTCTCCACGTGCCCGGGCGCGGCCGCCTCGAGCGCGGCGAACCCGGCGTCCGTCAGATCCGCGAACTGCCCGCGCTTGTCGTCGTCGCAGTCGCGGCGGCGGACCCAGCCGCGCGCCTCGAGCTTGGTGACGGCGTGGCTGAGCCGGCTCCGGGAGGACCGGGTGAGGTCGGCGAGCTCACTCATCCGCCGGGTGCGTCCCGGCGACTCCGACAGCACGACGAGGATCTCGTAGTAGGCGTGCGGCATGCTCGCGTCGTGCTGCAGCTCGCGGTCGAGCCGGTCGATGAGCTGCGTCGCGGCGGAGTAGAAAGCACGCCAGGCGAGTTGCTCATCGGCGTCGAGCCAGCGGGTCGGTGTGCTCACATCGCTCCCCTCCACGACTGCGTGCATGTGCGAAAAGTCTTACTGATCATGCTGGAGAGTGCCAGTTATTCCGGACGGGGATGCCGTGAACACCTACGATGATCAGGTCAACGACTATCTCCGCGCTGTCGAGCAGGCGCTGCACGGCGTGCCTGCCGGCCGTCGCGACGAGCTGCTCAGCGACCTCAGCGACCACATCGCCGCCAAGCTCGCCGAGACCCGGCAGGCCGAGCAGGGCGGCCAGACCCATGCGCCCGGCCCCGAGACCGAGGTGCACTCGGTGCTGGACCTCCTCGGCGACCCCACCGAGCTGGCCGCCGAACTCGAGGCCGCCGAGCACGCCTGCGACGCCCCCGAGCCCGCCGCCCCGATCGAGATCGACCCCGGCCGCAAGCTCGGCGCGGTCCTCTGGGTCCTCGCCACGGTGGCCATGGTGTCGCTGCTCTGCATCGGCGTCGTCCTGACCGGCGTCTTCGTCTTCTTCACCAGCCGCAACTGACCCGCGCGCCGCGCTCAGACCAGCCGAGCGACCGAGGCACCCACGTCCTCGACGCACGGTCCGGCGACACGCGACTCACTGCCGCACGAGTCGACCGGAGAGCGGCGACCTAGCAGCTGTGGCGCTCCGGGCCGGACCTCCGCCCGGCGCCTGGCCGGCGTGCACCCGACGGCGAGGCGCCACCCAGACCCACGAGACACCCCGACTGCGGCGCCACCCGACGCAGGAACGATCCGAGCAGGCGCGGCGGCGGGGCGAACGGTCGCGAGGCCCGGCGAGACCTCGCGACCGCGGCTCGTCACCGTCGCCGCCGGGCGGAACGCGCATCGCTGCGCATCCGCCCGGCGACCACCCGTCCGCGTCCTCCCCCTGCTCCCCCTGGAACGCGGACGTGCCATGGCTTCGGCCGGAGCTGGTCGACGCACGGCCATGCGTCGGTTGCTCCGAACACCCCCCGTTGAAGCCGCTGGGCTGGTGTGTCCAGGTCAGCGTATCTAGACGTCTAGGTTCGCGCAATTGTTGATTTGAGGAAAGGTGGTCTAGATTTGCCAGGTGCGTGGCCGGCTCTTTCCAGTCGCCGATGGCTGGTATGAATGGCGCCAGGAGCCGCCCCTGGCGCAGAGCGTCCAGGTGCGGGTCAGCGTCGCGGACAGCGGTCGGCTGGTGCTGACGGGCCTGCACATCGACGGCAGCCCGAGCGCCGAGCTGCTCCGCGCGATCCCCGTCGGCAGGATCGAGGCGGCGGCCAATGCGCAGCTCACGGTCGTCCACGAGTCGATCGACATGCCTCCGGTGCTCAACCCGCGGGCCCGGCCGGTCGTGCCGCCGGTCGCCGTGGACGCCGGATGGGAGATGGTCGAGCCGGCCCTCGCGGTGTCCAGGGCCGCGGGCGGCGGTGCCGGCCGGTCGCGTGGCCGCCCGGACGTCTTCTACCGGGAGGTCGCCGTCGTCTATCTCGACTTCGCCCAGGACTCGCCGCGGCCCGCCTGCGACCTCGCCGACCAGCACGGCGTCCCGGTCAGCACCGCGCACCGCTGGGTGAAGGAGGCCCGCCGCCGCGGCTTCCTGCCGCCGGGCCGCCCCGGCAAGAGCGGCTGACCGCCCGCCGTCCGGCAAGCCCCCCGGCGAAAGCGGCAACGCCCCGCCTGGCGGCGATTGGGTAAGGTGGCGGCGTGTCGATCGACGACGCTGTGCGAGCTCGGGTGCACCGCCTGCTCACCGACTATCTCGGCGGGCAGCCGGTGCCTGCGGACCTGAGCGCGACCCCGGCCGCCATCCGCAGCGGCACCGCCGTGGTCTATCTGCGCCTGGTCGCCAACGATCCGCCGTTCGTGCGGGCCTTCTCCCCGCTGCTGCGCGGCCTCGAGTGCTCGCCGGGGCTGCTGACCGAGCTCAACGACCTCAACGGCAGGCTCAACTTCGTCCGCCTGTTCTGGCGCGACGGCTCCGTCATCGCGTCCTACGAGCTGATGGCCGAGACCCTCGACGCGACCGAGCTGAGCAACGCCTGCGACTGGGTCGCCGACGCCGCCGACTACTACGACGTGCGGCTGCACGACCAGTTCGGCGGTGAGCTGGCGTTCGCGCCGCCGCCCACTTCCCGGCATCCGGCGGACACTCCGCACGGCAAGATGGGGGCATGACCCTCCTCGTCTCCACCGTCGGCGGCAGACCCCTCGACGCGCCCGGCGATGCCCGTTTCCTCTCCGTCGACCCGTCCCACCTCGATCAGGTTGTCGCCGAGGTCGCTCTGGCCGACGCCGACACGTTCGTCGCCGCGTGCCGGGCGGCGAGAAGCGCGCAGCGCGCGTGGGCCGACGTCCCCGCGCCGGTCCGCGGCCGGGTGATCGCCAACCTGGGCCGGCTCGTCGAGGCCAACTTCGAGCCTCTCGCGAGGCTCGTGACACGGGAGGTCGGCAAGACCATCGCCGAGGCCCGCGGCGAGGTGCAGGAGATCGTCGACACCTGCGACTTCTTCCTCGGTGAGGGCCGCCGCCTGTACGGGCAGACCGTGCCGAGCGAGATGCCCGACAAGCAGCTGTTCACGTTCCGCGTGCCGGTCGGCGTCACCGCGATCATCACGGCCGGCAACTTCCCGGTCGCGGTCCCCAGCTGGTATCTGGTGCCGGCCCTGCTGTGCGGCAACGCCGTGGTGTGGAAGCCGGCCGAGTACTCCGCCGCCTGCGCCGACGCGTTCGCCCAGCTCATCCGGCGCGCGGGGGTGCCGGAGGGGGTGTTCGACGTGGTGTTCGCCGACGGGCCGACCACGTTCGAGGGGCTGGACCGGGCCCTGGGGGACAACCTGATCGACAAGGTCGGGTTCACCGGCTCGTCGGAGGTCGGCGCGCGGATCGGCGAGCTCGCCGGCCGGCACCTGCAGAGCGCCTGCCTGGAGCTCGGCGGCAAGAACCCGATGATCGTCACCGAGGACGCCGACCTGGACCTGGCCGTGCACGGCGCGCTGTTCGCCGGGTTCGGCACCGCCGGCCAGCGGTGCACGTCGCTCGGCACGCTGATCGTCCAGGACAGCGTCCTCGGCGAGTTCACCGCGCGGCTCGAGAAGGCAGTCCGCGGCGCGGTCGTCGGCGATCCCACCGACCCGTCGGTGCTCTACGGGCCGCTGATGACGGAGCGCTTCGCGGCCCGGTTCGACGAATACCTCGGCTGGCTCGAGGACCATCACCGGGTGTCCGGCGCGACCGGCAGGATCGGCAGGGACAACCCGCGCGAGGGCTTCGTCGGCGACCCCGAGGCGGGCCTGTTCTACCACCCGGTGCTGGTCCACGGCGTGCGACCGGACGACAAGATCTTCCAGCAGGAGACCTTCGGCCCGCTGGTCGGGGTGACCGCCTACAGCACCCTCGACCAGGCGGTCGAGCTCGCCGACGCGCCGGGCTACGGCCTGTCTGCGGCGATCTACACCACCGACCCGGGCAAGGCGTTCACGTTCCGCCGCCGCACCCGGGCCGGGATGGTGAGCGTCAACAACTCGACGTCGGGTGCGGAGGCGCACCTGCCGTTCGGCGGCAACGGCAAGTCCGGCAACGGCAGCCGCCAGTCCGGTGTCTGGGTGCTCGACCAGTTCACCCGCTGGCAGTCGATGAACTGGGACTACTCCGGCAAGCTCCAGCGCGCCCAGATGGACACGCTGGAGATCACGCCGGATCTGGACTACAGGCTGGCCGGTTAGGCGGCCGCCACGGCGACCGGCGCGGGGGTCACGACCCCGCGCCGGGTGCGCAGCAACAGCAGCGACAGGGCCGCCGCGCCGATCGACAGGCCGCCCGCGACGTACCAGGCGAGGTCGTAGTTGCCGAGCCGGTCGCGCAGCAGGCCGGTGCTGGTCGCCGCGATCGCCGCGCCGAACTGGTGCGACGCGAACACCCAGCCGAACACCACCGGGCCGCTGGCGCCGAAGTACTCGCGGCACAGCGCGACCGTCGGCGGCACCGTCGCCACCCAGTCCAGGCCGTAGAAGAGGATGAACACGACCATGCTCGGCCGGACCGTCGCGGCGAACAGCACCGGCAGCACCAGCAGCGACAGCCCGCGCAGCGCGTAGTACCAGCCGAGCAGCACCCGGCTGTCCATCCGGTCGGTGAGCCAGCCCGACGCGATCGTCCCGACGATGTCGAAGAGCCCGATGAGCGCGAGCAGCGACGCGGCGACCGGCTCGGTCATGCCGTGGTCGTGCGCGGCGGGGATGAAGTGCGTGCCGATGAGCCCGTTCGTCGTCGCGCCGCAGATCGCGAACCCGCCCGCGAGCAGCCAGAACGCGGGCACCCGGGCGGCGCCGCGCAGCGCGCCGAGCGCCCGGCGGGCGGCGCCACCCGGCGGCGGCACAGGAGCGGCATCGGATGACGATGCGCCGTAGGCGGTCACGCCCAGGTCCGCGGGGTTGTCGCGCAGCCGCCACAGGACCAGCGGCACGACCAGCAGCGCCGCGAAGGAGACCGTCAGCGCCGCGGCCCGCCACCCGCGCGCGTCCACCAGCAGCGCCAGGACCGGCAGGAACACCAGCTGACCGGCGGCGCCGCCGGCGGTGAGGATGCCGGTGACGAGTCCGCGCCGCTTGACGAACCAGCGGCCGGTGATCGTGGCGACGAACGCGAGGGCCATCGAGCCGGTGCCGAGGCCGACGAGCACGCCCCACAGCGCGATGAGCTCCCAGCTGTGTCGCATGAACACCGTGAGCCCGCTGCCGGCGGCGACCAGCAGCAGCGCGTACGCCACGACGCGCCGGATCCCGAACCGCTCCATCAGGGCGGCGGCGAACGGTGCGGTGAGGCCGAACAGCAGCAGGTTGATCGACACGGCGAGCGAGATCGTGCCCAGCGACCAGCCGAACTCCTCGTGCAGCGGGTGCAGCATCACGCCGGGCGTGGCGCGGAAGCCGGCCGCCCCGACCAGCGCGACGAAGGCGACGACGGCGACCGACCAGGCCGGATGGATTCGTTTCACAAAACCATGATCTGGGAGTCGGTACGACCGGACGAGTGGCCCGACAGCCATAGTGCGCAAGAATTGGGCCATGGACAGACACCTGGTCGCCGTGCTCGCCCTGGACGGCGTCGTGGCGTTCGACCTGGGCACCCCGCCGCAGATCTTCGGCGCGGCCCGGGACGACGACGGGCTGCGGCGGTACAAGATCCAGGTCTGCACGCCGGGCGGGCTGCCGGTCCGCAGCGCGGCCGGGTTCCAGGTGCTGCCCGACCACGGCCTGGAGATCACCGAGGTGGCCGACACCGTGATCGTGGCCGGCATCCACCGCGGTGGCCCGGTCGAGGACGCGAGCGTCGAGCCCGAGGTGGCGGGGGCGCTGCGAGCCGCGCACGCGCGTGGGGCCAGGGTCATGTCGATCTGCACCGGGGCGTTCGTGCTCGCCGCCGCGGGGCTGCTCGACGACCGGCGGGCGACCACCCACTGGGGCTGGGCCGACCAGTTCCGGGAGCTGTATCCGCAGGTCAAGCTCGACCCTGACGTGTTGTTCATCGACGACGGCGACGTGCTCACCTCCGCCGGTGTCGGCGCGGGGATCGACCTGTGCCTGCACGTGGTGCGCACCGACTTCGGCAGCGAGGTCGCCAACCGGGCCGCCCGGCGCAGCGTCGTGCCGCCGTGGCGGGAGGGTGGGCAGGCGCAGTACATCGAACGCCCCCTGCCGCGGGTCACCGACACCACGACCGCCCCGACCCGGGAATGGGCGCTGCAGCGGCTGGGTGAGCCGTTGACGCTGCAGGACATGGCCGCGTACGCGACGATGAGTGTGCGGACGTTCACCCGCCGGTTCCGCGAGGAGACCGGGGTCAGCCCGGCCCGGTGGTTGCTGCAGCAGCGGGTCGATCACGCCCGTGGCCTGCTGGAGAGCACCGACCTGGCGGTGGAGCAGATCGCCCGCCGGTCCGGGCTCGGCACCGCCGCGTCGCTGCGCCAGCACCTGCAGACCACGATCGGTGTCGCCCCGAGCGCGTACCGCCGGACGTTCCGGGTTGTGCCCGGGGCGCCGGGACGGTAGGCAGGAGGAACGATCACCGTCGATCCTCCGGGAGGCACCGTGCGCAGGCTCGTCCCGCTCGCCCTGATACCGATACTGCTCGTGCCGGCCGCGCCGGCCACCGCCGCCGGAACCAGCGGCCCGACCGCGACCGGCTACGGCGGCGCGGTGACCTCGGTCGACCCGACAGCCACCGCGGTCGGCCTGGACGTGCTGCGCCGCGGGGGGAACGCGGTCGACGCGGCCGTCGCGGTCGCGGCGACCCTCGGCGTGACCGAGCCGTTCTCCTCCGGCATCGGCGGCGGCGGGTTCTTCGTGTACTACGACGCCCGCAGCGGCAAGGTGTCCACCCTCGACGGCCGGGAGACCGCGCCGCGGTCGATGACGTCGACGGCGTTCGTGAACCCGGCGACCGGCCAGCCCTACGCGTTCCAGGAGGCCCGCGTCAGTGGCCTCTCCGCCGGCGTACCGGGCACCCTCGCCACCTGGGACACCGCGCTGCGCAGGTGGGGTTCGCGGTCCCTGGCGACGAGCCTGCGCCCGGCCGCCGACGTGGCCCGGCGCGGCTTCACCGTCGACCAGACGTTCGCGACCCAGGTCAGCGACAACGCCGCCGCGTTCGCACAGTTCACGCCCACCGCGGCGCTGTTCCTGCCGGGCGGGCAGCCGCCGGCGGTCGGCAGCACGCTGCGCAACCCCGACCTGGCCGCCACCTATGACCTGGTCGGACGGCGGGGCATCGACGCGTTCTACGGCGGCGAGGTCGGCCGCGACATCGTCCAGACCGTGCAGCACCCGCCGGTCGCGACGAGCCCGGCGCTGCCGTGGCAGTACGAGATCCGCCCCGGCGGCATGACCCTGGCCGACCTGCGCGCCTACGACGTCCGCCGCCCCGACCCGACGCACATGAACTACCGCGGCTACGACGTGTACGGCATGGCGACCCCGTCGTCCGGCGGCTCGACCGTCGGCGAGGCCCTCAACATCCTCGAGCGCTCCGACCTGGGCAAGCTCGACGGCACGCAGGCGCTGCACCGCTACCTGGAGGCGAGCGCCCTGGCCTTCGCCGACCGCAACCGCTACGTCGGCGACTACACCCCGCGCCGGGTGCTCGACGCGCTGCTGACCAACGGTTTCGCCGCCGAGCGCGCCTGCCAGATCGACCCGGCGAAGGCCGCGCAGAAGCCGGTGCTGCCCGGCGTACCGGACGGCCGATACGACGGCTGTGCCACCGCGACGGGCGGGGCGAGCACCGACTTCGGCAAGTCGACGACGAACCTGACCGTCGCCGACAAGTGGGGCAACGTCGTGGAGTACACGCTCACCATCGAGCAGATCGGCGGCAACGGGATCGTCGTCCCGGGCCGCGGTTTCCTGCTCAACAACGAGCTGACCGACTTCAACTTCACCAACACCCAGGCGCCCGCCGACGACCCGAACCTGCCCGGCCCAGGCAAGCGGCCGCGCAGCTCGATGGCGCCGACGATCGTCCTGCAGCACGGCAAGCCGTTCCTCGCGCTCGGCTCCCCCGGCGGCTCGACGATCATCACCACCGTGCTGCAGATCCTGGTCAACCGGATCGACCTCGGGATGACGCTGCCGGAGGCCCTCGCGGCGCCGCGGGCCACGCAGCGCAACACCGCCGCCGTGGTGGCGGAGCCGGCGTTCATCGCCGGGCCGGGCGTCGCGCTGGGCGGGCTCGGGCACACGTTCACCCCGATGGCTGAGATCGGGGCCGCGACCGCGATCGAGTTCCTGCCCCGCGGAAAGCTCCTGGCCTGCGCGGAGCCGGTCCGGCGCGGCAGCGGGTCGGCCGGCACCGTCCGTCGCTGACACCCTGCCCACCTGCGGCGTGAGATCGTGCTCCTCGTGACCGGCGAAACGACTGGCAACATCGTCGAAGAGGAGCTGCGCGGTCTCGCGCCGCAGGTGCTCGGGGTCCTGGTCCGCCGGTACGGGCAGTTCGACGCCTGCGAGGACGCGGTCCAGGAGGCGTTGCTCGCGGCGGCGACGCAGTGGCCGGTCGAGGGCGTGCCGGAGCAGCCGCGCGGGTGGCTGATCACGGTCGCCTCGCGGCGGTTGACGGACCAGTTCCGCAGCGAGGACGCCCGGCGGCGGCGCGAGCTTACCCACGGTGTTTCACATGAAACATCCGACAGCGCGGACATTCCCGACAAAGATGACACGTTGCTGCTGCTGTTCCTGTGCTGCCATCCGTCCCTTTCGAGCGCGTCGCAGCTGGCGCTCACGCTGCGGGCCGTGGGCGGGCTGACCACCGCGCAGATCGCGCACGCGTTCCTGGTCCCGGAGGCCACGCTCGCGCAGCGGGTCAGCCGCGCCAAGCAGAAGATCCGGTCCGCCGGCGCGCGCTTCAGCATGCCGCCGCCCGCCGAGCGCGCCGCCAGGCTCCAGGTCGTCCTGCAGGTGCTGTACCTGATCTTCAACGAGGGATACACCGCGTCGTCGGGCGAGGACCTGCACCGGCCCGAGCTGACCGCCGAGGCGACCCGCCTGACCCGCGAGGTGCACCGCCTGCTGCCCGACAACGGGGAGGTCGCGGGGCTGCTCGCGCTGATGCTGCTCACCGACGCCCGCCGCGCCGCCCGCGCCCTGCCGGACGGCACGCTGGTCCCGCTCGCGGCGCAGGACCGGTCGCTGTGGAACCCGTCGATGATCGCCGAGGGCGTCGAGTTGATCACCCGGACGCTGCCGAAGGGGCCGCCGGGCGCCTACCAGCTGCAGGCCGCGATCGCCGCGGTCCACGACGAGGCCGCCTCGGCGGCGGACACCGACTGGCCGCAGATCCTCGCGCTGTACCAGCTGCTGGAGCGGGTCGCGCCGAACCCGATGGTGACGCTCAACCGGGCGGTCGCCCTCGCCATGGTGCAGGGACCCGAGGCCGGCCTGCGCCTGCTGTCGCCGCTGGACACCGACGAGCGGCTGGCCCGGCACCACCGGCTCGCGGCCGTGCGCGCCCACCTGCTGGAGATGTCCGGCGACGCTCCGGCGGCCCGTTCGGCGTACGAGGTCGCCGCCCGCCGTACGACCAGCCTCCCCGAGCGGCGGTACCTGCTGTCGAAGGCCGCCTCGTTACACGGGTAGCGGTCGCGCCTTGTCGGTGGCGAGCTTGACCGCGATCGTCCCGAGGAGCGTGCCCGTCACGTACCGCTGCATCCGCATCCACCCGGGCCGCTCCGCGAGGAAGACGGCGATGCTGCCGGCGGCGAGCACGACGCCCGCGTTGACCGCCATGCTCACCGCGATCTGCACCCCACCGAGCAGGAACCCCTGCGCCATCAGGTGCCCGGCGCGGGGGTCGACGAACTGCGGGATCAGCGACGCGTACATGATCGCGGCCTTGGGGTTGAGCAGGTTGGTCATCAGCCCCATCGTCAGCAGCTTCCGCGTCGAGTCCGGCGGCAGGTCCTGCTGCGCGAACACCGACGTGCCGCCGGGCCGGACCGCCTGCCACGCGAGGTAGGCGAGATAGGCCGCCCCCGCCAGCTTCACGGTGGTGTACAGCGCGGGCACGGTCGCGAACACCACCGACAGCCCGGCCGAGGCGAGCGTCAGGTAGACGAGGAACCCCACGGCGACCCCCGCGAGGGAGATCATCCCGGCCCGCCGCCCCTGGGAGATGCTGCGGGAGACGAGGTACATCATGTTCGGCCCGGGCGTGAGCACCATCCCCAACGCCACGAGCGCCACGCCGGCCGCCGCACCCATCGTGATCATGCTCGTGACGTTGCCAGCCGCGCGCCCGGCGCGTCGAGGGCCAATCGGCGATCAGAGGCCCTTGACCCAGCGCCGCCACTCCTCCTGCGGCGCGTAGCCGGCGGCCCGCCACGCGTGGTGCGCGAGGGTGTTGTCCTCGAGGATCATCGCGTCGACCCGCCGCCCGCCGAGCTGCCGGAACCGCTCCTCGGCCGCCGCGAGGAGCAGCTTCCCGATCCCCTGCCGGCGCCGCCCGGGGTGCACCGCGAAGCGGTACAGGTGGCACCGCCACCCGTCGAACCCCACGATCAGCGACCCGACGATCTCCCCGTCCAGCACGGCCAGCAGCAGCGCCAGCGGGTCCCGTTCGATCAGCGCCTCGACGGCCGCCGTGTCGTCTCCCCCGCGGTTCGTCCCCTCCGCCGCGACCTTCCAGAACGCCAGCACCGCGCCCACTTCGTCGACGGTCCCCGCCCGTACCTCAACATCCACACCGCGACCGTACAGCCAACCCGGTTCTGGGAAGTTTTGACAGAAACTGTTGGAGTTTGTTGGCTCAAGGGGTGCGACAACCTTGACCTGCCTGATGGTTCTGTTCAATATTTACGGAACATGTGGGAACCTCCACCCCATTCCGCGCCCGCCAGCGCGTCACCGTCGGAGCCGCCACCGATGTTCACCACAGCCAGCCGACTAGCCGTCCTCACCGTCGCGGCGATCGCGGGCAGCGTGCTCGCGCCCGTCGCGGCCGAAGCCGCCATCCCCGACTACACGACCGCCGAGGCCGGCAACCCGTTCGTCGACGGGTGGTACGCCGACCCGGACGTCGCGGTCTACAACAACACGTTCTGGGTGTATCCGACGACGTCGAAGTCGTATGCGGAGCAGACCTACCTCGACGCCTTCTCGTCCACGGACCTGGTCAACTGGACCAGGCACCCGAACGTGCTCACCAAGGCGAACGTGTCGTGGGCGAGCTACGCGATGTGGGCGCCGGCGCCCATCCAGCGCAACGGCAAGTACTACCTGTACTTCGGCGCGAACGACATCCAGAACAACTCCGCGCTCGGCGGGATCGGGGTGGCCGTCGCCGACAACCCGGCCGGCCCCTACCGGGACGCGATCGGCCGGCCGCTGATCGGGCAGATCGTCAACGGCGCGCAACCCATCGACCAGGACGTCTTCATCGACGACGACGGTCAGGCGTACATGTACTACGGCGGCTGGGGTCACGCCAACGTGGTCAAGCTCAACGCCGACATGACCAGCCTCGGCACGTTCAGCGACGGCAGCACCTACAAGGAGATCACGCCGTCCGGGTACACCGAGGGCTCGCAGATGTTCAAGCGCAACGGCAAGTACTACCTGATGTGGTCGGAGGGCGGCTGGACCGGGCCCGACTACTCGGTGTCCTACGCGATCGCGAACTCCCCGCTCGGGCCGTTCACCAAGCTGGACAGGGTGCTCGCGCAGGACTCCACGGTCGCCAAGGGCTCCGGGCACAACTCGGTGATCAACGTGCCGGGCACCGACACCTGGTACATCCTGTACCACCGCCGGCCGCTGAGCGAGACCGACGGCAACCACCGGCAGCTCGCCTACGACCGGATGACGTTCAACGCCGACGGCACCATCCCGCGGATCACGATGCGGGTGAAGGACAACTTCGCCGACAACAACGCGCTGGGCTGGAAGACGTACGGCGGATCGTTCAGCGCGACGGGCGGCAGGTACACGGCCGGGAACAGCCTCGGCGGCAAGGCGCAGCTCGACACGAACTTCGGCGACTTCTCCTACGACGCCGACGTGACCGTGACCAGCGGCGGCGGCGACGCCGGCCTCACGTTCCGGGTCAGCAACGCGGCCAGCGGCACCGACAGCTACAACGGCTACTACGCGGGCATCAGCCCCGCCGGCCGGGTCGTCCTCGGCCGCGCCGCGAACAACTGGACCCAGCTCGGCACCGCCAACCTGACGGTGACCACCGGCACCAGCTACCACCTGCGGGTCACCGCGGTCGGACAGTCGATCAAGGTGTACGTCGACGACATGACCAACCCGAAGATCAGCGTCACGGACGGGACGTTCGCGTCCGGCAGCGACGGCGTGCGGGTGTTCAACGCGGCCGCGACGTACGACAACGTGGTCGTCGGGGCACCGGTCGGCGCGGGCGTCAACATCGCGCAGGGCAGGCCCGCGACCGGCTCCACCCCGTGCGGTGCTTCGGAAGGGCCGGAGAAGGCGTTCAACGGCAGCGTCAGCGGCGGCAACTCCGACAAGTTCTGCTCGTCGGGCGCCGGCGCGTGGCTGCAGGTCGACCTCGGCAGCACGAAGAACATCAGCCGGTTCGAGCTGGCGCACGCCCAGGCCGGCGGCGAGGCCGCGACCATGAACACGAAGGCGTACACGATCTCGGTCTCCACCAACGGCACGACGTGGACGCAGGCGGTGAGCGTCACGAACAACACCGCGGCGAACACCACCCACACCGTCAGCGGCGTCTCCGGCCGGTACGTGCGGCTCAACGTCACCACGCCCACCCAGAACACCGAGGTCGCCACCCGGATCTACGAGATGCGGGTGTTCGGCTCATGAGGAAGATCTGGGCGGCCGCCCTGCTGACCGCGAGCTTCGCCGTGGTGCTCCCGGCCCCGGCACACGCCGCCGTGACCGAGTTCAGCTCCGGGTTCGAGGCCGGGCAGCCGCAGCCCACCTGGACCAACACCGTCGACAGCAGCGCCGGCGTCGGCGGGTACTGCTGCGGCCTCACCGGCATGGAGAGCGGCACCCGCACCGAGGCGGCGCACACCGGCACCACGTCGCTCATGTACTCCGGCTCCGACACCAGCGCCACGACCAGCTACTCCTACAACCGGGTGTTCGACGTCGACATCGCCGTCGGCGCGACCACGACCCTGTCGTACTGGGTGCGCCCGCAGTCCGGCGGGAACCTCGACGTCGCGGTGGACCTCGCGTTCACCGACGGCACGTTCCTGCGCAACTCCGGCGCGGTCGACCAGCACGGCGTGCGCGTGCACCCGCGCGACCAGGGCAGCGGCTGGGTGCTGAACTTCGACACCTGGAACTACGTCACCTCGAACATCGGCAACAACGTCGCCGGCAAGACGATCGACCGGATCCTCATCGGCTACGACAAGCCGGAAGGCACCGGCACGTTCCGCGGCTACTTCGACGACATCCAGATCTCCGCCGGTACCGGCGGCAGACTGTCCGACCTGGTCGACACGCGGCGCGGCTCGAACTCCGACTCCGGATACTCGCGCGGCAACACGTTCCCGGGCGCCACGGTCCCGCACGGGTTCAACTTCTGGACGCCGGTGACCAACGGCAACCAGGACGGCTGGCTGTACCAGTGGAGCTCGCCGACCGTGCAGGGCTTCGCGATCAGCCACCAGCCGAGCCCGTGGATCGGCGACTACGGCCAGCTGCAGTTCATGCCGATGACCGGCGCGCTGAAGACGACCCCGGACGCGCGGAAGTCCACGTTCAGCCACGCGAACGAGGTCGCGAAGGCGCACTACTACAAGACGCGCCTCGACACCTACGGGATCACGACCGAGATCGCGCCGACCGACCACGCGGGCGTCATGCGCTTCACGTTCCCGGCCGCGTCGGACTCGACGGTCCTGTTCGACGTCGTCGACAGCGCCACCGGCTCGTTCACCGTCGACACCGCCGGGCGGACGATCTCCGGTTTCGCCGACCACCGCGGCCAGAAGCTCTACTTCTCCGCGACCGTCGACGCGGCGATCACCGCGTCCGGCGGGGGCGGCACCGGCTGGGTCCGCTTCGCCACCACCGCGAACCAGCAGGTGACGATGCGGGTCGGCACGTCGTGGATGAGCGTGGCGCAGGCCGCGGCCAACCGGACGCAGGAGGTCGGCACCAAGAGCCTGGAGACCGTCCGGGACGAGGCGCAGGCGCAGTGGGACGCGACGCTCGGCAAGGTCAGGATCGAGGGCGCGTCCGGCGACCAGCTGGTCACGTTCTACTCCAACCTGTACCGGACGTTCATGTACCCGAACAACCGCACCGAGATGGTCAACGGCGTGCGGCGGTACAACAACCCGTACACCGGCCAGCTCAACGACGGTCAGATGTACGTGAACAACGGCTTCTGGGACACCGCCCGCGCCGAGTGGCCGCTGCTGACGTTCCTGGAGCCGACCCGCGCCGGCGAGATGCTCGACGGGTTCGTCAACGTGTACAAGACCGCTGGGTGGACGCCGAGCTGGTCAGGGCCGTGGAACCGGGCCGCGATGCCCGGCACCAACCAGGACCTGGCCTTCGCCGACGCGTACATGAAGGGCGTCCGGAACTTCGACTACCAGGCGGCGTACGCGTCGATGGTGAAGAACGCGACGGTGTACTCGCCGCAGATCAACGGGCGGGTCGGGCTGGACGTGTCCACGTTCAAGGGCTACCTGCCCTCCGACGTCCGGGGCGACTCGGCGTCGTGGACGCTCGAGAGCGCGACGAACGACTTCGGGATCTCGCAGATGGCGCAGTCGCTCGGGTACGCCGACGACGCCGCGTACTTCCGCAACCGCGCCCTCGACTACACCAACCTGTATTCGCAGTCCGTCGGGTTCTACCGCGGCAAGCAGAGCAACGGCGCGTGGCGCACCAGCGACGCGGACTTCAAGCCCAACCTGTGGGGCTGCGAGTTCGTCGAGGGCGCGCCGTGGCACTACTCGACGCCGGCGCCGCAGGACCCGCAGGGCATGGCCAACCTGTACGGCGGCCGCGCCCAGCTGTCCGCGAAGCTCGACGCGATGCTCGCCGCGCCGCGCGACTACCTGCCGGGCTGCTACGGCGGGACGATTCACGAGATGCGCGAGATCTACGACCAGAACATGGGTCAGTACGCGCACGCCAACGAGCAGACCCATCACCAGCTCTACATGTACAACTACGCCGGCACGCCCGCGAAGACCCAGAACCAGGTCCGGCGGGTGCTGACGACGCTGTACAACTCGGGCGCCGGGACGGGCAACGGCTACTTCGGCGACGAGGACAACGGCGAGATGTCCGCGTGGTACGTGTTCTCGGCGCTGGGCTTCTACCCGGCGCGGATGGGCACGACGGACTACACGATCGGCGCGCCGCTGCACGCGAAGGCGACGGTCAACCTGGAGAACGGGCGCACGTTCACGGTCAACGCTCCCGGCGTCAGCGACACCAACCGCTACATCCAGAGCGCCACGCTCAACGGCGTGAACTACACGAAGAACTACCTGACGCACGGCGACCTGCTGGCCGGCGGCACGCTCAGCTTCGTGATGGGCCCCAACCCGTCGTCCTGGGGCACCGGGGCCTCGGACGTCCCGGGTTCGCTGACAAGCGGCTCCGCGGCGCCGGTACAGCTGAAGGACAAGGCGACCGGGTCGACCCTGACGGTCACCGCGGAGAACCCGCCGGGCGAGGGCAAGGGCGCCCTCACGGACGACAACTCCCTCACCAAATGGCTGGCGTTCTCGGGCACGGCCACGATCACCTGCCAGCTCACCGCGTCGGCGACCGTCCGCATGTACACGCTGACGTCCGCGGACGACCTGCCCGGCCGGGACCCGCGCAACTGGGTCCTGCAGGGCTCCAACGACGGCGCCACCTGGACCACCGTGGACACCCGCAGCAACGTCGACTTCGCCGACCGTCGGCAGACGCGGGTGTTCTCGGTGCCGGGTGGCGCTACCTACTCGCGGTTCCGCCTGCAGATCACCGCCAACCACGGTGCCGCGGAGACCCAGCTGGCGGAGGTACAGCTCCTAGGCTGACAGCATGACCCTCGGCGGAATGCCGGGCGGCCATGCGCACGCGGAGATCCGCGGCGACCGAACGACCAGGACGTGATCCTGCTCGACACCGGCGCCGCGGATCTTCGTATGTGGGTGGCGGCGGGCGCCTGCCCGCCGCTCAGCGGGGCGTGCGGTCGTCCCGGTCTGGGGTGTAGTAGTCGGAGGAGTCCGCGTCCTCGGGCTCGGGGAGGTGCACGCCGGCGAGCTCGTGCTGGAGGGCGGTGAGGTCGGTCGGCGGGGTGAAGTACTTCAGCTCCCGGGCGATCCGCGTCTGCTTGGCCTTGGCCCGTCCACGTCCCATGTCGGCTCCCCGTTTCCCGTGCGCCCCAGCGGCGGTGGCAGTGCCGCGCCCGGCGTCGTGACAACTTGAATTCATCCTCGTGCCCGACACGGTACATCCCTCGCGCTGGTGTCGTCTGCCGGCGATGAGACAAGAGTCCGACGACACTGCCTCAGGCGGCACCCCCGTTGACATAGATCGTCTGACCATTCACCCAGCGGGCGGGCCCTGCCAGCGAAGACACCACCTCGGCGATGTCCTCCGGGGTGCCGAGGCGCTCCATCGGGTTCGCCTTCGACATCCGCTCGATCGTGGCGTCGTCCTTGCCGTCGAGGAACAGGTCGGTGGCGGTCGGGCCGGGTGCGACGGCGTTGACGGTGACGTCGCGGCCACGCAGCTCCTTGGCGAGGATCGGGCAGATCGCCTCCACGGCGGCCTTGCTCGCGGCATACGCCGCGTAGGTCGGCAGCGACAGCCGCGTGATCGACGTGGAGAAGTTGACGATCGCGCCGCCGCGGCGGACCCGGCGGGCGGCCTCCCGGTCGACGATGAACGTTCCACGGATGTTGGTGCGGTGCATGCGGTCCAGGTCGTCGAGGTCGATGTCGGCCAGCGGACGCAGGATCATGATCCCGGCGGCGTTGACGACGACGTCGACCCCGCCGAAGTGCTGCTCCGCGGCGTCGAAGAGGGCCTTGACGGCCTGCTCGTCGGCGACGTCCGCCCGCACGGCCAGCGCCTGCCCGCCCTTGCCGGTGATTTCGGACACGACGGCGTCCGCGGGGGCGGACGAGTGGCCGTAGGCGATGACGACGGCCTGCCCGTCCTGTGCCAGGCGCAGTGCGACGGCCCGCCCGATGCCGCGGGATCCACCGGTGACGACGGCGACTCTGTTCACGACTTCCTCCAGCACGTTAGCGGCGTTAACAACTCGACGTTAGCACTAACTCGCTAACGTTCAAGTGTTAGCGTTGTTACCGTGACCACTACCCGCGAAAAGATCGTCGAAGCCGCCGCGGCCCTGCTGGACGAGGGTGGCCGCGAGGCGATCTCCACCCGCGCGGTCAGCGCCGCCGCCGGCGTGCAGGCCCCGACCATCTACCGGATCTTCGGCGACAAGCAGGGCCTGTTGGACGCCGTCGCCAGCCACGGCTTCGTGTCGTACCTCAGCGGCAAGACGGCGATCGAGCACTCCGAGGATCCGGTCGAGGACCTGCGGCGCGGCTGGGACCTGCACGTCGCCTTCGGGCTCGCGCACCCCGCGGTCTACACCCTGATCTACGGCGAGCCGCGGCCCGGCGCCGAGTCACCGGCCGCCCGCGCCGCCGCCGAAATCCTGGCCGGGCAGGTGCGGCGGATCGCGGCCGCCGGCCGGCTGCGGGTCAGCGAGGAGCGCGCCGCCCACCTGATCCACGCCGCGGGCTGCGGCATGACGCTCACCCTCATCGCCCTGCCACCCGACCTGCGCGACCCCGCCCTGCCGGTGCTGGCCCGCGAGGCGACCATCGCCGCGGTCACCATCACCGGCCCCGGCTCCGGCTTCGGCCCGCCCGCCGGCACCGACCCCGGCGGCGACGGCCCGGCTCCAGACGCACGCGCCGGTGACGGTCTCGCCGGCGCGGTCGGGGCGCTGCGGGTGGCGCTGCCCGGCCTCACGGCACTGACGAGCGCGGAGCGCACCCTCCTCGGAGAGTGGCTGACCCGCCTGATCTGACCCGGTCCTGCGGCGGTGCTCGCCGGGGTCCGGCCGCGTGACCCTCTACTGTTGCGGGCGTGAGTGAAGGGGTGGTGGCCGCCGACGCCGCCGGGCTGCGCCGCGCCGCCGAGCTGCTGCGGCAGGAGTCCGTCTGCGCGTTCCCGACCGAGACGGTGTATGGGCTGGGCGCGCACGCCTTCTCCGCCAAGGCCGTCGCCGAGGTGTACCGGCTGAAGCACCGCCCCTCCTGGAACCCGCTGATCGTGCACGTCGCGTCGGCCGCGGACGCCGAGGCGCTGGCGCACGAGTGGCCGGCGGCGGCGCGCCTGCTCGCCGAGCGGTTCTGGCCGGGCCCGCTCAGCCTCGTCGTGGAGCGGGCGCACCACCTGCCGGCCAACGGCGGGCCGGCGACCGTCGCGATCCGCGTCCCCGCGCATCCGGTCGCGCTCGCCCTGCTGCGGGAGTGCGGGCTGCCGCTCGCCGCGCCGAGCGCGAACCGGTCCGAGAGCATCTCCCCGACGACCGCCGAGCACGTGCTCCGCAGCCTGCCCGACGTGCCGCTGGTCCTGGACGGCGGGCCGTGCCGCTACGGCATCGAGTCCACGGTCGTCGACGTCACGGTGTCGCCGCCCCGGCTGCTGCGCCCGGGTGCGCTGAGCCTCCGCGCGATCCGCGACGTCGTCGGCGCCCTTCAGCTGCCCGGCGCGCTCGACAAAGGGGACGCCCGCTCGCCGGGGCTCGCGCACCGGCACTACGCGCCGCGGGCCCGGCTGCGGCTGGTCGAGGATCCCGCCACCCTCGCCGAGGGCGCCGACCCCGGCACCGTCGGCATCCTGACCCACCTGCCGGCGGCCGCGGAGGGCGCGCACGTCGAGCTGCTGTCCGCGGATCCGCTCGAGTACGGCGCCGACCTGTACGCCGCCCTGCACCGCCTCGACGACGCCGGGGTGGCGACGATCCTCGCCCAGCCCCCGCCGACCGGCGACGACTGGCTCGCGATCCACGACCGCCTCACGAGGGCCTCCGCGTCCTGAGCCCGGTCGGGACGGCGACCCCCCGTCTGAGTCGCCGGCCCGTCCTGACTGCCGAAATGCTGCCGGTTCCCACTGCGGTGCCGCTGCCGGTATGCTGCCGTCCGACCGTCTATGGCACTGACCAGCGCCTTTGCCGGACCACCTCATAAGGAACGCAGGGATGGACGGGGTCTTCCGCTTCGAGATTCTCGGGCCGGCCCGGGCGTGGGCCGGGGACCGACCGCTCGACCTCGGACCCGCCAAGCAGCGGGCCGTCCTCGGCGTGCTGCTGCTCCAGCCGGGCCGCCCCGTGCCGACCGCCCAGATCATCGACGCGGTCTGGCCGCAGGACCTCCCCGAGAACGCGACGAACGTCCTGCAGAAGTACATCGCCGCGCTGCGCCGCCTGCTGGAGCCGGACCGGTCCCCGCGGGCCCCGTCGCGGCTGCTGACCCTGGACGACGCCGGCTACCGCCTCGCCATCGACCCCGCCGCCGTCGACGTCACCGAGTTCGAGGCGTTCGTCGACACGGCCACCGCCGCGCACGCCGCCGGGCGCGACGAGGACGCCGCCGACGGCTTCCGCGCCGGGCTGCGCCTCTGGAAGGGCGAGCCGTTCGCCGGGCTGAGCGGGCCGGTGTTCGAGGCGGCCCGGGTGCGTCTCGGCGAGCGGCGCGTGTCGGCGTCCGAGGCCCTCGCGGAGATCCGGCTCGGCCGGGGCGAGCACCGGGAGCTCATCGCGGACCTGGCCGGCCTGGTCGAGGAGTTCCCGCTGCACGAGCGGCTGCGCGAGCTGCTGATGCTGTCGCTGTACCGCAGCGGCCGCCCGACCGACGCGTTGCAGACCTTCCGTGAGCTGCGGGCGCTGCTCGACGAGGAGCACGGGATCGAGCCCGGCGAGGCCCTGCGGGACCTCCAGCGACGCATCCTGCGCTCCGACCCGTCCCTGGTGCTCCCGGCGACCTCCTCCGCCGCGGATCCGGTCTCGGCGGCCTCCTCCGCCACGGAGCCGGTCTCCGCGGCGGCCTTGGGGCCGACGAGTCCGGCGGCGGGCGCGCAGTCGCCGGTGAGCCCCGCCCCGTTCCTCGTGGACCAGGCCCCGGCGGATCCGGTGCTGGCCCAGTTCCCGGAGATCCCGCTGCTCGTCAAGGCTCCGGCGGGCGCGCAACGGTGGCCACCCTTCGCCGTCGGGGTCGACCCGTTCTTCGGCAGGGAGTTCAACCGCCAGCCGTGGGTCACCTGGATGGAGACGCTCGTCGGCGTCCTCTTCGGCGCGTGCACGATGACCCTGCTGGCGTGGGTCCCGATTCTGTACCACGCGACCCGCCGCCGCAGCGTGCCGCTGGCCGTCACAGCGGTCGGCTACTTCGCCGTGTCCATCGTCTTCTGGGTCGTCATGATCGCGACCGTCGAGGACGACGGGTCCCAGCCCGACTGGGCCAGCGCGGTCAGCCTGTCGACGCTGATCCTCGTCTCGCTCGCTGTGCCGGTGCACGTGGTGCTGCTCAACGAGCACCTGCGGCACGTGTGGCGGCGCCGCCGCAACGGACCGATCGACCGGCGGGAGCGGGCCCGGCAGCTGCTGGTCACCAACCCGGTGTCGAGGTTCGCGTTCGCGATCGGCCGGCCCGACCTCAAGCGGACCCACAAAGACGGCGGGCTCGTCGACGTCAACGCGGTGCCCGCGTACGTCCTGTTCAACGTCCCCGGCCTGCGCCGTGGCGTGGCCCGCCGCATCGCCGTGGACCGGGCCGCCCGCGGGCCGTACACCTCGATGCTGGACCTCGCGGTCCGCTGCGGGATCGGCGCCGACGTCACCGCCGCGTTCAACGACCGCCTGCTGTTCCTGCCGCCGCCCCCGTTCATCCCGCCGCCGGCGGCGCCGCCGGGGCCGCTGCCGGCCCCGCAGCTCGAGCCGCATTAGCAGCACCTGACGGGGGCGGCGACCGGGGCGGCGGTGCGGGCGGCCTCGGCGACCGCGTCCAGCATCGCGTCGCGGCGCTCGGGGGTGATGAGCTCGCCGCGCACCACGACGGCGTGGATGCGGCGGGTGTTGCGGATGTCGGCGAGCGGGTCCGCGTCCAGGACGACCAGGTCGGCGGCCGCACCCTGGCGGACGGTGCCCGAGCCGAGCCCGAGGAAGCGCGCCGGGTCCCGGGTCGCCGCCTGCAGCGCCCGCATCGGCGGCAGGCCCGCCCTGACCAGCTGCTCCAGCTCGTCGTGCAGGCCGAAGCCCGGGTACACGTAGGAGGTGCCGGTGTCGGTGCCGGCCAGCAGCGGCACGCCGGCGCGGTGCATCGCGGCGACGAACCGCGCGCGGTGCCCGAACAGCTCCTCGTGCTCGGCCTGCTCCCGCGGTGTCCGCCCGTTCAGGTAGATCTCCTGCATCGCGAAGTCCCAGGTGGCACGGACCTCCGCCGGGATGTACCGCAGCCGCGGGTCGTCCTGGTCGACGCTGCCCGGCAGGTCCAGCACCCGGTGCATGACGAGTGTCGGGGTCTGGTGCGAGTCGTTGCCCCGCAGCCGCCCGAACACGCCCGCGGCGCGGTGCGGGTCGTAGCCGCGGGCCGCGGCGAGCTCCAGCGGGTGGATGCGGTGCAGCCAGCCGTTGTAGTCGCCGGCCTCGACGGTCAGCTCGGACAGGGCGCGGCGGATCTCGTCCTCGTGGCGGGAGGTGGCGTACCAGGTGGTGAAGACGTGCTCGAAGCTGCGCTGCCCGAGGTCGCTGGCGACGGTGACGGGCACGGCGTCGGCGCAGTGCCCGGCGAACTCCAGGCCGAGCCGGTGCGACTCCCGGGCGATGGCGACGAGCGACTCCCGCGACAGGCGGCTGTAGACCTTCACGAAGTCGGCGCCGTCGGCGGCCACCTGCCGTACCGCGGCCACCGCCTGCGCCGCGTCCGCGACCTCGACATAGGGCGCGCCGAGGCCGGTCCACAGTGACGGCGAGCCGTCGATGAGCGGGCTGGCGATCACCGACCGCGGGCCGAAGAGGGTGCCGTCGGCGACCCGCTGCCGCCACTCGTGCAGCGTCGGGTAGCCGGACATCTCCCGAACGGTGGTGACGCCGTTGACGAGGTGCAGCGGCGGGTCGATCGTGTCGATGCCGCTGCTGTGGACGTGCATGTCGGTGAGGCCGGGGATGACGTACCGGCCGCGGCCGTCGACGACGGCGGCGTCGCCGGGGACCCGGACGGTCCGCGACGGGCCGAGCGCGGCGATCCGGGCGCCGCGGGCGATGACGGTCTGGTCGCGGCGGGGCGGGCCGCCGGTCGCGTCGATGACGGTGCACCCGACGATCGCGACGGCGTTCCTGGTCGCGGCGGCCGCTGGGGTACCGACGGCGAGACCCGCTCCGATCGCGGCACCGGTACCGAGGAATGCGCGGCGGGAAACGTTGATGTCCATGGCATCGACTCTTCGCCATGGACGCGCCCCGGTCAGTGGCGCCAGCGCGCCGATCCGGGGTGGTGGTAGCACCACAGAAGGAAGGGCGGGCGCCCCCGAAGCGCCCGCCCTTCACTGGATCAACGTGCTGTTACCACGGCTGAGGCGCCGGGGGCACGACGACCGGCGGGCGGTCGTCGCAGGTGATCGTGTTCGGCAGCTCCCACGGGGCGAGCCACGGGCCCGTGGTGCCGCCGCCGTCGTTGCCACCCAGGTCGACGACCGAGAACTCGGAGCCGGCCGGGGTGAAGTGGAACGAGCCGCAGTTGTTGATGCCGACGGCACCGACGTTGCGGGCGTCCACGTTCTCGAACGAGGCGGAGCCCTCCGCGCGGGCGCTGAGCACCGAGGTGCCGGTGCCGTCGACGCGGATGTTCTTGAACTTCAGGCCCTTGATCGTGTACAGGTCCTTCACCGGCCAGTCGGACACGACCATGATCGCGTTGTAGGTGTTGTCGAGGAAGTGGTCCCCGGTCACCTGGATGTCCGCGTCGATGCTCTTGTCCAGCGCCATGAACCAGATGGCACCGAGACCGATGTTCCAGTTCAGCTCGTACGTGCCGGCGCGGACCGTGGTGTTGTCCGTGACCTTCACGAAGCCGGTGAACGGCTCGGCGCCGAAGCGGGAGCCGACGTGGATCGCGCTGCCCTCACGGATCGGGTCCGCGACGAGGTTGTTGGACACCGTGGTGTCCTTGCCGCCGTAGATCGCGATGCCGTTGGCGAGGACCGGGGTCTGCACCGTGTTGTGGTCGAACGTGTTGCCGGCGTTGGTGGTCTTCTCGGCCCACATCGCCAGGCCGTCGTCGCCCGAGTTGCGCACGAAGTTGTTCGACGCGGTCGAGTTGGTGACGCCGGTGTGGAAGTTCAGGCCGTCCGCGATCTGGTCCACGATGATGTTGTTGGTGACCTTGGTGTTGCTCATCGGGCCGTCGAACCAGAGGCCGACCTTGGTGTGCTGGATGTAGAGGCCGTCGATGGTGGAGTTGCTCATCGCGCCACCGATGCCGTTGACCTGGTCGGTGTCGATGCGCTCGCGCACGTCACCGATGATCGAGAAGCCGGACAGGTGGACGTTGCTGCTGCCGCCGTCCTGCGAGTACTTGCCGTAGAACCCGACACCGGTGTGGATCGAGTTGTCCGGGGCGGGCTCGCTGAGCGCGACCTCTTTGCCCTTGATGATGGTGTACCAGTTGCCGGCGCCCTCGATCGTGACGTTGTCGACGACGATGTGGCGGTTGACCTGGTACGTGCCCGGCGGGATGTAGACCTTGAGGCCGGTCTTCTTGGCGAACGCGATGGCCTTGTCGATCGCGTCGGCCGAGTCGCGCTTGCCGGTCGGGTCCGCGCCGAACAGCCACACGTTGGCGGCGATGATGCTGATCTTCGGCAGACCCACGAGCTCGGAGTCGAGCAGGTCGATGACCGTCCACGCGGCACTGCCGGCGGGCGCGGTCAGCCGGACCTTGTCACCGGCCTGGTACGTGCGGCCGAGCAGCAGGCGCTGCTCGTCGTAGAAGTGGTTCGGCCGGAACGGGGTGGTGATCGTCGGCGCGGGCGTGGTGGCGGCCGGCACGCAGGCGCACTCGGTGATCCACCAGTCGGGGTGCAACAGGCCCGCGTTCGGGTCGTTCGAGAACGGGTACTGGTTGTACAGCCACGAGTACTGCGACGTGAGCGTCATCGTGGTCTTCTTGCCGCCGTTGACCGTCACGTCCAGCGGCGAGGTGATGCCACCGCCGTTGGGCGCGTCGGGAATGCTGTAGCGGACGTTGATCGCGTTGGCGTTCTTCGGCAGCGTGAACTCGACGTACTGACCGGGGGTCAGCTTCACCGCGCTGCGGCCGGAGGCCTCGGCGGGCAGCGTGTAGGCCGTGCGGTCCGGGCCGATGACGGTCCCGTTCGTCTTGGCCTTCTCCGCTTCCTGCTCGACGAAGGCGACGCTCGCGCCGCGGCCCACGCTCAGCGCGGGGTCGATGGCGGCGCGGGTCACCGCTGGGGTCGATCCGGCCGCGGCGGCCGGTGCGGCGCCGGTGACCACGACGCCGAGACCGACGGCGGCGGCCGTCGCCGCCGCGGCCCACCGCGGCGGTCCGCTGGACCACCGCGCTAAACCTGTGCTCCGTGACATCGAGAACTCGATTCTCTCGGGAGGAGGGCGGACGCCCGAGACGCTCTACGGCGGGGCGGCGCCATGAGGATGAGGGTGAGGTGACCTTAGGACCCTCGTCCTCCGCTCCACAAGGTCCTGCGAGATATTTACGCAAGCACAGAGTCAGAATTGTCGGCGGCTTGTCGGTTTGTTGCACAAAACTGACGGCATCGTTGCGGCGCCTTCTCCACGCAAAAGCGGCGGGATCTCCACGAGATCTCGCCGCTTTGTCGGTTTTGCAGGTTTTACGTGGGCTGACTGATGTTGACCATCCACGGGATGCCGAACCGGTCGACGCAGCTGCCGAACTCGTCGCCCCACATCTGCTTCTCCAGCGGCACGTTGACCCGGCCGCCGGCCGACAGCTTGCCCCAGTACCCGTGCAGCTCGACACTGTCGTCGCCGCTGAGGCTGACCGTGATGTTGTCGCCGGGGTTGTGCGCCATCTCCGGCGGCGTGTCCGAGGCCATGATGGTGTAGCCGCTCGGAGTCTCCAGCTGGCCGTGCATGATCTGCTCCGCGATCGGCCCGGCGTCGGGGTTGAACTCGCCGAACGTGCTGAGCCGCAGCGTGCCGCCGAACACGCCCTGGTAGAACTCCATCGCCTGGCGGGCGTTGCCGAGGAAGCTGAGGTACGGATTGAGCCGAGAAGCCATCACAAGTCCCTTCGTCGACCCGACACTATTGCCCGCCACCACGGCCCGGTGCCGAAACCATCCAGGTGCTTCTTTTAGGGTGGGGCGATGCGGTTGCCATCTTCTCGAACAGCCGTACGTCTCCTCGTCGCCGCACTCTGCGCGGCGGCCCTGCTGCAGGCGATGCGCCCCACCGTCTACTCCACCCGCGTCGGCGTGGAGACCGTGCGCACCGCCGGCGAGCAGCACGTGACCCGGACGTACCGGGAGAAGCTCGAATATCTGAGCCGCGAGCTGCACCGCCAGGTCCCGGCCGGCACGAGGATCGTGGTCGTGGAAAAGGTCGTCGACCTGCAGCTGCGCCTCGTCGAGTTCGCCTACATGCACGGCATCCACGTCGTCGCGCCCGACGACAAGCCCGACCTCGAGGTCTACCTGCAGGAGGACCCGGCCGCGCCGCACGGCGTCCGGCTGCTGACCCGCAAGCCGGTGACCGCATGATCACCACGGTGCTGGCGGTCCTCGTCCTCATCGCCGCCGGCCTGCCGCTCGCCTACGCGCTGACCCGCGCCGTGCCACTGGCGCTCGTCCTCGCCCCGATCGCCGGCGCCGCCGTCGCCACCGCGGCCGTCCTGCTCATGCTCGCCTTCACCGGCCCGCTCATGGTCTGGTTCGTCCCCGTGTACCTGCTGACCGGCGTCCTCGCGTGGCGGCTGCGCGACCGGCCCAGGCTGCCGTCCAGCGGCTGGCGCGACGCGGCGCTGACCACCCTGCCCCTGGTGCCGCCGATGCTGCGCCTCGGCACGGAGCCCGTCACCTGGGACACCCACCTCATCTGGTGGCTGCACGCCGGGTACTTCACGCAGGGCGGCGACTTCGCGCGCTCGGCGATCGGCAACCCGGTCCTCACCTTCAGCCACCCCGACTACCCGCCCCTCGCCTCGGCGCCCGTCGCGCTCATCTGGCAGGTGCTGGACATCCGCGACTTCTACCCGGCCGCGTTCGTCACCGGCTTCCTGACCCTCTCCGCGATCGCCATGCTCATCCACGCCGTCCGCGTCGCCACCGCCCGCGGCCACGCGCTGCTGTCCTGGCCCGCCGCGATCGCCACCGGGTACGCCGCCTGGAGCCCGCTGTGGCTCATCCCGACCGCCGGCTTCAGCGACGCCATGTGCGCGTGCGCCTTCGCCGCCGCCGCCGTGCTGCTGCTCTTCGCCCGGCCGGTCGCCGGCCTGCCGCCCCTCGCCCTGTTCCTGGCGTCCTCGGCCGCGCTCATGAAGAACGAAGGCTTAAGCCTGGTGGTCGCGCTTGCCCTCGTCGGCACCGTGAAGCTCCGCCTCCGCGCGGGCCCACTCTGGATCCCGGTCGGCGTCGCCGCGATCTGGTCGGTGACCGCCCGCCTCCTCGGCGCCGAGACCGACGTCCTCGCCGGCGGCCGCTTCGACGCCCTCCTGCACGGCGACGCCGACACACTCGGCCGCCTCCCGACCATCCTCGACTTCATGGCCGGCCGGGTCGGCTGGATCCTCCTGCTCACCGTCGCCGCCGCACTGCTCGGCAACCTCTTCCTGCGCCGCGCCCGCGCCGACCTCGACCTCGGCGCCGACGGCTGGCTGTGGGCCGTCACGGCGATCCACACCGCCGGCCTCGTCTTCATCTACCTGATCACGCCGTACGACATCCAATGGCACCTGAACACCTCGATCGACCGGGTGATGATCGCCCTGGCCGTCCTGTCCTGCGCGAGCGCCGCCTGCTGGGGCGTCACCGCCTTGTCGCCGCCGCCCGCCGCCCCCACGGCTTATACGTCGACAACACCGTCGAAATCACCAGCAGCGTCGATGACACACTCGGCGCCACCACCAGGTTGATCTGGTCCCGCCGGGGAAGCTCCTGTTTGAGGTCGCCGGCCTTCTGCAGCCCCGGGTACAGCAGGAACGTCACCAGGAAGAGCATCACCGTGACGATCCCCAGCTTGACCGCCACCCACCACCACTTGAGCAACCCCCACGGCGTCCCGACCGAGTTGACCACCCCGACCACCCACACCAGAAAGGTCAACGGCACGAACAAACGCCGTCCCGACGATCCGCATCGCCGGATAGACGACCTCCTTGTCGGCGCCGCCGGTCAACCCCGCGATCCCGAACGTCAGCAGCACCAGGTCGGTCCCCAACCACCCCACCGCCGTGACCACATGCAGGGTCAGGACCGCCTTCCGCCACCGCGGTGTGAACTTCATGCCGTCGAGCATGCCTTCCCACGCCCGCCCGGGTCGTTCCCCTGGCGTCGCAAACCCCGCTACATCGGCTGCTGTATTGACCCTGACTTCTCCCGGAGCTTTACCACGGTGCTTCGCCACAGTCATCCACCGCGGCAACCGCCCACACCGCCCCGCAAGGCTGTGCAGCGACACCTCCCGCATGGGTGCACGAATGGGTCCCACCCCTGTGGGCAACCGGCGAACTGATCCTGGCGTTCGTGCCGCTCCAACTCGGCCAGATCAAGGCAGTACTCGCCCATTCCGGCGACTCTTCCTAGGTCCGTTCAGCGGCGGACGGTTCGTCGCCCCACTGGTCCACGATCTTCGATTGAAACTCAGGTGGCATGATCGCCGAATAGACTATTTTCCCGAACGCGGGCTGAACGCCCAGCGCCCCGCCAGGTTCTGGTAGCCAATCGTCGCCCGCGACGCCTGGAACGCAGTTCAAGACAAACGCCAGGAAGGTGGGACCGATAAAGCCCTCGGTGATGACAGCGACATACGCCTCACCATCTCTCGCACGGACGAGCACGGTGATCTCATACCTGTCGAATGACGCCGACCAGGGCTTGCCGTCGCGAATCGATCGCGCGACCAGCCGGCACACGATGCGCCTGATCTCGACCACAACTCGCGTGGCTACCTCTGCCTGCAGGCGCTCCATGTCCGGCCCACCTGGGAGCAGGTGCTCCGACGATGGCTCGCCCGTCCCTTTGCCGGCCCGGACGCATTCGGCTTTGAGCGTTTCGTAGAAGTCGTCGGCACCCGTGTCCGCCTTCCGTACTCCGGCGGCTCCGATCCACCACCATGCGTTGCCTGCGGCGAGTTCGGACGGATGGGCCGGCGCCCGGTCAAGCTCGTGCACCGCGGCGCGATACGGGCCCGTCTTGACCTTGAACCAGACCAGATCGGAGAGCGACACCACCCGCTCCGCCCCTTGAGCCGCAACCAGACAGCGCTTCGTTGGCCGCACCGGCTCGCGTTGCATGGCAGACATAGACGGATCTTAAAAGGCAATCGCGTTGCAACTGTCATCAGCCGCAATAAGATCCACCCCGCCGGGTTCAGCCGGTCGGCTCTTCAAATCCGCCCAGTTCGTCAAGCTTTGCGCGGGACATGCCCGTGAGCAGCGAAACGGCACCGGCAACGCTGCCGTCGAGCTGCTGCAGAGCACGGCTCACCGCCTCCTGGATCTCCGCCCGATGATTCTCGATGTATTCGCGCACCGCGACATCGACGACGTCTTTCTTGGAGCGGCCGAGGAAGTGCGCGGCGTGCGAGATGAGCTGGTCGGTCTGGGCGTCAACCTTGATGGGCGTCGCGGCGGCGGCCATTGGGTCTCCTCAACATGCTGGCGTCGGCAGGAGCGGCACGCCCGCTCGGCGGACCTTGACGCAGTGACGATCAAAGGCGTCGCGACCGAGCGGCCCTGGCGGACCCTGCTCGCTCAAGTACCAAAGTACCATCGACTACAGGTTGACCGAGGTGACGTTTCCACTGAGCCTGAAATGGGATGTTTAGAGGTCATGTGACCGGTTAGCCAGATCCTGACAGAGCTGCCGACCGATAGAGTTCCTCGCCGGGTATCGTCCGTCGAACGGAGCCACCGAGATGTTGAGCGGCTTGGTAGAGCGGATCGCCGTCCCGTTCACGGGCGACGGCGGCGGCGAAGGCCCGCTGAGCTGGGGCCAGCAGTCCATCTGGAAAGAAATGGCCGCGGCCGGCAGCTCGCTGGCAATGGGCGCCGTCAGAGAGCTGGAGCCTGGCACGACCCTGGACCGGTATGTCGATGAGTACCGGTTCTACCTGAGCCGCTTCCAGTCGATGCGCACACTGTTGCGCTTCGCCCCCGACGGCAGCGTCACGCAGGTCGTGGCCGACTCGGGGACCGCCGAGATCGAGGTGTACGACGCCGGCGACCGGGACCCGGCAACCGTCGCCGCCGAGGTGAGCGCGCAGTACTACGCCGTCCGCTTCGACTACGAACGGGAATGGCCGATGCGGATGGCGCTCGTCCGGCACGCCGGGGCGCTGACCCACCTGGTGGTGACGCTCTCGCACCACGTCGCCGACCCGACGGCCGCGATGGCCATGTTCGAGGACCTGAGCAACCGCGACCCCTCGACGGGCGAGCCCCCGCGACAGCCTGGGCTCCAGCCACTGGAGCAGGCCCGGCTGCAACAGACACCGTCGGCACTACGCCAGAACGAGGCGGCGCGACGGTACTGGGAGACGCAGCTGCTCACGCTCCCGTCCCCGCGGCTCCCACGCCCGGACGACGCCGCGCCACCCGAGCACCGCTTCTGGGAGCTGGACCTCCTCTCACCCGCCCTGTACCAGGCACTGCGCTCCATCGCCGCGCGCCTCGGCGTGACCACGACACCCGTCCTCTACGCGGCGTTCGCGGACGCGCTGGGCCAAGCGACGGAGACCACCCGGCTGGCAACGATGATCACGGTGAACAACAGGTTCCGCCCCGGCCTGGCCGACGCCGCCGGCCACATGAGCCAGCACGGCCTGTGCACCCTCGACCTCACCGACGGCGGCTTCGACGACCTCGTACTGCGAGCACAGCGCCGCCTCCTGACCGCGCAGAAGAACGCGTACTACGCCCAGGGCGACATCGACGAGCTCATCGCCAAGGTCGGCCAGGACCGCGGCGTCAGCTTCGACCTGCTGTGCCTGTTCAACAACCGCCGCACCGAGGACGGCCCCATCGACCCGGCGCCGACCGCGGCGGACGTCCGCGCCGCCGGCCCCACCACCTCCGAGTGGCGCCAGCTCCCGAACCTCCACCAGCCCCTGATGGTCCACATCAACGACGCGGTCGACGCCCTCAGCATCCGAGCCCAGATCGACACGACCGCCATCACCCGCACCGCCCTGACAGCCTTACTGCTGCACACAGAAACCACCGTGATCGACGCGGCACTCACATAGCCAACCTTGCTCCGCCTGCCTTACCGGCGTCGCGTTCCCGCGCCTGGCCGCCTCCGGAATCATGACGTGAGCGAGCTTGCGGGAGCAGCCCCGATAACCAGGTTATGGTTCGTGCAATGCCTGAACCCCGCACCGTCACTGTGCCCATCGTCGTGGAGTGCGACGAAGACGGGGTCTGGTGCCCCCACGCCCCACTCCGTCCCAGCGTCGGCGCCCACGGCGAGGGCGACACAGAGCAAGCCGCACTGGAGGACCTCCGTGAGGCACTCCGCGGCCTCATCGAGGAGTTCGGTGTCCCTCGCGAGCCGTCCGTCACGCTGCCAGCCTGACGTCGCCGACGCCTTCCGCCGGGGCACCCGAGTCTTCGGTACGCGGGCCCGACACATCGCACGTCAGGTCGTACAAATTCTGTACACCGGTTCGGCGGTCCTGATTCGGAGGATGCCATGCGCACGGTCAGCTACTCGGAAGTCCGGCAGAACCTGGCCAAGATGCTCGACCACGTCGTGGAGGACGCCGAAGAGGTCGTGATCACCCGCCCGGGTCACGAGTCCGCGGTCATCATCTCGCTGCGCGAGTACGAGTCGCTGACGGAAACGGCGTATCTCATGGCGAGCCCCGTTAACGCCCGCCGCCTGAACGAGGCGATTGACGAACTGCGCGCGAGCGGCGAGACCACAACCTGATCGACCCGGACGACCCGTCCGTGGAATGACGCGGACAGTCGAACAGCGCCGTGCCGCAGGTCCTGCAAGCACACACGGCGGAGCCGAGGGAAGCCAAAGCGCCACCGCGTCCCCACCCGAGGAGGGTGCACCCGCCCGAGGCCGGTGCCGTCCGGCGCGAGGCGAGAAGGTCCCGCCCCGGGACGGTTTTGAGGGGGTGTGGGTGGAGCGCAGCTCCCCCACCGGGGAGCAGCCGAAGGCTGCGCGGGGAATTCCGCAGGCTCCCGGCGAGGGGGGGGGGGGGGGGGGGGGGGGGGGGGGGGGGGGGGGGGGGGGGGGGGGGGGGGGGGGGGGGAAAAAGAAGAGGAAGGTGAAGGATGG